>NZ_CP014334.2:0-307500 GCF_000767275.3 Fervidobacterium islandicum | reverse complement strand
GATTTAGATGCCATTTTTCAAGTTTCCAAATTAGATATCTTGGGAGCAAGGAGTTGTGTAAATGGGGAGAAACTATAATGTTATTGAAATTATAAAAGTATATATTTTGGGGAGCATAGCCTATTTAATTGGCGGTATCACTTCTTTATCGTTTGAATGGATCAGAGAAAATACATTTTTATATCCAAGAGTACCGTTAATTGCTGCAGGTTTGGGTGGCTTATTAGTAGGAATTTTGCTTAATGGATGTAGAAAACAAGACTTGCTCAGATTCTTGATCATATCAATTACTTCATATTTGGCAGTAATTCTTATCAATTTTATGTTGTTGACGAGCACATTTGGGCAAGAGTTTTCATTAGCCCAAATCGTATTTCGAATTATGCTACCTGTTATTGTTTACAGTGTAGTCTTTGGAATTCAATTGCACGGATGGCAATCGATACCCCACTTTTTGATTTCGAGCTTTTTTTCAACGTTGCCAATTTTAATACTCGTTTTTGTTTTCTACTTAAATAAAAATACACCATTAGGCTTTGAAAGCCTTTGGATGTACATCTCTTTAGGTGCCTCTGTTGCTGTATCTATAAAGTCCTACAATATAGCAGATGTCAAGGACTAATAAAAGTTTCGGATTTATTCCCAGGATGTAAACATGAGACCTATCGATATCTATCTAGCCCCCTAATAGATTTGGAGAAAAAATGCGTAATATGTTAGCATAAATAATAGAAATAGGGGGTAATTGAATTGGCTAAAAAACAATATAGTTTAGAATTTATAGAACAAATAATAAATGAGTGTCAGGAGACTGGTAATGTTGCAATAGTTGCCCGTAGACATAATATATCAGCAAGTACAATACACACCTGGATTAGTAAAAAACGCCAAAGAGGCTCTGTAGCATCACTACCTAAAACTAAAGAAGCAAGATATAAGACAATGGAAAAACAATTAAAAGAAATAAGCACTGAAAACGATATGTTAAAACGTCTAATAGCCTAAAAATAATTAGATTTAGCAATTTTAAGGGAACTAAGGGATAAGACAAACTCTCGGTAGCCGACAAAGTTGCTATTGCTAAAAGGTGGATCCAAAAAGGATATAGAGTAACTATTGTCCTTGGCTTTGTCGGTTTATCTTTATCCACCTACTACTGTATTGCTAGAAATAATATAAATAACAAAAATAAAGCACAACAGCATAAACCAGGACGCAAAATTTCTGGTTATACCCAGGATAAAAAGGGTAATAAGATACCTGATGAAAGTGTAAAAGAACATCTCTGTGAGCTTATAACTGGTGATGGCTATCCCTATGGTTATAAGAAGCTGACCACTTGTTTACAAGAGGATTATAAGCTGGTAATTAACCACAAGAAAGTATATAGATTATGTAAAGAACTAGATATTTTGCGTCCCAAGAGAAAAACATACCCTAATCGTCCCAGGAAGTTAGCTAAACGCGAGAAAATAACTGGCTCCAATCAACTTTCAACAGATTATCAAATTTCTTTAGGTTCTCCTCACATATCTTGTTAAGCTCTTCTTTTTGACCAACTCTCATTAGCATTAGCTGTTTGTAATCTTCATCGTGATAATTGATACTTTTTTCATCAATAACATGTATCCTTAACAGGTTTGTGTTATAATAAATATAAATTTTGTTTTCCACCTCCTTTACTTGGACTGTCTTTCCTATGTATTCGTGTGGAACAGAGTATTTACTTCCCTTGTAGTAAATCAGAGAGTCCTTTTGGACTTTAACTGACTTGTAGGAATTTAGGTAACTCTCTATTAACCTTTTGTCTGGCAAGGGTTGTAAATACTCTTTTTCTTTTTGAAACAGAAGAGCAGGTGGGACTTGAGTTGTTTGATTTGGCTGCATATTGACCTTTGCGTTTATCTCTTTTATTATCCTTACTAAGTCCTCTTCTGTTTCAAATTCACCCTGATATGGCAGTATCCAATATATAAACTTGTTTGCTGCTTCAACTTTTCCTTTTGTGTACGAATGTCTTGGTTTGCACAGTTTCACTTCAAACCCAAAGTCTTTTGCAAAACTTTTAAATCTTGAATTTACTTTAATTTTCTCACCTGTTATATCAACAACTGCTGCTGCATTGTCAAATAAAATCTCTTTAGGTACTCCGCCTATATCTTTGAATATTCTTATTAGACTTTCTATTAATTCTTCTTGAGTTTTTGTCCTGTTTATCTCAAAGCAGCAATATCTTGAATAACCTAATTTAAAATCAAGAACATTAATAACAAACTCCTCTCCATTTCTTGAGACAAGCTTTATATTCTCTTTCCAATCAACTTGCGCTTGCTCACCTGGATCTGTCTCAAATCTTGGGTGACCTTTTACTTTCTTCTCTGGCTTTAATCCTTTTTTCTTAACATACTTATTGAAATTTGAGTATGTTCCTATTGTCTCATCTTTTGATTTTAAATACTCATAAACACCCTTGACTGTAACTCCTTTGATAGCAAGCTTTGATTTTATCTCATCATAGTATTTGTCCAATTTACTTGGTTTATTTCTATTCTTAGGTTTTCCTTCATAACCCTCATAATACTTTTTTACTGTTCTTCTGTCTATCCCATATATTCTTGCAAGTTCTGAAAAGTTAGGTTTCATTTTCATCGCCCTTATCATGTTTAAATGTGCTGTTAAGTTCTGCATTTGATATCCCTCCTCACTATGAGAAAGGATATCATATCAATGTACAATTTTGTACATCCTTATATTCCACTTTCAGTACATTTTTATTTTATCATTAACACGTCGTTATAGACTTTCGAGTTGATGAGATCGATTTCGATGTGGTCAACGTGGATAACGTAACCGGTGGTTATCTGGCTATGAAATATCTTTACGACCACGGACACAGAGATATATTGTTTATCCCTGGTCCTGAGTTATCTCCAGCAGCGCAAGACAGGGAAAAAGGTATTCGCAAGTTCCTCGATAAAATATCAAAGAAAGATGAAGTAAAGGTGTACCTTGGTGAACACCGTGGGTACAACTCCGAGCATGGATGGGTTAGTGTAACACAACATCTAAACAAATACGGATTGAACTTCACCGCAATATTTGCCGTAAACGATTGGGCGGCTCTTGGCGCAATAGATGCACTGAAAGATTACGGTATAAAGGTACCTGACGAAGTATCGATAATAGGTTTCGACGATGCACCGTTTGCACAATACACAAACCCGAGATTAACAACTGTGATGCAACCACGCTGGGAGATGGGCACAACCGCAGCACAACTTTTGATAGAACGTATCCTTGACAAACATCTCAGATTACCAAGAAACGTTATATTACCCACAAAAATAATCGAACGAGAATCTGTGAAAAAGATAATGTGATCATATGAAAACAAAACCATCCCCGGAAAGATTGTTTGATAGTCTCTGGGGATGGTTTATTTTTGCAAACATTTTAAAACCCATGTACTCCTTTTTGGCGTGCTTTGTGTTGGAGTATAACGTAACTCAAGTAACCAGCGATAATATAGAGAAAAGATATCACTGTGAAAATCATAAACTCACTTTTCAAATCAAAAATCGTTTTTGTACCCATCAGAAAATGTCTTGATAAATCTAAGCCCCACGTAAAAGGAAAGACGTACGAAACGTAACGTAAGAACTTCGGTAATACGGTCACTGGAAAGAACATCCCACCTATCAAAGGTGCAGCGTTTCCTACCAAGCTTACCAGTTCATCGGCGTCCTTTAAAAGTAACGTTAACCCAAAGAAAAGGAAGACAAATCCGAACGATGCAATAATGGAAATAACAAATGAACATATAAAAAGTAACAAGTTTAGTGGTTTTATTGTCAATAAATTGCTCAAAAGTGCAAGTATTAATATAGGTACAGATTCTATGGTTACTCTTGAAATGCCGAACACACTCCAAGATAGAATGTACTCAAGTCCGCTCACTGGTGTTAAGAAAATTTCTTCAAATTGTCCTATTCTCATGTAACGTCTCAATGTGAAGATTACTCCCCACAGAATTTCAACGTAATTCCAGTAGGCAGCACCAAGCGCAAGGTAACCGAAGATATTCGTTGTATTCGATGTCCCATAGAAAAACTTTACGATATTCGATTTACTACCAAGATAGTACAAGAATAATAACGGAATTATTGTGAGCAATGGCACGAAGAACGAACCGTAAAAATCTATCTTGTACCTTTTAGCCGAAAGAAATTGTGCTTTAATCAAGTACAAACCTCTTACCATTCTTCCCATTCTCCTTTTTGCCTTATCAAGTGTTCTGCTTTTTTCAACATCGCAACACCGACAACAAGATACACTACACTAATGATACTCACTGTAAGTAAATTAAAGAAAAACTTCGTAACATCGTTGGAGTTTAAGATTACCCTTCCAGCTTCGATTAAATACGTTAATGGCAGTAAGTAACTTGCTATACGAATATAGAACGGGAAATTGCTAACAGGATTTACCATACCAGATAGAAGACCTATCCCGTACTGAATCGAATAATTTAAAGTTCCGATGCGTTTGTACAGAAGATTCAAACCAGCAAAAAATATCGAAAAGAAAGTAATATAAAGCCCACTCACAAGTAACAATAAAAAGAAATAGAACGATAAATAAATATCTATGCCAAGCAACCAAAAAAACAAGAGTGTGAAAAGTGTTATGTACAAATTCATAATGAATGTATCAATTGCTTTTGAAAATAAAAATGCAACTGTGGAAATCGGTGATAAAACAATTGTTACAAGTGTTCCTTCCATACGTTCTTCCGAAAAGCCATCACCAACACCGAAAAAGTATTGATTCAACCAATACCAAAGGAGTGTACCAATAAGTATGTTGTTTACTATATCTTGCTGAGTTGTTATCTTTGCACTGAAAACGTACGGTGCAATCATAAAAAATGGAGTGAGCGCCATATTTATCCAGACAAATTTGTACTTCCTACGCACTTTCAAGTCTTTCATCGCTAAGATAAACACACTTTTTAAAGTATCCAGCACGTTCTTCACCTTCATTCGTTTTCAGCATATTCGGAAGATTGCAAAAAGAGTTCAGAAAGCTGGTTGTAAACATCTTTACTTGCGAAAATATCACCGTACCTTGAAATAAGCTCAATTTTTCCATTTTTCAGAAGTACTATCTTTGCATCCTCACTCAAATTGTGCAGTATGTGACTTACCATAACGACAGTCACACCATCTTTGCTCGACTTTTCTAAAAAAGAATTAACCTGAATGACGGCGTTAACATCGAGACCATTCAAAATCTCATCTATGAAGAGAATCTTTGGTTGATGAATTAAAGCTTTACAAAGTAACAATTTCTTACGCATTCCAGTTGAATAATCTTCAACGAGCTTATCTTTGTCATCGTATAAACCAAAAAAGTTAAGTAACTCTTCGGCACGTTCTATTCGCTTCTTTTTTGGAACATTGTAAATTCCACCGAATATGTCAAGGTTTTCCCAAGCCGTTAGCTTCCAATATAAACTTCTTTCGTTAGCAAGCACAACACCGATATACCTTGCGAGTTTTTTCCAGTGCTTTTTTACGTCAAAACCTAAGATGTTCACTTCACCTTCATCTGGTAAAAGTAAACCTACCATGATTCGCAAAAGCGTACTCTTACCAGCGCCGTTTGGACCTACCAATACGGTGAATTCACCTTCTGAAATGTTCAAACTTACATTTTCAAGCACTCTTTGGTCTCCAAAGGATTTACTAACACCTTTCAATAAAACAAGACTCAAGGAACGATCACCCTTTCTTGATTTAATACATATAATTCAATTAAATCTGAACTATACAATGTTTCTAAAAATTCTTTCCAACAATCTTTCGGAGTTTGCTTTAAAAATGAGTTGTATTTACAGCCACCATCACAAATTGGAAGAAAAGTACAACTCATACAAGTTTTATCATGAGAAATGGATTCTAAGAAATTAGCATATTTTTTAATGAATATCTCTTCGTTAGACATTATCTCTTCGTAATTTGCGATTTTGAAATTACTTACTCCAATTCCAGAAATACAATTGTATACATCACCATTCGGAGCTAAGACAAGGTCGGATTCTTTTTTGTATGTGCAAGGCCAAACATTTAGAAAATCGATGATCCTAAAGCCAAAATTAATCACAGATTTGACTGCTTCAACGTATTTTTCGGCGTACTCTTTTTGACAAATATTGATTCCTTTTAATGATAATCCACCATTTTCTGGATTCGTTAATAAACCAATATTAAAAATAACCCTTTCTGATAATACTTTCACTCCGAATATCTCAACGAGCTCGTCTAGCATCTTCTTGTAATAAAAATTAGAGTTTGTCTCATCTAAAACGGTATGAATCACCACAGTTGAATTTGAATAACAAAATATTTTACTCATGTTATCCATTATTCTGTCCCAACTACTTGCCCCATCTTTTCGTGGACGTCTTGCATTATGGAGCTCTCTTGGACCATCTAATGTCAACTGAATAACTCCAAATTTTCTGTGGTTTAATATTGAAAACAAATCATCAAAAACAAAATTTCCATTTGATATTATATTAAACTGTTTAAACTTTTCTTCAGATTCAATTTGTTCAAGAACCTGCTGCAAATAATCAATTTTTAGCGAAGGTTCCCCGCCAAAAAATGTAATAATAAATGATTTTGGATTGAAGATACTGAGAAGTTTTCTGTAAAGTTCCACTTTCTTCACAGTTTCAATTTCCAGTTGGGTTTTGTCTATTTTTGGTCCATTTTGCATGCAATATACACAACTTAAATTACAATCATAGGTAATTGCATCTGTTATTGACAAAGTATCGTTTGAATATTTTATCTTATTATTAATATAATTCATTAATGCAATTCTTTCATCTGAATCATAACTTTCGAATTTTGTGTTCAATGAGTTCTTATTTACTATCTTAATTTCACGCATTAAAAGATCATAATATATTATCTTATCATATTTATCAATTTTTACAACAAATCTACTCATTTCGGTTCCTCCCTATTTCGAATTTCAGTTATTTATTCTGAAATTCAAGTCTTCTAATTCGATCCAATAAAATATTAGACCCGGGTCTAGTAACATTAAACCATTAGGTTATTTTTTACTAATCTCAATGCTCGCACATCTTTGACTTCTATTTATACAACCACCAAGTGGAACATTACCATTGATTAATCTTTTCAAAATATTCATCTGTTATACCTCCTTGTAAGAATCAATAATTTTTAACACGATTTACTCTGCGCAGAGTTATTTTAATTATATCAAAAAAAAAAAAAAAAAAGTCAATACTGTAACACCATATTCGTTGAATAGAAATAAAATCACCTATAAGATATAAAAAATCCCCCGACGAAGTTAAATGTGTTTCCGGGGGATGTTCATTTCTCAATTACTTTTGCCTTTGAAATTTTTCCGCACTGATGGTGACGATGTATTTGTTGCCATCAACTTCAACTTGGTAATTTATCGAAAAAGTATCAGGTAGGTTTTTCAAAACCGTGTCATCGATCGTTTCCCAAAAGATATTTTCCGCTTTTAATTGGGCTTTCTCTTGCCTTAGTGCTTCTTCAAGCATGTTTCTTTGCATGGGGATAGTTGATAAGACTATTGCAACGAGTATTAGAAGAACAATTATCGCAGATAGTATTTCGATGTAAATCACATCATCTTCACCTTCATCTGTTTTCTGATAGGAATTTCATTATACCTTGCGCAGCTTTTTTACCAGCTCCCATGGCTAAGATAACTGTTGCTGAACCTGTTACAATATCTCCTCCAGCGAAGACTTTCGGATTACTTGTCTGACCGTATTCGTCTGTTATTATGTAACCGTATTTGTTTGTCTTTAAATCTGGAAATTGACTGAGCAGAAATTTATTCGCTTCAGTACCTATCGCTTCGATAACTGTATCCATTTCCAAGATAAAGTTACTGTTTGGAATCTCAACAGGTCGTCTTCTACCACTTTCATCAGGCGCGCCAAGTTCCATCCTGATACATTCGATAGCTACCAAATTACCATTTTCATCACCGATGTACTTGACAGGTGTTGCGAGTGTGTAAAATTTAACACCCTCTTCTTTCGCATGTTCGATTTCCGCTTTTCTCGCTGGCATTTCTGCTTCTGTTCGACGGTATATTATAGTGACGTCTGCACCAAGTCTTAGAGCACTTCTTGCTGCATCCATTGCGGTGTTTCCACCACCGATTACAGCCACTTTTTTGCCGATTCGTATAGGTGTATCGTACTCCGGGAATTTGTACGCTCTCATAAGGTTTATCCTTGTTAAAAATTCGTTGGCAGAATACACACCGTTCAACTCACTTCCGGGTATGCCCATAAATTTAGGTGTGCCAGCACCGACACCGATGAAAACGGCATCGTAAGATTCGAGGATTTCCTTAACGGATATAGCGTATCCAACTGGTATATTCTTGAAAAATCGCACATCGAGTTTTTCAAGTGCGGCAATTTCTTTTTTGACTATCGATTTTGGTAATCTGAATTCTGGTATACCGTACGTCAATACACCGCCGAATTCGTGCAGGGCTTCGTATATATCCACGGTGAAACCATATCTACCAAGTTCAGATGCAACCGTCAATCCGGCTGGTCCAGAGCCGATTATAGCCACTTTCTTATCTTTTGCTTTGCTTATGTTGAATTGAAATTTAGTATTTTCATTTTCGTATTCGATGTTGTTTTCATCCGCCCAATCTGCGACGAATCGTTCAAGTGCACCTATGTTGATTGATCTTCCAATTTTATTTAAAATGCATAACCCCTCGCATTGTACCTCTTGTGGACATACACGTCCACATATTGCTGGCAGATAATTGTAAGATTTTAAAATCTTATACGAACCTTCGAAATTACCCTTAGCTATCTCTTTAATAAAGCCCGGTATATCGATACCGACCGGACAACCGGATATACACGTTGGTATTTTACATTGTAAGCATCGTGAGGCTTCCTGTTGCGCCAATTCTGGTGTGTAACCGAGCGATACTTCCAAAAAGTTAGTTTTTCTTATTTCAGCAGGTTGTTCTGGCACGTGGACTCTGTCTTTCACAGCCATGTAGGTTCACCAACTTCTTTCAGATATCTTTCAAGAGCCAATTTTTCTTGTTCTTTGTATTGGTTTAGCCTTTTGATGAAGCTATCCCAATCAACGTATCTACCATCGAATTCTGGTCCATCAACGCATACGTACTGTATCTTTTCGGAATTATCAGTTTTTATCACCGTTCGGCAACCACCACACATACCAGTACCATCTATCATGATAGAATTCAACGAAACCCAAATGGGAATGTTGTATTTTGTGGCAATTTCACTTGAAAGTTTCATCATGATAGCTGGTCCTATCGACCAAATTACGTTGTAATTTTCTTTTTCAAGCTCGATTTTCATGGCATCTATCACGTTACCTTTGTATCCGAAACTTCCATCGTCTGTTGTTGGTAAAAGTTTATCGGCAAATGTGAATTCATCTCTTAATATCAAATCTTGGATTGTTCTTGCTCCAATTATAACTGTTATGTTGTTGCCTGCACTTTTTAGCGCTTTTGCAATTGGTAATATAGCGGCTATTCCAACTCCACCACCGATTATTAGTACGTTTCCATGATACTTAATTTCACTTGGCTTACCGAGTGGTCCAACTACATCGTAAAGTATATCGCCTTCGTTGAGCGAGCACAGTTCGTATGTGGATTTCCCAACCGCTTTGACAACGATTCTGAACGCTTCACCATTGGACTCGGCTATCGTTAGAGGTATGCGTTCGCCTTTTTCACTTATCCTCACTATAACAAACTGACCAGGTTTAGCTTGTCTACCAATGAGATCATTTTTAATCCAGACATCATGAACTCCGTAGGCTAATTTACGCTTACGCAATATCACGTTGTTAAGCTCTTCTTGGTTCATTGATAATTCCTCCTATACTTAGGTGAGCAAAGAAAAAAATGTATTGTTATACTGTTTTCTGGGCGTCTATTAAAGCTAAGAACTCTTCGTTCGATTTCGTTTCTTTCAATTTTGAAAGTATGAGTTTGAGACCTTCTTCTTCAGACATAGAGCTCAACATACGCCTAAGGATCCACACTTTCTTCAATTCGTTTTGCCCAATCAATAATTCTTCTTTTCTTGTACCCGAAAGTGCAAGATTGATGGCTGGGAAAATCCTTTTGTTAGCAAGCTGTCTTGAAAGCACAAGTTCCATATTACCTGTACCTTTGAATTCTTCAAATATCACTTCATCCATCTTCGATCCAGTCTCTATGAGTGCGGTTGCGATGATGGTTAAACTTCCACCTTCTCTTGTGTTTCTTGCAGCACCGAAGAAATGTTTGGGTTTGTAAAGTGCAGCCGGATCAACACCACCAGTCAACAGTTTACCACTTGGTGGAACGGTTATGTTATAAACCCTTCCAAGTCGTGTAAGACTATCAAGGAGCACAACAACGTGATTTCCATATTCAACAAGTCTTTTGCACATTTCAAGCGTAAGTTCAGCAATTTTTATCTGCTTATCGGAAGGCATATCAAACGGGGCTGCTATAACCTTTGCATCTACCGATTCTTTGATATCTGTAACTTCTTCAGGTCGTTCATCGATGAGTAATACGATTCTAATTGTATCAGGATGGTTAGTTGCAATTCCGTTGGCAATTTCTTTGAGTATCGTGGTCTTACCGGTCTTCGGTGGAGCGACGATCATTCCCCTTTGTCCTTTACCTATCGGTGTGAACAAGTCAATCAACCTTTGGTGGTAAACCCTGAGCAGGCAGAAATCGTGAAGTATATTTTCGCAGAAGTATTATCGGGCAAAGGTACACAGAAAGTTGCAGATGATCTTAATCAAATGGGTATACCTACTAAAAGAGGTGCTCGTTGGACTGCTACTACAATTCGAGGGATATTAAAAAATGAGAAATATACTGGGGATGCTATACTGCAAAAAACTTATACAGATTCCCGATTTAATAAGCGCACCAATTATGGTGAGAAAAATAAATATTTAATAGAAAATCACCATGAGGCAATTATCAGCCATGAAGTATTTGAAGCAGTAGAAGCTGCCTTAAATCAAAGGGCAAAAGAAAAGGGCATAGAAAAGCGTAACAATAAATACCAAAACCGGTATTCTTTCTCTGGAAAAATTATTTGCTCGGAATGTGGTAGTACCTTTAAAAGGCGAATTCATTCATCTGGTGCAAGAAAATACGTAGCCTGGTGTTGTAGCAAACACTTAAAGCAGATAACAGAATGTTCCATGCAGTTTATTCGAGATGAGGATATAAAGAAGGCATTTGTTACGATGATGAATAAGCTGATTTTCGGCAGAAAACTTATTCTACAACCACTATTAGAGGCTTTACGTGGAATGAACAAGTCTGATAACCTTTCAAGAATTCAGGAATTAGAGAAGCAAATTGAAAAAAACGCGGAACAGAGAGAACTGCTTGTAAAGCTTATGGCGAAGGGATATCTAGAACCTGCCCTTTTTAATCGAGAAAACAATGAACTGCAAATGGAAGCAAACAACTATATGGAGCAAAAAGAAGCATTAATTCATGCCTTAAATGGAGAATTATCAAAGGTGCAGGAAGTCAGTAACTTAATAAAATTTACAAATAAGGCTGAAATGTTAAGTGACTTTAACGACCAACTTTTTAATGATTATGTTGAAAAAATAATTGTCTTCTCAAGAGTAGAGATAGGTTTCATTTTAAAATGCGGAATCACACTAAGGGAAAGGATGTGAGAAAAGTGGCACATACGCCTTACGGCTATAGGATAGAGAATGGTAGAGCAGTTATCGATGAAGAAAAAGCTGAAAAGGTTAGGAGTTTGTATAGGGGATACTTATCAGGCCTTTCTTTATCGGTCGCAGCAAAGACTGCTGGAATAGATGCTTATCATGGAACTGCTGGAAGGATGCTAAGAAACGAACGTTATCTTGGTGATGATTATTACCCTGCCATCATTGATAAAGAGACCTACGAAAAAGCAGAAGCAGAGAGGGTAAAGAGAGCGAAAAAGCTAGGTAGAATCTTTGAACCCAAGAAAGAAGACAAACCTACTATTTCTAAGAAGTTTACCATAGGACAAGTAATTCAGAAGTATACAAATCCTTTTACACAAGCGGAGTATGTTTATAGCTTAATAGAAAGTGAGGGACAGTAAGATGGCAGTTAGTAAAAATGTAATGATTATACCTGCAATAAAACGCATGGGCAACAATCGAAAAGAAGATGAAACACCAAAACTTCGGGTTGCTGCTTATTGTCGAGTTTCTACCGACAGCGATGAACAAGCTAGTAGTTACGAAGTGCAGATTGAACATTATACTGAATTTATTAAGAAAAATTCAGAGTGGGAATTTGCAGGGATCTTTGCTGATGATGGTATCAGCGGTACAAATACAAAAAATCGTGATGAATTTAATCGAATGATTGATGAGTGTATGGCTGGGAAAATTGATATGGTTATTACCAAATCAATAAGCCGATTTGCTAGAAATACCTTGGACTGTCTACAATACATCAGAAAACTTAAAGATAAAAATGTTGCGGTATATTTTGAGAAAGAAAATATCAATACACTGGATGCCAAAGGTGAAATTATGCTTACCATTATGGCATCCTTAGCGCAACAAGAGAGCCAGTCACTAAGCCAGAATGTAAAGCTTGGTTACCAATACCGATACCAACAGGGAGAGGTAATGGTCAATTGTTCTAGGTTTTTAGGATATACCAAAGATGAAAATAAGCGATTAGTAATTGTGCCGGAGGAAGCTGAAATTGTTAAAAGGATTTACCGAGAGTATCTTGAAGGCTCCAGTATGGATAAAATCAAAAAAGGACTTGAAACTGATGGCATACTTACGGGAGCGGGGAAAAAAAGGTGGCATACCAGTACTATAAGGAAAATATTAAGCAATGAAAAATACATTGGTGATGCATTGCTCCAAAAAACTTATACGGTAGATTTTCTTACAAAAAAGAGGGTTGTGAATAACGGAATCGTACCTCAGTATTATGTAGAGAATAACCATGAAGCCATTATCCCGCGTGAAATTTTCATGCAGGTACAAGAAGAGTTAGTTCGTAGAAGTAGAGGACATATAAGTACTAGTGGAAAGAAAAGAAACTTTAGTTCAAATCATGTATTTTCGCAAATTATCTTCTGTGGTGAGTGTGGCGAAATATACCGTAGAGTTCATTGGAATAATCGAGGTAAAAAATCGATTGTTTGGAGATGCGTCAGTAGACTTGAGAATACAGGGTTAACTTGTCATTCCCGAACCGTGCTGGAGGATATGATAGGTATTGCTACGGTAGAGGCAATTAATAAACTAATAGGGCAAAAGGATGGCTTTTTAACTATCTTAAAGGAAAATATAGAAACAGTGATAAGTGAAACGGGCAATAATGTTGTTTCCGAGATAGATAAAAAGCTAGAGGAATTACAAAAAGACCTTTTGAGACTGGCCAATTCCAAAGAGGATTATAACGATATAGCCGATGAGATTTACAGGCTCAGAGAGGAAAGACATAAGGCTTTAGCAGAAGAAGCTGGCAAAAAAGGCTCCAAGCAAAGACTAGAAGATATGGAAAAGTTCCTAAATGAACAATCCACCCTCCTTGAGGAGTATGATGAGCAACTAGTAAGGAGACTTATAGAGAAAATAACGGTTTATGATGACAAACTAACTATTGAATTTAAATCTGGTGTAGAAATTGATATAGAAAAATAAAACGAATTTGACCGCCGATTGAGGAGAAATACTTCTTGATGGGCGGTTCTTTTCTATTTATACTTGGGGATAATCTAATAAGTGAACTCGTTTCAGCAAGCTGAAACATCGGGGAATCAGATGGAGAGTCTACTCCACCTGATTAAAACCCACCTACGCTGCGCTTAGAGGTGGCGGTCTTGACCGTAAAGCTAAAAGATAAACACACTTGAACAATTACTCATATGTTTTTATTGACAAACGGAGAATTGAGGTTTATAATATATATGAAAGCTTATTCAAGTGTTCAATTGAATGATAAGGAGTCAACTATGCAAAATTAAATTTTTGTTTTGAGTGTGAGATAGCATAATCAATATTGAACTTCTCTTTCTTTCTCAACATTGCGTACAACGTTCGCAATAACTTGTGTACTACTGACATTATCGCTTTTTTGTACGGTATACCTTGCTGCCTTTTTCGTTCATAGTATGTTCGGAAATATTCGTTGTGAATCACTACACTCACTGCCATTAGCCATAGTATTCGTCTTAGGTGGGCATTGCCCCTTTTCGATATGTGTCCTTCTACTTTGCTTTTGCCTGATTGGGCAATGCTTGGATCGAGTCCACAATACGCAATGAGTTTTTTGTATGTACTAAATCTTGAGATATCTCCAACTTCTGCCAAGAAATGCATCGCGCTGTTTTCACCAATACCTGGTATTGACGTGAGTATCTCGATATCAAGGTTTATCGCACTACATTCGCAATATTCTTTCATCATCTTGTCGTATTCTTCAAGCTGTTGCTGTAAAAATTGTAGTTCTTTGATATTTTGCACAAGAATCTTTTCTTTCATCGGCCAATATTGAGCAATCGAGTTATTAGCGAGTTCTTTAAGTTTTTGAGCATTAAGTTTTGTACTTCTGCCACGGTCTTTGGAAAAGAACACATCCAGATTACGAGCCTTTTGAATAGCCTTGGCAGAAGGGAAATGAGAAAGAAGATTGAGGATAGTGTCACTGTAGATATTGGTAACTCTTTCGAGTTCAGGGAAAAGAACGTTGAGCAGTTTTTCGATATTGTCTTTAACTTTTGCGATGCGGTGGATAATGTTTTCGCGTGCTCTGACAATATCACGAAGCTCAGAGTTGACAAAAGCAGAAGAAGGAATTTGATGTTGTAGGTAAAACAAAGCAGTAGCGATAATGCGAGCATCGATTTTGTCGGTTTTGGTCTTTCGAAGAGAAGCAAAGTTTTTAACAGTTAGAGGATTAAAAACAGCGCAAGCAAAGTCGTTGGAAGAAAGGAAAGCCAGAAGGTTGAGATGATAACAGCCAGTAGATTCCATAGCGATGATGATGGATTGTTTTGGGAAGGCAGAGAGTTTGTTTGCGAAGGAGGAAAAGCCTTGCTGGGACATATCGAAAGAAGATTCGAAGATGATGGAACTGGGATTAGAGATAGCGCAGACGTTGAACTTATCCTTGGAAACATCGATGCCGACGAAAACAGGGAAGTTATCCATGAAAAATCCTCCTTTCGAATGATGAGGGCAGGGAGCCTGCTGAACCAATCCTCCATGCTGACGAGGGCTGAAAGCCCAACCAACTAATCATGGTTAAAGGCAGGCAACAGACTCCTTAAATGGCTTAAAAGCCAAGGTGACATAAGTTGTCCTGCCCTCAATTTTTTTAAGCTAAATTATTTATACCATATTTTTATGTAGGAGGTGATATAAATATGGCAAAAAAAATTCAACCAATTGAAAGATGCGACTGTGATGTAATACATGAGGAAATTGTAAATAAAGTGCGAGAAAAAATGCCTCAAGAAGAAACTCTATATGATCTAGCAGAACTATTTAAAGTTTTTGGAGATTCAACAAGAATTAAGATACTCTGGGCATTAGGTGAATCAGAGATGTGCGTTTGCGATATTGCATTCTTATTAAATATGACCCAATCAGCAATTTCTCATCAGCTAAGAGTCTTAAAGCAGGCTGGACTAGTAAAGAGCAGAAGAGAAGGAAAGACTGTATTCTACTCTCTTGAAGATGAACATGTAAAGCAAATATTTGACCAGGGATTAATTCATATTTCAGAAGAAAGTAAGTAAGATTTCCGGTAATAAGTCAAGAGGAGAAAAAATAGAAAAATAAAAAACCTAGTCAACACTTTGACTTTCAATAACTTAATATTTCACTTTCATTCTTCACATACTTGATTTCGTTCTTTTTACCTATTTCATCGGTACATACGGTACGTTGTTCTTTAGTAAATAATACACTAAATTTACTAATTTCCTTGCAGTTAATATTAGCGCTCTCATGTGTTTGTGTGTTGTTGCTTCTGCGTACTTTTTGCGATAATATTCTTTGTATACAGGATCGTATGTCTTTACTCCGTTCGCTGCCATTACTAGGTATGTTCTTAGATACTTGTTCCCTTTTTTCGTTAGTTGGTTGTTTTCTGATTTGTAATTTCCACTTTGATTGATTGTCCATACAAGCCCTGCGTATGATGCTAACGCTGAGGCTTTTTCGAAACGATTGATGTCTCCTATTTCGGCTATAATTCCAGCTGCAGTTATTTCTCCTATCCCTTTGACTGTTGTTAGTGTGTTCGAAATTACTTTAAGTAATTTACTTATTTCTTTCTTTACTAGTTCGATTTGTTTTTCATAGTGCTGTATCAAATCGATAGTGGAAACAATAGATATTCTCAGAGTGTTTGAAGGATTAACAGACAACCTCAAGGCATCTTTAGCAAGAGTTTGGAGTTTTTCTGCTAAGACTTGTGAAGAGACATTGTGTCTGGAAATTTTCGCAATATATTCAAATAACTCTTCAATTGGCATGTTTGCGATTTCTTCGATTGTATAATCTTTAAGCAGGCATTCGAAAGTCTTATTTAGTTTAAAGTCAAGTTTAGGGAAATAAAGAGAAACGCCTAAGTTTCAATCGAGCGATATCTTCGTTGAACTTTAAATAAAGTCTGGTGAGATTACGAAGCTCAGAGATGATATATGAGTTATTGACAAAAGGGACTAAAGACTCAGGAAATTTAGAAGCGATAGAGAAAATAAGTTCAGCATCGATTTTGTCAGTTTTAGGACGATTGAGAATTTTGCGATAGAGCTTAATGTTATCAGTTTTAACCCAAAAGACAGGTACGTTGTTTTGAAAGAAGAAGTTAGCGACATTAAAAGAAAAAACACCAGTTGATTCAAGGACAAGAGAAAAATCGGAAGAAGAAGCAAAAGCTTTGTTAAAAAGTTCAACAATACCTTGAGGAGAGTTCTCAACAGTCCCACTACCGATGAAATCAGAAAAGAAAGAAAGATAGTTCTTTGAGACATCAATAGCTAAAATAGCCAAAGGAATCACCTCCGGATTGAGTACAGCCTTACAACCTCGCGGTACATAAGAAAACGAGGCAAAACATTTTCCGGCAAGTAAAAAGCTGTACTCTAGTTAGGCAATCTTATTTAAGAGAACAAAGTCTCAAGGAGGGGCAACCTGAAACTATTTTACCAGAGGTGTTAAAAAATATGCATTCAATTTTCAAAGACCAATTTTAATTTTTACCGAACTTATTATACGAGGAGGGTCAGTAATGTTAAAGAAGGAAGTAATTTTAGAAGGTTTAGATTGCGCAAATTGTGCAGCTAAAATTGAAGAAGAGGTTAATAAATTAAATGGAGTCAAAGCCTATATGAACTTCATGAACAAGACATTGACTTTAGAAATTGAATCAGAGCAAGAGTATAAGAATATATTACAGCAAGTTAAAACCATAGTGCACAAGCACGAACCGGATGTGGTAGTGAAAGAAAAATCCGTTAACAAGAGCAATAAAAAAGTATTAATACTTGAAGGACTTGACTGTGCGAATTGTGCTGCAAAGATTGAAGCTCAAACACAAAGCCTTGAAGGAGTAAATAGTGCGACCGTTGATTTTGTATCTAAGAAGCTGACAATTGAAGCGGTCGATAAAAAGGAATTTGGTAAAATTCTTGGAGAAGTAACATCCATTGTAAATAAACTTGAGCCGGATGTTAAAATAGTTGATGCAGAGAAGAAAAAGGTGAACAAAAGCATAGTAATGCTTGAAGGACTTGGCTGCGCGAATTGTGCAGCTAAAATAGAAAAAGAAATAAGCGGTCTAGAAGGAGTTGAATTTGCTGCAGTAGATTTTGTTTCGAAGAAACTAACACTGGAAATAAGTCCGAAAGTCAACCGCTCTGAGTTAAATGAGAAGATTGAAGGCATAGTAAAGAAAATAGAGCCAGATGTAAAGGTCATTTTTGAGGAGAATACATCTAAGGCCAACGTAAAAGAAAATAATGAAGAGGAAGAAGAAGGTGTCAACAAAAAAGAAATCATAAGACTTGTGGTCGGTGGAGCAATATTTGCCGTGGGAATCATCTTTAATTTCCAAAATTGGCTTGAGCTTACCTTGTTTATTATTAGTTATATCATAGTTGGTGGAGAGGTTGTCTTAAGAGCAATAAAAGGTATTGCCCGCGGTCAGGTATTCAGTGAGCATTTTTTGATGAGTATTGCTACCATTGGTGCTTTCTTCGTTGGAGAGTATCCAGAAGGTGTAGCAGTTATGCTGTTCTATCTGGTAGGTGAATTGCTTCAGAATATAGCTGTAGGTCACTCCAGAAAATCAATAAGTGCTTTGATGGATATTCGTCCTGACTATGCAAATCTTAAAGTTGGCGATGAGATCAGGAAAGTATCTCCTGAAGAGGTAAACATAGGTGACATCATTATTGTTAAACCAGGAGAAAAAGTTCCCCTCGATGGCAAGGTTATAGAAGGAAACTCAATGGTTGACACTGCAGCGTTAACAGGGGAATCTGTTCCTCGTGAAGTCGGGCCAGGAGACGATGTATTGAGCGGATTCATTAATAAAAATGGCGTTTTGACAATAGAGGTAACAAAGGATTATGGTGATTCAACTGTATCTAAAATTTTGGATCTGGTTCAGAATGCCAGCAGTAGGAAGGCTCCTACAGAAAAATTTATAACAAAATTTGCGCGTTTCTATACTCCGATTGTAGTCTTTGGAGCATTAGCCTTAGCAATCATACCTCCATTGGTGATCCCCGGTGCAACTTTCTCTACATGGATATATCGAGCCTTAGTGTTCTTAGTTATATCTTGTCCATGTGCGTTAGTAGTTTCAATACCATTGGGCTTCTTCGGAGGGATTGGTGGAGCAGCGAAGAGAGGTATATTAGTAAAAGGCAGTAACTATCTTGACGCGTTGAACAATGTGGAAACAGTTGTTTTCGATAAGACGGGAACGCTAACCAAGGGTGTATTTGAAGTTGTGAGTATCAACCCTCAAAGTGATTTTACAAAGGAGGAATTGATTGAATATGCAGCATATGCTGAAAGTCACTCAAGTCATCCAATTGCACTATCCATTCTGAAAGCCTATAACAAAGATGTCGATATCACTAAAATTGAAGACTATGAGGAAATTGCAGGTCATGGGATTCGGGCTAAAGTTGGTGGTAAAGAGATTCTTGTCGGAAATAGCAAACTGATGAATAAAGAAAACATTAAATATCAGGAAGTTGAGACTCTAGGTACAGTAGTACATGTTGCAGTAGACAAGAAGTATGCAGGAAATATTGTAATCTCTGACGCAGTGAAGGAAGATTCAGCTGATGCGATTAAAGGATTGAAGGCATTAGGTGTTAGAAATATTGTTATGCTTACTGGTGATTCGAAGGCAGTTGGGGAAAAAATAGCAACCCAACTTGGAATTGACGAGGTGTATACTGAATTGTTACCGGCCGACAAGGTAGAAAAAATTGAGGCTCTGGATGCTAAGAAATCTCATAAGGGGAAAATTGTATTTGTTGGTGATGGCATCAACGATGCTCCGGTACTTGCAAGAGCGGATATCGGCGTGGCAATGGGCGGCTTGGGGTCTGATGCTGCAATTGAAGCAGCTGATATAGTTATCATGACAGATGAACCATCAAAAATTGTCACTGCAATTAAAATAGCAAAAAGGACTAGGAAAATTGTGATGCAAAACATTGTGTTTGCATTAGGGGTTAAAGCCATATTCCTTGCACTTGGTGCGGTGGGAGTTGCAACTATGTGGGAAGCTGTATTCGCTGACACGGGTGTGGCAATAATCGCAATATTAAATGCAATGAGGGTAATGAATACAAAAAGTATATAGGACTACATGATTTATTAACCCCTTGATTTATCTTCTCAAAGATAAAATCAAGGGGTATCTGTATTTAAATTTATAAGACCAGCTAATTGTTGTCAAGATATTTTGCAAAATAATTTTAGCAAGGTGGTTTTAAAAAAGGGTATAACAAACAAACCAACCCTAAAAGCTAAAAATTAGCAGGCTGGTCGGCTGTTCTTTGAAAACTAAATATCGAGCATGTTGTATTAAACCGCCAGTTTCTTTGCTATAAGCAATTTTGCATGTTCTTCCGGGTTTCTTAACTCAAACGGCTTTCTATCCCTAAGAACGGCAAAAATGATATTGACAAGTTTATGCATAACGGCACCAAGAGCTACTTTTTTGGGTTTACTCTTGCATTTTTCATGGTAATACTCATAAAGCACTGGGTTAATATTCTCGCCATTGCGCTTCTTGCGAATATTAGCAAGCGCTGTGGTGAATATGACCCTCCTCAAGAGCCTGGAGCCGCGTTTGGACATTTTGTTTTGAGTGCCTTTAAATTGACCTGACTGTTTCACAGAGGGGTCAATGCCAAAATATGCAGCTAGCTTACCCTATATGTTAGGATAGTTGTCGTAAAGAAAATAGTGTATAATAAAAATACGGCAGATCCTAAGGAGGTTTTACAATGTCGGAACATAGAAAGGCAAACGGGTATTATACCCGGGAATTTAAAGAGTTAGTCCTCAACAGGCTTGAGCCACCAACCGATGATACAGTGGCAGGTCTATCGAAAGAATTAGGGGTTTCTGAGAGCGCAATATATCATTGGATAAGGTCGAAAAACGAGACAGGAATGAATACGTCTGCTGTAGGTAAATGGAGCACAGAGGATAAATTTCATGTGGTACTTGAGACCTCGACCCTTACAGAGCAGGAGTTAGCGGCCTATTGCCGCAGAAAGGGATTATTTATGGACGATGTTAAAAGCTGGCGTAAACAGTGCATGAATGCCAATGGATCAAATGCCAAAGACCCTCTGGAATTAGAAGAAAATCTAAAGGAGGAGAGGCGGAAGACCAAACTTCTTGAGAAAGAACTTCGGAGGAAAGAAAAAGCATTAGCTGAAGCAGCCGCACTGTTAGTGCTTCAAAAAAAAGCCGAAGCGATTTGGGGGGACCACGAGGAAGACTGATCAGCGCCTCAGATCGCGAAACAGCAGTAAAGCTGATCAATGAAGCAAGAGCTGCCGGGGCCAGGCTAAAGCCTGCTTGTGAGGTATTAGGCATTAGCGACCGGACATATCAACGCTGGACTAGGAGCGGCATCATCAATGAAGATCAAAGGCCTGTTATCAACCGGCCTTCTCCTAAAAACAAACTGACAGAAGAAGAACGGGCAAAAATCATTGAGGTAACTAATAGCCCCGAGTTTGCCGATCTGCCTCCATGCCAAATCGTACCCAAACTAGCAGATAAAGGGGAGTATATCGCGTCGGAATCAACATTTTATCGCATCTTAAAGGATGAGAAGATGGACACTTATAGGAACCGTAGTAAGCAGCCGGTCAAAAGAGAACCACCCACCCATATAGCCACCGCTCCCAATCAAGTGTGGACATGGGATATTACCTGGTTAGATGCGGCTGTTAAAGGGCAATACTACAAACTCTATATGATAGTAGATATATTCAGCCGATACATAGTCGCTTATGAAGTATGGGAAACCGAAAAGGCTGAATATGCCGAAGAACTCATAAAAAAGGCTGTACTTACTCAGGAAATCCAGGGAAGGCCGTTAGTATTACATTCGGATAATGGGAGCCCCATGAAGGCCGCAACCTTTTTAGCTACATTAGAGAAACTAGGGGTTCAAAGTTCATTTTCAAGGCCCAGAGTAAGCAATGATAATCCATATTCTGAATCGCTCTTTAAGACGATGAAATATCGCCCCAGATATCCCTTTAGAGGCTTCTCGAGCTTAAGAGAAGCAAGGCAATGGGTCGAAGCTTTCGTGAGGTGGTATAACCTTACTCATCTGCATAGCGGGATTAATTTCATAACCCCTTATCAAAGGCATTATGGGCTGGATAAAAAGATTTTGGGAAACCGTATAAAAGTCTATGAAAGAAGTAAGGCCAGGCATCCATCAAGGTGGTCAGGGAATATTAGGGATTGGACATTGCCGGAGGTAGTTGCCTTAAATCCAATAAGAGAGCAGGAACTTGATTTGGCTATCGGGGGAACTATGTAAATAAAATTTAATGCGACAACTATCTTGACAAACACCGCTCTGCTTCCTCAATCATCTCTGTCACATTCAATATCTCTTTGTCAACCAATCTTTGAAACTCATGTAAGTTTGGCTTTATGTAATCAGGTTGTCCGATTAGTCCTGCAATTAATTTATCGCCATCGGCATCGAAATACACAGTTACTCCCCACTGCTTGAGTGTAAAGATTACTCCTGTGTAGAAGTCAGATGAGACGCCACTTGGCAAACTACCCGAGACAACAACAGTATCATTTTCTCTAACGAGTGCATGCAATACATCGAGTACTGATTCAAGCTTTTTGACGCCGATTTTTTCACCTGGCATGCTTATCCTATACTGCCCCTCTTTTGTCTCTAATATCACATTAAGACGCGTCTCTTGAGGTACCCTTATGGAACTGTAGATCACGCCTTCTTTATCGAGCATCTCTTCCAATTTTCTACCGGTATCTCCACCAATCAACGAGATTGCAACGGATACACCACCGAGCTCCTTTATCACTCTGGAAACATCTATTCCCTTTCCGGCCGGATAATCGACAGTTTTCTTTGCTCTGATCGTATCATCGACAACAAGTTTGTCAACATAAATGTATCTATCAAGGCATGGATTCATAGTAAGTGTAAAAATCATCTTTTTTCCTCCTACTCAATATAGTCTTCTTTGAATATTCGTTGTTCATATGTATTATAATTATATTATACTACAGGTTATACTAGAGGAGAATGTAATAGTGACAATGTGATATAATTTGAATATGTAACTGAGAATTTTTATACTCAAATCAGCTCAAATCAGAGGTGCTGAAGAGAATGAATTCAAGAAAATGGTTAATATTTCTTTCTGCTGTTGTACTAATATTGGTCTCTGGAATCATGACCCAGTTGGTGTACGACGCGCCATTTATGAACCAATTCAGTATGCTGAAAGCCTATTTTGTAGCGCAGACCGACTTTTTCGCAAAGTCGATAAGTGCTGGCTATTTTCAATGGGATGAGATGCACGATGCCATAGTAAATAACGATTTTGATTTCATAGATGAACAGATCAAAGATATAAAGAAAAACTATCCCAAAATAGAAGACATCAAGATAATTGAGAGTGTCCCACCAAAAACGCTGTACGAAATCTCAAATAACGGAATGATGATGGTGATACGATTCAAGATTTTAGACAACTCGGCAATTAAATATGTACCAGACAAAATTGCCATCGTTGAAATACCCGCACAGAGTTTCCTAAGCTTAGTTCCCAATACTCCCATCAGATTATCTGAAGATGGAAAACCCTTCGTCTACAACTTGAAGTATAAGAGATTGTTCTCATTTAACAATTTGGCTGTTCCTTTATTCTTCTTCGTTACCATCGTAATGGTTCTGCTCTTAATTCTATTTTTTTCCGAAAAGCATCGCGTCAACATTGAAAAACATGTATCAGAGTCTTTGGAGAGTCAAAGAAAATCATTGCAGGCGATAAATGAATTTACTCAAGCAGTACTAAAAAATATACTACAACCATCGTATCAGTACATGATAGAAAAGGCAGTTGAAATCGTACCCGGTGCACAAGGTGGGAGTGTGCTTATTAGAGAAGGCAACTATTTCATGTTTTCGGGTTGCGTAGATTACAATTTCGAACAACTGTCAAAAATAAGACTTAGACCAAATGAATTGGTTCAAGGTACGCAAGGAGAAATTAAAGAAATAGAGGCTCTCGGAGAATTTGATAGGGAAACTTTTGGAGAAACAGAAAATTTAGATATTTTGACCAAATATGGAAGGATAGACGAGATAAAATCAACTTTGTCTATTCCAGTTATAGTAAATAATGAAATTGTTGCATTTCTAAATTTGGATAACTTTGAGAAGGAAGATGCATTCACCGAAGATTCAAAGAAAATAGCGACTGTCTTTGCCAATCAACTTGGTGTACTATTTGAAAGAATAGCATTGGAGAGAGAACTTGAGCAACAAAAGGAGCAATTCCAATACCTTTCTACACACGATAGTCTAACAGGCCTTCCCAACAGAAGACTATTGGAGATTGAATCCGAAAAACTAATGGCTTTGGCAAAGAGAGATGGAAAGAATATATGTTGCATGTTCTTGGATCTGAAGAAATTCAAAGTCATAAACCTATTAAGCCCCCTAACGAGATTGGACAATATATCTTAACTATGATAACATATAAATAAGCGTTGGGAGGCGCAGATAATTATGACACAAAAACAATACAGTGAAGAATTTAAAGAGCAAATAATAAAAGAATGTGAAGAAGTTGGCAATGTTGCTATGGTAGCCCGCAGGCATAATTTATCTCCTAAAACAATATACGGTTGGACTTATGCTGCTAAAAAGAGAGGCTCTATTAAACCATTGCCTAAAAATCAGAATAAGAGGCTATCAGAAGCGGAAAAGCGCTTAGAAACCATAAGCCAGGAAAACGTTCAATTAAAGAAGCTGCTTGGAGAAAAGGAGCTTGAGCTTGCTATCCTGAGAGATTTGAGGGATACAGTAAACCCTCGGTGACCGGCAGAGTTGAAGTGGCTAAAAAGTGGATTTCCGAGGGGTATAAGGCAAGCCTTGTACTAAGCTTTGTCGGTTTAGCACCATCCACTTATTATGAAAACATAAACAGGCAAAATAAAGAGCAAAAAGAGAAAGAAGAAATCGAAGATGATAAGAGCAATCATCATGGCAGGCCTGTGCCAGGTTATTCTTTCACCTATGATGGCCGCAAAATATCAGATGAAGAAATAAAAGAGTGTTTAAGTGAACTAATATGCTCTGATGGCTATCCGTATGGTTATCGCAAGCTTACGATGTCATTAAAGAGGGATTACAATATAGCGGTCAATCACAAGAAAGTATATAGATTATGTGATGAAATGGGGATATTGAGGCCACAGAGGGTAATAGTATCCAGGCATCCCAAACATTTAGCTAAAATGGATACAGTAAACGCTCCAAATCAGCTATGGGAAATGGACATAAAATATGGCTATATAGCGGGAGAGGATAGGTTTTTCTTTCAGTTATCGATTATAGATGTATATGACAGGTCAATAATAGATTATTATGTAGGATTATCCTGCACAGCCAAAGACGCTTGCAGGGTGCTAAAAAGCGCATTAGCGGCGAGAGGGCTTAACGATTGTACCAGCCTACCAAAGATAAGGACAGATAATGGCCCACAATTTGTTTCTAAACTGTTCAATGATACAGTAGAAGAACTGGGCATCATACATGAGAGGATACCAGTAAAGACGCCCAATATGAATGCGCATATAGAATCATTTCACTCGATACTGGAATATGAGTGTTATAGCCGGTATGAGTTTGAGAGCTTTAAGGAAGTATATGGTGTTATAAACGAGTACATGAGATACTATAACGAGAGAAGAATACATGGAAGCATAAAATATATGGCTCCGAATAAGTTTTATGAAGCATTCATGAGCAATGGTGTGAAAATCCAAGAATTCAGTGCATAATCTCCGGAATTAGGGGGTCAATCCGCTATTTTCTTTACGACAACTATCCTAACATATAGGGATGATAAACTGGTTAGAAAACTAATTGAAAAGGCAACTGTATATAATGACAGGCTAGTGGTAGAGTTTAAGTCAGGGTTAGAAATAGAAGTAAACCTATAAGCTCGTATTAAGATAGCCGCCAGTAGGGGAAGAGTACTTATACTATTATAAATAACTACAGGAGACATAATTGGATTACCGATTGCGGGAGCAGAAGCAAAATGCGCTGGTTAAAAATGCAGAGCGTGAAGGAAGAAGCAGCGAATAGCTGAAATGACAGACTTCTTGAATGAACAGTCCTATGAGCTGGAGGAATATGATGAGCAACTGGTAAGGCGGCTTATTGAAAAAGTTACGGTATTTGATAATAAGCTGACCGTTGAGTTTAAGTTTGGAGTAGAGATTGATGTATTAATTTAAAATGAACTTGACCGCCGATTGAGGAGAAATACTTCTTGATGGGCGGTTCTTTTCTATTTATACTTGGGGATAATCTAATAAGTGAACTCGTTTCAGCAAGCTGAAACATCGGGGAATCAGATGGAGAGTCTACTCCACCTGATTAAAACCCACCTACGCTGCGCTTAGAGGTGGCGGTCTTGACCGTAAAGCTAAAAGATAAACACACTTGAACAATTACTCATATGTTTTTATTGACAAACGGAGAATTGAGGTTTATAATATATATGAAAGCTTATTCAAGTGTTCAATTGAATGATAAGGAGTCAACTATGCAAAATTAAATTTTTGTTTTGAGTGTGAGATAGCATAATCAATATTGAACTTCTCTTTCTTTCTCAACATTGCGTACAACGTTCGCAATAACTTGTGTACTACTGACATTATCGCTTTTTTGTACGGTATACCTTGCTGCCTTTTTCGTTCATAGTATGTTCGGAAATATTCGTTGTGAATCACTACACTCACTGCCATTAGCCATAGTATTCGTCTTAGGTGGGCATTGCCCCTTTTCGATATGTGTCCTTCTACTTTGCTTTTGCCTGATTGGGCAATGCTTGGATCGAGTCCACAATACGCAATGAGTTTTTTGTATGTACTAAATCTTGAGATATCTCCAACTTCTGCCAAGAAATGCATCGCGCTGTTTTCACCAATACCTGGTATTGACGTGAGTATCTCGATATCAAGGTTTATCGCACTACATTCGCAATATTCTTTCATCATCTTGTCGTATTCTTCAAGCTGTTGCTGTAAAAATTGTAGTTCTTTGATATTTTGCACAAGAATCTTTTCTTTCATCGGCCAATATTGAGCAATCGAGTTATTAGCGAGTTCTTTAAGTTTTTGAGCATTAAGTTTTGTACTTCTGCCACGGTCTTTGGAAAAGAACACATCCAGATTACGAGCCTTTTGAATAGCCTTGGCAGAAGGGAAATGAGAAAGAAGATTGAGGATAGTGTCACTGTAGATATTGGTAACTCTTTCGAGTTCAGGGAAAAGAACGTTGAGCAGTTTTTCGATATTGTCTTTAACTTTTGCGATGCGGTGGATAATGTTTTCGCGTGCTCTGACAATATCACGAAGCTCAGAGTTGACAAAAGCAGAAGAAGGAATTTGATGTTGTAGGTAAAACAAAGCAGTAGCGATAATGCGAGCATCGATTTTGTCGGTTTTGGTCTTTCGAAGAGAAGCAAAGTTTTTAACAGTTAGAGGATTAAAAACAGCGCAAGCAAAGTCGTTGGAAGAAAGGAAAGCCAGAAGGTTGAGATGATAACAGCCAGTAGATTCCATAGCGATGATGATGGATTGTTTTGGGAAGGCAGAGAGTTTGTTTGCGAAGGAGGAAAAGCCTTGCTGGGACATATCGAAAGAAGATTCGAAGATGATGGAACTGGGATTAGAGATAGCGCAGACGTTGAACTTATCCTTGGAAACATCGATGCCGACGAATATGGAGAAGTTATTCATACAAGAACCTCCTTTCAATTGATGAGGGCAGGGAGCCTACTGAACCAATCCTCCATGCTGACGAGGGCTGAAAGCCCAACCAACTTATCATGGTTAAAGGCAGGCAACAGACTCCCAAAATGGCTTAAAAGCCAAGGTGACATAAGTTGTCCTGCCCTCAATTTTTTTAAGCTAAATTATTTATACCATATTTTTATGTAGGAGGTGTTAAGGTGAAAAGTGGATTTGTCTCATTTGTCGGTAAACCAAACGTTGGAAAATCTTCTATAATTAACGCAATAATGAAGAAAAAGGTTGTTATTGTATCGGACAAACCGCAAACAACGAGGAACCGAATAAATGTTATATACACCGACCCTGAATCCCAGATTATATTCGTCGACACACCGGGTATACACAAACCGTTGCACAGGCTTGGCGAGTACATGGTCAAAGCTGCGGTCCAAGCATTGAAAAACGTTGACCTGTTGCTCTTCACAATTGACGCAAAGGAAGGATTTGAAACACCGGAAGAACACATATCGAATTACATAAACCAATCTGGAACACCAACGATAGGTGTGATCAACAAGATAGACCTTGTTGATGGTGAACGTGCCGACTTGATAGAAGAACTAATCAGAAAACACGTGAACAATCTTCTGGACGTGGTCCGAACGTCAGCTGTAACTGGGGAAGGATTGAACGAGCTCGTTGAAAAGATCAAGCAACACTTACCTGAAGGTCCTCAGCTTTATCCAGAGGATATCATAGTCGATAGACCTCTCTCGTTCATCGCCGCTGAGTTGATTAGGGAAAAGATATTCCACTTCACGTACGAAGAGATCCCCCATTCCGTTGCCGTGATTGTAGAGGAGGTTAAAGAACGGCCAAATGGAGTTGTTTACATCAGAGCCAACATCTACGTTGAGCGAGAGAGTCAGAAAGGCATAATCATCGGACAAGAAGGTAGAATGATAAAGAAAATCGGAGAAAGCGCAAGAAAGGACATTGAATACTTCTTAGGTTCAAAGGTTTATTTGGACCTCCATGTGAAGGTCAAGAAGGACTGGAGGAACAAGGATTTTATAATCCTCAACGAAGTAGGCATGCGTGATGATTTAGATTGAGAAAGCCAAACACCACTTATTTTTTAGTCTTTTCTTGTCGGTACCCTTGGAACATTAACAGCGTTGAGCTTCATATCCAGACGTGCGATGTAGTATCGAAATCCATATTTTCTTGCCAAGCTTACATACGTGTTTATACGCTCTGCGTTCGTACTATCGAATGGATTTCCGTTATCGATGTACTCAACAGAAAGTATTGTTATGCCGTATTTTTGCAACTCAGTAAGCTTATTAAGTCTGCTGAAAAACTCTTTCGTATTTATCGCGAGAACAGCTTTGTGGAAAAAGAGGCTTTCAACAAGAACGTATTTCACTTTTTCCCTGAATTCCGGAAATTCAATCAGGATATCTTCACCATTTATCAACACATATTCGATGTTGGGAAAATCTTTGATTAACTTTCTAAGATTTTCCACGATAGCCATTTTCAGTCCATTCTCACTTTTCCCAGACAACTGCTGTAGCTTAGAGTGCTGATAGACGTTTATCCAGTCCAGTACAACACCATCAAAACCTGCTGTTGTGATCTTCTTCATGTATTGCTTCACCACATCATACCATTCCGAGTACCAGTATTTTACGTAGTACTCACCGGGCCAATCACCGAGTGGTCCTAGTATAAGAGCTTTATTTAAAGATTTCCAATAGAATCTCCAGTCCTCCGCTACAGCAAAATTCAAATAGGCAAATACTTTCTTACCTTGCGCCTTCAAAGGCGCTAAGTCTTCTCTCTTAAAAGCCTTTTTATCAGTACCGTCAGCTGAGTAGTCTATGACAACCAGATCCGTTTTTACCGGCATCAGCTCTTCTAATTTTGGTCCGTTCGTATATAATATCCAATCTTGTGGAACTTCAATAGCAAAAAGGTTTAAGATAAAAGGAAATAAAAAGACAACAATGACGGTTGTAAAAACAATCTTTGAAGTGATGCTATTTTCCATATTTGAACACCTCTTTGATTAAACTTTTGAAGTAATGAAAAGAAAAAGAAAGTCGCCAATCGGTGACTGGCGACTTCGTTTATTCTCAATTTAATTAGTACCTGAGGTATGGTAACAATGCCATCTGTCTTGCTCTTTTGATTGCTGTTTTTACCATTCTCTGGTGTTTTGCACAGTTTCCCGTCAGTCTTCTTGGAAGGATCTTACCTTTTTCGTTCAAGAAATCTTTGAGTAGTTTTGTATCTTTATAATCAACATATTCAACGTTCATTTCGCACAGCTTACAAGCTTTAACTTTTCTTCTTCTCTGCCTTACTCTTGGCATCCTACTTCCCTCCTATTTTAGTTTCCTAATTCATCAAAATGGTGGCTCATCATCGCCGGGAATATCTTCTTCTTCCGCATCTTCTCCAAAAACTTCTTCGTAAGGTATCTCTTCTGGAATCTCTCTTTCGCCTTTCCTTGAATCGACAAACACGATATTATCTGCCCATATTTCAACGGTAGATCTTGTCTGTCCGTCGTTTGTCTTCCATTTGTTTATCCTAAGCTTGCCGTCAACCAAGACCATACGTCCTTTTTGGAGATAGTTGTGGGCCAATTCCGCCAACTTTCTAAATGCTACAACCCTTATAAAATCAGCTTCGTCTCCGTTGCTACCTCGGTTGACCGCAATCGTAAATGTTGTTACCAAATTTCCATCGATTGTCTGCCTTGTCTCAGGATCTCGCGTTAACCTTCCAACAAGCACCACTTTGTTATACGACATTATTCCACCTTCTCTTCAGAAGCACCCTCCTGTTGAACTTCCTCGTTGGAAACCTCTTCTTTTTTAGCCCTTGCTGCTTTTCTTTCCTTCTTCTCAAGGTCTTCTCTTCTGAACGTTTGCCATCTCATGAACTCTGGGTGCACCTTGAAATAGTTCTCCAGTTGTTCAAGCCCTTGCCCATTTGACCTGAAGTAGAGAACTGTGTAATCACCTTCGAAGTACTTCCCAATCTTGTAGGCAAGTTTCCTAATACCCCATCTGTCAACGTTCTCCACTTGTGCTCCGACTCTTTCCTCCAGGAACTTCTTAACGTTCTCTACCAACTTGTTCCTTTCTTCCTCTGGTACGTCTGGTTTGATGATAAACATCGTTTCGTAGATCCTCATAAAGCACCTCCTCCCTCGGTCTATCGGCCCTGCTTTACTCAGTCAAGCAGAGCGGGAATTTTGTGATTGAACTTCTGTAAAACATAAAACAAAGACGGGCGTATGCCCGCTGCATCTTTATCTTCTGGTGGGCTCGGAGGGGATCGAACCCCCGACCGTCCGGTTATGAGCCGGATGCTCTGCCAACTGAGCTACGAGCCCACTCGCCTGGAGGCGACGGAGGGATTTGAACCCTCGAATAGAGATTTTGCAGACCTCCGCCTTAGACCCCTTGGCTACGTCGCCCCATTGCGTGTTACATTCTACCACATAACCTTTTATCTGTCAACAGGGTGCAACAACACAAACTTTATCGTATAGAAAATTCAAAAAAAGAACCCTCCTCAAAATTCACATCCTGAGGAGGGTTCGGGATAATGTCCACTCTATTTACTTATTATCCGAAATCTCCCAGTAAAGTCCTTCGTCTTTCCAGTAAAACTTCACCTTTTGACCTTCTTTTACTTGCTCATCGATTATAAGTTCTGCAAGCTTGAATTCGACAGTGTTTTCAAACAGCCTTCTTAGAGGCCTTGCACCCATAGTTGGCACGTAACCTTCCGTAGCCAAGTACTCTTTCATCGATTCATCCAACTCAACAACAATGTTTCTGTCAGCAAGTCTTTCGTTGAGTTCTTTGAGGTAGATATCGATTATCTGTTTGATGTGCTCCTTCTTGAGCGGTTTGAACACGACTGCTGCATCGATCCTGTTGATCAGTTCCGGCCTGAAATACCTGCGCATCTCCTCTTCGATATGTCTTGGTATCACACTTTCCAAACCATCTTCGATGTCCTGGATAATTATGTCTGAGCCTATGTTACTTGTCATAATGATTATCGTATTTCTGAAATCGACGGTTGTTCCCTTACCATCGGTCAACCGACCGTCGTCAAAGAGCTGCAGGAGTACGTTGAAAACCTCTGGATGTGCTTTTTCAATTTCGTCAAAGAGCACGACACTGTATGGTCTTCTTCTGACCTGTTCCGTCAATTGGCCACCTTCTTCGTAACCAACGTATCCCGGAGGTGCACCAATTAACCTTGCAACCGAGTGCTTTTCCATGTATTCACTCATGTCGATCCTGATCAGTGCCTTTTCACTACCAAACAAAACATCGGCAAGTCTCTTTGCAAGTTCTGTCTTACCAACACCCGTTGGCCCAAGGAACAGGAATACTCCAAGCGGGCGTTTTGGATTGCGTATACCAGCGCGCGACATCTTTATTGCATTTGCTACAACTTTTACAGCCTCTTCTTGGTCTACGAACTTTTCATGGATGAGCTTCTCGAGATTTTTGATCTTCTCCTTCTCATCTCCCATTATCTTACCAACGGGTATTCCAGTCCAGCGTTCGACAACCTTTGCGATGTCTTCTTCCTGAACTTCTTTCTTACCATCGATCTTCGCACGTGCAGCAGCTTCATCTACGAGGTCTACAGCCTTGTCAGGCATAAACCTATCCGTTATGTATTTCGATGATAATTTAGCAGCTGCCTCTATAGCCTTATCGCTGATCTTTACTCCGTGGAACTCTTCGAACTTCTGCCTGAGACCTTTTAAAATCTCGATAGTCTCTTCTACAGAAGGTTCTGATACGAATATGACTTGGAATCTTCTTGCAAGCGCTTTATCCTTTTCAATGTGCTTTCTGTACTCTTCAACAGTTGTTGCACCTATCACTCTGAGCGTACCTCTTGCAAGTTCTGGTTTTAAGATATTACCAGCATCCAATGCACCTTCAGCAGCACCTGCACCTACAACTGTGTGCAGTTCGTCGATGAACAGGATAACATCTGTTCTCTTTTTGAGCACATCGATGAGTTTCTTAAGCCTTTCTTCGAACTCTCCTCTGAACTTTGTCCCAGCTACAAGCCTTGCAAGGTCGAGTTTAAGGATAGTCTTATTCTTCAAAAAGTCAGGGACATTCCCTGCAACAATCCTCTGGGCAAGACCTTCAACGATAGCCGTCTTACCAACACCGGGATCTCCGATGAGAACCGGGTTGTTCTTGATCTTCCTTCCGAGGATTTCAATCATCCTATTGACTTCGTTTTCTCTACCGACGACCGGCATTAACTGGCCGTTTTTCGCCATTTCTGTCAAGTTCTCTGTGAACTTTGCTAAGACGTCGATGTTTTCCTCTTCTGAGTACGTTCTCTTCATCCTAAGTTCTTTGATAGCTGTATAGAGCTTGTCTTGGGTGACCCCGTACCTTGCCAACAGCCTGTAGACAGTCGTTTCTGGGACGATTGCCATAGCAAGTAGCAAGTGGTCTGTTCCGACCTTTTCGTCACCCATGCGCCTTGCTTCTCGCTTGGCTTCGTTGATAACTTTTGTCGTATCCGGTGTCACATAGATCTGCCCTGTTCCGCCGGAAGAGTAGTAATATCCACCTTTGGAAGTGATAGCGCGCTCAACATCTTTTCTCAAACTATCAACATCTACGTTTAGATGCGTTAGTATGTCGTAAGCCGCGTTCTTTGTGTTTTCGAGCATAGTCAAAAGTATGTGCTCAGGTGCCATCTGATTTTGCCTGTAACGATTCAATACATCTGTTACAGACTGTAATATCTCCTGAGCGTTTTCCGTGAATTCCTCAAGGTTGAATGTCATCTCAACCACTCCCTTCTTTTTATTTCTATTTTGTTTAATTTTCTTTTCCGACAGTAGTATACCATATTAGCAATCAGTTGTCAAGAGTGCTAATAAAAAAATTCAAAAAATTCCTGGCCAAAGAAAAATGTTTACCAATAAACCGTACTTGATTTTAAGAATGGCGATGTTAGAATTGATTTGGATATGGTTCGATATGCTAACTTAATTTCAAAATTTTGCCACTCGCTTAAAAGTCAGACTTAGACTGGGTAAAAGTACGAGGAGGACGTTTGATAATATGTCTCACACTTCCGACATTTCATCAACTAATTCAGCTGCTCGCTTAATCACTATTTTCACCTTTACCGATGGACTTGCTCAAGGCATATACGGAACCATCTTCAATCTGATGCTCCGAACCTCCGGGATGCCAACTTCCTACGTTGGTCGGATCACCTCCTTTTTCTTATGGGGTTGTGCACTACTGGGACTTGTGTTCGGTATTATCGCGGACAAGGTAAATAAAAAACAGCTCATGTTTACAACGCATCTTCTGAGTGTATTCTTCGGAACTTACAGGGTTCTATCGAAATCGTACGTCCAGCTCGGTATCTCTTCCTTCTTCTTCGGTGGGTTTTCAACTGCTACAGGTATCGTTTTGTCAACGCTTCTTATATTGAAAACCTCAAAAGATAATCGAACGAAGGTCTTGGGACTGAACTTCGGTGTGGGAATGCTCACGGGTGTGTTGGGGAATATACTGGGCGGTGTGCTTGGCGATATTTTCCCTTTGAAAGCTGTACTAATAAGCGCCAGTATTTCCAGATTGCTCGCCTTAATTCCTGTCAAAAGACTTAGCATTGAAAAGTTCAGCGATACTAGGCTTTACAAGTCAGATACCGATACCAACGTATTAGAGTTCTTTTCCACTTTGAAAAAGCTCAACGAACAAGCAAAAAAGGTTGTACTTTACTATTTTTTGTCCACGATGAGTGTTGGCTTTGGAGCTGGTTTGTTTGTCACATTTGGAAACGTCATCTTTTACGACCTTTTCCATCTTAGCCCTTCGCTGATTGGAACGATCCTTGCCATGGCGCAGTTGGCAACAAGCATAGGTGCCATCTTTTCGTACAAGCTGGGAAGGAAATTCGGGGACATGAACGTCTTGATATTTTCATATGTTTTCGTCCCCATCTTAATTGTGCTTTTGAGTTTTGTTAGGGAACCGATAACCTTCACATCAGTATACATCCTACGCTTTGCGGTTATGAACATGGTTGGGCCTCTGCTTACCGCTTTGGTCTTTTCAAACATACCTGCCAGTTATCTTTCGTCGATCAATGGAATGAACACATTTCTTAGCAACGTCGCGAGAGCACTCTCTGCAGATTTGTTCGCCGCACTCACCAGATTCAAGAACGGATATACGTGGATATTCGTTGTAAGTTCCATTTTTTACTTTGCCAATGCGTATGTTATGATAAGAATGTACAAACATTTAAAAGATTGACCAGGTGGAGACTATGGATAACCTGAGCGAAGTCAAAGATGTGCTTGAAAAAGGAACTGACAGAAAGACGTTGACAAGGAATCTTTTCAAACTATCCGTTCCCGGCATGATCGGTTTTGCAGTACAGTCACTGTACGACATCATCGATATGTTCTGGATCGGAAAGATTTCGTACAAAGCAATAGCTGGGGTTGTGATATTTTCAACGATATTCTGGCTTGTCGAGATATTGAACGAAATCATAGGTACATCATCTGTTTCATTGATTTCTCAAGCATTTGGTAAGGGTGATAAACCCCTTACATCGCGTATTATCGAGCAAACCCTCGTTTTTAAAGCACTCGTCGCACTTATTGCATCCGGTTTTCTGTTGCTTTTCTTTAGACCAGTAGTCAACTTTTTCTCTAAAGATTTGGACGTTGTCACTTACGCAATTCATTACGGTTACATACGCATCTTTTTCATGCCTATATTTTTCATGACCTACTCCACATTCACTGCCTTAAGAAATGTCGGTCATGCGACACTTGCAACTCTTACTATGGCAAGTGGTGCAGTTGCGAATATCTTGTTAGACCCCGTTTTTATTTTCGAGAAAGTCCCGTTGATCAATATCCCCGGTCTTGGACTTGGGGTTTCCGGTGCCGCATGGGCAACGGTGATTTCTACTTTTGTTCCCCTCGCCTGGGGAATATACGTGCTTTTCAAAGGTATCTCAGGTGTGAAGATTTCACTCAAGGGGTTGCTATCACTCGATAAGAGTATAGACAAAAAGCTGATAACCATAGGTCTGCCTTCAGGTATCGAGATGTTGTTGAGGAACTTGTCCTACACTGTACTTATTAAGATTTCTTCTCTTTTTGGCTCCGAGTACGTGACCGTGTTCGGTATTAACGAAAGGATGTTTGGATTTGCGATTATCCCTATATTTGGACTTTCGATGGGGGCAAGCACACTGGTGGGATTTCAATTGGGAAGAAATAACGAGAAAGCTGCAAAACAAGTTACAATCCTAGCAACTTTTTACAGTGTTACAGTCATTTCAGGTATCCTTATGCCTTTGATTTTCTTGCGTAAGCAGATTTTTCACCTTTTCACTTCCAACGAAACGGTTATAAACATAGGTATGCAAAGTATTCCATACATCGTTTGTGCACTCTTTTTCATATCGTTTAGCGCAGGGCTTTCAAGTGCGTTCTTTGGCTCTGGGAAGACCTCTGTGCCTATGGTTTCCGGACTTGTAAGTAGATGGGGAGTTATGGTTCCTTTTGTTTTTATCTCCTCATACTTACTCCGTTTGGGTCCTGTTGGATTGTGGTTGTCATTCCCACTTTCCGAAGTTGCAGAAGTGCTCATCATGTGGATCGCTTTCGTTAAATCCGACTGGCATAAAAAACGTGTTGTTTAGCTTTGCTTTTTGTTCAACGAGTTAAAGATATAGTGAACGGTATATATGACCACTCCTATCGAAAGGGCGTAGACCAACAATCCCAAGTTTCCGCCCAGCTTGTCGAACAATAATCCTCCCACAAGCGGGCCAATGCCAAACAAAAGACCAATGACCATTTCGTGCAAAGCACCTTGCTTTCCGTGGTCTTCTTCTTCCGACAGCAGTCCGTAGAAAATTGCAAATGTGTACGGAACTGCATAGCTCAGCCCTGCAAAAAGTGCAGTAATAAAGAACATCACCGGTGTCTTTGCGAAAAACGCTATCAGCCCAGTAAGAGGAGCGACTGAAAGAAGTAACCCGCAGACAAGTTCGTTACCAACCCAACCTTTCCACGACTGGAGGACAACAAAAGTAAGCAACACCCCTATATTAGCTCCGACGGTCAAAAAGCCCGCATTTTCGAGCCTTAGCCTTTCAAGCATCATCAATTTAGGAAAGCTTGCCAGAACGGATGTGTAAATCAGACCACCAAGGAACAAAATGATCCTGTATTCCAGCCTTAGTCTTCTCATAGCCTGCTTGTTCATAACAACTGCGGCGTTTTGAGAATGCTCAAGAAGCTTTTTGGATGGAGGAAATATAATAATGTCTTTCTGCTTTTTGTAATCTATGTAAATCAACACACTTGTCAGACTAGAAACGATCAATCCCATAGTGAATATCACAAGCGGAGCCTTAACGGTAAGGAACGGACCAAACGCCACACCGATTATATTCCCCGTACTCCATGATAATGTGAATCTGCCAGTTATCGAAGGCGGGTCTATATTCAACAAACGCTCGGATTTTGCTATGAGCCCTTCCACTTGAGGAAAGAACGCTCCGAAAAATACCCCCTGGAGAATCGCAAATAAAACAAGCCTTCCCGGTGAATCTGCAGTAAATCCGATTATAGAGACAAAAAACAGGTAGGCCGATAGTATAGATATCATCTTCTTGTATCCGACCTTCGTACCAAGATGCCCCAGTGTGATGCTTGCAACAGCATATGCAATGGACAAAAAGAAGTTGATCAAACCAATTCCCGTAAAACTTAACCCCAATTTTGCCGCTGCAGAGTTTATGTACGTACTGTAAAGATAAGCCTGAATAGATATTACAAACGAAAGTAAATGCAGTTTATGGAATATCTGTTCTTTGTGTCTTATCATACCTAGTTAAACGCTCCCTTCGTACTAAAAGAATTCATTTGGATCAACAAACATATATCCCTTTGATAGCGCATATGGGACGAGTTCTTTGAGGATTTTCAGCGCTCTTTTACCTCTGTTTCGTCCATCGTGGAGCAGAATTATCGTCCCAGGTCTGATTTGCGATTTAAAGAACGCTATGACCTCTTCATCGGGTTTTTCAAGCCAATCACCAGCAGCTGACCAATTCAATGTAACATAACCGTATTTTTTCGCTATCTCACCAACCCAGTCCCTGTAATAACCTTCGGGCATTCTGAGGAACCTTATCTTTATCTCAGGCACTATATCTCTAACGTTATTTTCCGTGCGCTGGAGGTCTTGTTCAAGTGTTTCTTTCATCTCATCTATAGTTGCTGTCTTTTCTAACTTATAGTAACTTCTGTGACAATACGTATGAGTGCCGATTTCGTGCCCTTCCTCGTACTGCCTTTTCACGATGTTAGGATAGCTTTTGACCGTATCTCCCGAGACGAAAAATATCGCCTTTATGTTGTTCTCCTTTAAATAATCAAGGATCTCACCTGTGTAATTTCCAGGGCCATCGTCAATTGTCAACAGTAATTTAGGCTCTTCTGATGGTAGTTTCATGTACAGTTTACCAAGTTCCCATTTTGAACTTGAAGCAAACTTTGTGGTCTGAATTGCAGTGGTTGGTTTATCATTCAAATTGCACAACACACCAAAATCGTATGAATCATTCACAACATCAGAAGTAGCCATTTCGGTTGTCGTTTCATCATCGGAAGCGTACGCAGTCGTTATAGTCGTTGACGACTCAATTACGGGCTTAAACAACTTCGAATCGCTATGAGCAGAAGCAACTGACTTTTCCAACAATATTCCAGATTTCTCTTCTCTTGCATCATTTAACTGAAGCATCTCTTTTTCGTTTTGCACACTTTTTGGCTTACAAGAAGTGAAATTTGAAAAGACGATAAAAAGTATAACGACAGTTGATAGGATAGCAATGCAAATCCGAAAGCTTTTATTCTTCATACATTCTTTCTCCCTTATATATCAGACTTCTTTTTCTCATCTTCATTAATTATAGCAAGAAAATAATCACATCGGGAATTAAGTTTCATTGACAGCGGCTTAAGCTCGTGTTACAATAAACTTGAAAACCACATTTCCTGGAGGGGAGCTCCTGAATGCGGGGCTGAGAGGGGAACGTCAAGTTCCCGACCCTTCGAACCTGATCCGGGTAATACCGGCGGAGGGACCAGGGCAATGATAAAAGACACTCATTTAATCATCCCTCCGCTTAGCGTAAAGCAAATAAGCGGAGGGGTTTTTTATTTTCAAAGTCTTCGTGGAGGAGGGATTAGCATGGCAAGGTTTACAAAACTGATGGTAGCGCTTTTACTTCTGACGACGGTTTTCATATTCTCTGCTGAACTTGTTATTTACACATCGGACAGCTTTGCTGGAGGAATTGCAAAAGTGGTCGTTCCAAAATTTGAAAGGATGTACAAATGCAAAGTCAAAGTTGTAAGCTTCGGTTCGATGGGTGATGTGTTGGCAAGGATGATAGCTGAAAAAGGTTCGCCAAAAGCCGATGTAGTCATTGGATTGAACCCTCAACAGCTTCAAAAGGCAATAAAAGAAGGTTTACTCGAGAAATACCGTGCTAATAACTCAAAGAACCTTGTTTACAAGGGTTTTGTGAATGATTACGGAACGGTTTACGACTATGGTGCTTTAGCGATGATTTACAACGTTGAGAAGATAAAGAACCCTCCAAAATCGTTTAAAGACCTCCTGAAACCAGAGTATAAAGGTAAATTTGTGCTCATCGATCCAAGGACATCGAGCACAGGTTTAACCTTCTTGATGTGGACCATCGCTGCTCTCGGTGAAGACGGGGCAATGGACTTCTGGAAAGAGGTAAAAAGCAACGTGCTCACGTTCACAAGTGGCTGGAGCGCAGCATTTAAGATGCTTGAGACCGGCGAAGCGGATATGATAGTCAGCTACGCGACGGACGGTGCTTACAGCATGTACAAGTATGGTTCAATAAAGTACATGCCTGTCATTTTCGAAGAAGGAGCTTACGTACTTGAAGAATACGCAGCAATCGTCAAAGGAGCTAAAAACTTAGCTCTTGCCCGTGCGTTCATAGAATTCATGCTCACACCGGACTTCCAAAAAGAAGTCCCGCTGAACCAGTGGATGCTCCCTGTTATCAATATCGAACTGCCAGACGTATTCAAATACGTACCGACTATAAAGAAGATATTGAAACTCGATCCAAAAATCAACGACAGATTAGACGAGATACTTAAGAAGTGGGAAAAAACTGTTATCGGATAACAAGCGTACGAACGAACCACAAAAGCCTCTGGAGGTATCATCCTCCAGAGTTTTTTTCGTTCAATGGGCTTATGCGAAGTCGAACGAAAAGAACTTTTACGGAGTCTAAAATGTAGAGGGTGATTAAGAGACACCGTATATGGAGGCGAGTGTATGATGCTAACAAAATTCGCTTTCAAAGTGTTGGTTTTTCTGATAATTACACTTTTAACATCTCTTGCTTTTTGTCAGTTTCTTAAGGTGGGCTTGTTGCTTGGTGAACCTTACGCTTTTTGGGTTTCTAACAAACTTTCCGGAATCGAATTCGACCTTTGGCATGCCATTGGTGACGAGTTGGGATTACAGGTCGAATTCTACGTCCTGCCATTTGCAGCGCTTGATAACGCAATCCTTCCAAAGCTAGGGTTGGATGTTGTCGCTGGTGGGATACATATGACCGAGGAGAGAAAAAAGACTTTCAAATTCACACAGCCGTACATAACCTCTGGACTTGCTATAGTTGTCAGAAGCGAGATAAAATGGGACGGAAATGTGGAAAAGATAACATTTGGGGTTAAGAAAGGTGCAACCGGAGAAAAGATCGTGCAAGAATGGATTAAGAGCGGAAAGAAGGTAAAGTACACGTCTTTCGTATCTAATGAAGAGATCGTGACAAACTTACTCATCAAAAAGATCGATGGAGCGTTCTTTGATTACATAAACGCGCTTTATTTGTCCAATAAGTATGGTTTCCACGTTCACAAAGACTTGATTTACACCATTAGCGTGGGAGCAGTTATACTTAACAACTCTTTAGAAAAAAGACTCAACGAGGCAATTGCCAAACTTGTGACCAATGGTACCGTCCGGCGCATCGTGGTATCGTACGTAGGTAGTTACTAAACTAAAAAGCCCCGGGTTCATCCCGGAGCCTTTGCCTTCTTTATCGTTATTTTCTATCAGAATCAGAGCACGAGTCCTCCGTCAACACCTATTACTTGACCAGTAATATACGATGATTCATCGGATGCGAGGAAGAGATACAAGTAAGCGACCTCGATAGGTTCTCCGAGTCTTTTCAGTGCGGCTCTTTCCGCCATCGCCGTTAATATCTTTTCCGGTACCTTCTCTGTCATTGGAGTTTTTATGAATCCCGGTGCGACAGCGTTTACCCTTATCTGTGCGCCCTTCCTTGCAAATTCTTTAGCCCATGTCTTTGTCATTCCAATAACGCCCGCTTTTGTCGCAGCATAGTTTGTCTGACCTATGTTCCCGTAAACACCGACGACAGACGACGTATTGATTATACTACCTTTTCCTACCTCAAGCATGTACGGAACTACTGCTTGTGTCATATTAAAAACGCCCTTCAAATTCACGTTGATGACTTTGTCCCAATCTTCTTCGGTCATGTTCTGGATTAGTGCATCGCGCGTGATACCTGCGTTATTCACGAGTACGTCGATTTTGCCGAATTTTTCGACAACTTCTTTCACAACTTCTGCGATCCTGCTCCTGTCCGTTACATCGAGTTTGTAGAAATGGATATTTGGATGGTCGTACGTTGCTTCGCTCACATCACAAGCGATTACGATTGCACCTTCTTTTGCAAACAACTCAGCAGCTGATCTTCCAATTCCACTACCTGCACCGGTTATGATACACACTTTACCTTCCAATCTCATCTTTCTAACCCCCTTATCTTAAAAAGTGCAAATTTTTATTCAATATTTTCAACGATCACAGCTGTTCCCATACCGCCACCTATGCAGAGCGTTGCCAAACCGTATTTCGCATGTCTTTTCTTCATTTCATAAAGCAATGTTACTATAATCCTATTCCCACTCGCACCGATTGGATGTCCAAGTGCAATCGCTCCACCGTTGACGTTTGTTCTTTCCAATATCCATTCCTTTGTAACGCCGAACGCTTTTTCCCAACCCTTGATAACCGCTAAGCTTTGCGCCGCAAATGCCTCGTTCAATTCAATCAGTTCAATGTCCTGGAACGACAATCCTGCCTTTTTCAAGACCTTCTCCGTTGCTGGTACAGGTCCAAATCCCATCCTCATTGGATCCACGCCAGCCTGAGCCCATGCAACGATCCTTCCTAGTGGTTTCAGGCTCTTCTTTTCAATATACCTTTCGCTTGCAAGCACTATTGCACTTCCACCATCGTTTATACCACTCGCATTTCCGGCAGTTATCGTACCGTCCGGTTTAAAAGCGGGCTTAAGTTTTGCGAGCGATTCGAGCGTCGTATCGAATCTGGGATGTTCGTCTGTATCGAAAATCTTAACGCCTTTCTTGTCCGGAATCTCAACAGGAACTATCTCATCTTTGAACTTACCAGCCTCAATTGCAGCTTTTGCCTTCATCTGGCTGTTGTACGCAAATTCGTCCTGCTCTTCACGAGATATCTTGAACTCCTCGGCAAGTGCCTCCGCAGTAAGTCCCATATGGACCTTATTGAAAACGTCTGTTAGCCCGTCAATTATCATATGGTCCTGCAGTTCCTGACTTCCAAATCTCAATCCAAACCTTGCACGGTACGAGAGCAAAAATGGTGCCTGCGACATGCTCTCAATACCACCAGCAAGCACAAGGTCCGCTTCACCAAGTTCAATATCTGTTGCACCGATCATAACCGCTTTCATACCACTTCCGCAAAGCATATTCACCGTGTATCCGGGCTTTTCTGCAGGGATACCAGTGTAAATTCCTACCTGCCTACCTGGTCCCATCCCCTGACCTGCTGTGAGTATGCATCCAACAATCGTCTCATCGAAATCCTCGACAGGAACACCTGCTTGCACTATTGCAGCCTTGGCTGCAACCACTCCAAGTTGTGTTGCGGGAACATCTTTCAAAGAACCTCCGAACGTACCTATCGCTGTTCTTTTCGCACCAAGAATATAGACCACAACAACCACCTCCACCTTCTTCCAGCCTACTCAACATCCCATGTTTGATTCAAAAATAAAACCGAATCGAAAAACGACAAATCCAATCTCTTAATTATTTGATTCCACGCTAAATGTTTTCCAGCTTTTCAGCTCATGTGAAACATGAATCACCTATCACATTAACCAATACAATTAGACCATTTTTCATAGTGCCATGTCAAAGCTCATAATCACCTAAGAACATTTAAAATTACTTGGAAAATTTTGAAAAATCAATATCATCACCACTGCTCAAGATTAAAGCATGTTTTTGCAAGTTTTCAAAATAATGCACAAAAAATAACCTAGAAAGTGATTGCCTGTGGTATAATGTTTTCATGATATTCTTGTGGTATAATAAACTTGTTTCACAACGGCTGAGCTTTTTACAACGGAGCTCAAAATTACAGCTTTCAGAAATTTCCATACGTTTTCATTACCTTTTCGAAAAAAGCTATTCTCAAAGGAGGGATTTGTATGCGTAACATGAGTATCTTCATGAAAGTTATGGTCATCGTCTTGATCCTCGCGCTTGGTATGATCGTTATAGGTGTCTACTCAACTTTTGCACTGCGTAACAACATCACTGAAAAAACCATGCAGAATCTAAAAGCTCTTGCAGAAAACAGTGGAGAAAACCTTGTGAGCTTCATCGAGCAGCACACAAAGTTGATAGATATGCTCTCCAGAGATGCGAACGTTATGGGAGTGTATAAAAACGAACACGAAGAAGACGTGTGGATGAAAAAGCTTTTCAACACCGTTCTCAAGAGCTATCCAGACGTGATGTACGTTTACGTTGGATTGAAAGACAAAAGGATGTACCTCATCCCAGAGACAGAACTTCCGGAAGGATACGATCCAACGATAAGGCCTTGGTATCAAGCAGCTGTGGCAAAGCCTGGACAGGTGATAATCACAGAACCGTACGCAGATGCTTCAACCGGTCAGCTTGTTGTTACTGTTGCCAAAACCATCCAAACGGATGAAGGCATCGTCGGTGTTGTTGCTTTAGACTTTGATATTTCTAAGTTGTCGGAAAAGCTCATGACCAAGGGTAAAGAGCTTGGTTATCTGAACGCAGTCGTTTCAAAGGAAGGAAACATCATCATGCATTCGGATAAGACGTTGGTTGGCAAAAACGTTGCAAATGAAGAGTTCTTTAAAAAGTGGATGTCTGGTGATGAAAGTGGTGTGTTTGGCTACACACTCAACGGTGTTAAGAGGATATCAGGATATAAGAGACTGTCGAACGGTTGGATTTTCGCTACGTTGGTTTTGGAAAAAAGTCTAATGAAAGATGTTAACAGAGCAACATTTATCAACATCTCTATAACTATCATAGCAATTTTACTTGGTATTGTCGTTGCCTTATTTGTCACACGAGGCTTTGTTGTCAAGCCGATAAGCTTTTTGGTCGAAGCAGCCGAAAGAATCGCCAATGGTGATTTGACGACAAAGATAGACTATACAGCAAAAGATGAAATCGGTAAACTCGCAACTGCCTTGAGTAAGATGGTCAATTCACTTAGGGAAATCGCACTGAATATCGAGAGAGATTCGGCAACAGTCAAACAAGAGGCTTCCCAAGTTGCAGCGGTATCCGAAGAAGTCAGTGCGACAATCGAAGAACTCACCGCACAGGTGGACAACGTCAATACGAACGTCAATAACGCATCGGCTGCGATAGAAGAGATGACGAGTGGTATAGAGGAAGTGGCGGCAAGTGCGCAGAATGTCGCACATGCTTCACAAAAGCTCAGTGAAGAAGCTCAAAAAGTTTCAAACTTAGCAAACGAAGGTCAGAAGGCGATACTTTCAATTTCTGACGTCATCGTTCAAACACGTCAAAAAGCGGATGCAACATTCAGAATTGTTGAACAGCTCAGCGAAAGCGCTAAGAACATCGGTGAGATTGTCGATACGATCAACTCGATAGCGGAACAAACGAACTTACTTGCACTGAACGCAGCAATCGAAGCGGCAAGGGCCGGAGAAGCTGGAAGAGGCTTTGCGGTTGTCGCTGATGAAATCAGAAAACTTGCAGAAGAAAGTAAACAAGCGACACAAAACATTGCGAACATACTACGTGGCATAGTAGATAGCAGCATGAAGGCGAGTGAAGCAACGAAAGAAACGGTGGAAATCGTCAACAAAGCCTACAGTGAGTCAGACTTGGTGAAATCGCAGTTCGAACAGATTCTCCAAAGTATCGTGCGCATGTCGCAGATGACGGAGAACTTGGCTGCGAGCGCACAAGAGCAGAGCGCAGCCGCTGAAGAAATGAGTAGTGCGATGGACAGTGCGAGTAAGTCCATGGTCAGCGTGGTAGAACAGATGAACGAAGTAACGATGGCGATTAAACAACAGGCGGATGCTATCTCAAATGTTGCAAGAACAGTTGAGAATCTTGACAATATCGCAGAAAAGCTCGTTGAAACGGTGAGAAGATTCAAGATTTAAAATTAAAAAATAAGGGCTTCCTGCGGGGAAGCCCTTTTTTATTCTTTAGACTACCTTGTCTATTCTTCTAAAACCTTCACCAAGCACGTACCTTGCCTCCGTAACTATTACAAAAGCTTCGGGATCTATGTGACGAATTACATTCAGCACCTCTCCGAGTTCTCTTCGCCTTAACGCCACATAAAGTACGTCGATATCCTTGCCCGAGTAAGCTCCCTGTGCTTTCAATATCGTCGCTCCGCGTTCCATTTTTTCCAAGATGTACCTTTTAATTTCATCTACCTTCTTTGAGATAATCATCATCGTTATGGAAAGTTCAAGACCTTTGAGCACAAAGTCTATCGTTATACCGTTGATGATTATCGCAAGTAGTGCGTACATCGCTATCCTTGCGTTGAATGCAAACCCTGCAAATATACCTATCGCAAAGTCGACCATCAGCAGCGTTGTTCCAATTGGTGTGTGGAAGTATTTTGAGATGATCTTTGCAATGATATCGGTTCCACCAGTTGAAGAGTTGTTTGCAAACGCAATTGCCATACCTATAGAAGCGAGTATATTACCAAAGAAAACGGCAAGCATTAAATCATCACCCGTGTACTTTGGTATATCGATAATCCGGTCGAAAAGGTCAACGAAGAAGTTCAGTGCGAAGGTCGAGTATATCGTTTTAAAGCTGAAATCCTTACCAACAAGTAGAAAGCCAAGAATGAAGAGTGTGACGTTGATAATGTACATCCAGATACCCACAGAAACGGAAGGAACTAGCTTGTGAAGTATCATCGCAATACCGGACGCACCGCCGGCCGCGATGTTGTTAGGAATGAAGAATATAACAAGTCCAAGAGAGGTTAAGAGAACACCAATCGTGGAAAGGACGTATTCTTTCACCTGCTCTTTCAAATCGTAATTTTCAGATACCTTAAACATACCTCTTCCTCCTTTCTTTGTTTCTTTTGTGTTTGATAACTTCTCTTTCCGTGGTATCATTATACCAGTAGTAGATGAAAAGTTCAAATCGCATAAGGGGAGAGGCTCTGTTGGTATTAAAATTGAAGAACATAAGCGTTTCTTATTTGGGCAAACAAATCTTGAGGGACATTTCCACATCGTTTGAAACCGGAGAGATTGTGATGGTTATCGGGGCAAACGGCTCTGGGAAGTCTACCTTGCTCAAGGTACTTGCTGGACTAATTGAATATGATGGGGAAATCGTACTGCCAGAAGGCGTAAGCGATGTATCGGAAGTCACAGGATACGTGTTTCAAAATCCCGAGACTCAAATCATCGGTTCAACTGTCTGGGAAGATGTGATATTCGGATTGGAGAACATAGGACTTAAAAAAGACGAGATGGAGAAAAGGGCAATGCATGTGCTTAGACTATTGGAGCTCGAAGAGTTAAAAGATACCGACCCTTATTACCTGTCCGGTGGGCAAAAGCAGAGGCTTGCCATCGCATCTATACTCGCTTTGCAGCCTGAATTTCTCCTCTTGGATGAGGTTACGGCGATGCTCGACAAGAATGGCAAGCGCGAAGTTGTTGATGCAGTTGTTAAATTGAAGGAAGAAGGCAAAGGTATTATCGTAGCAACACATGAACTGAACCTCTTCAGCGCTTACGCAGATCGATGCATCTACATAGATGCTGGGAGTATCGTTTTCGATGGCAATCCAAATGATGGAATAAAACTCTACCGCGAAAAAATTCACAGGCAGTTCGCCTCAAAAGTCTGATTTTCAATTCATTTTGAAATGGAGGTGCGATCTATGGAAATTCTGAAATTCGAAAAGGGACCAAAAGCCGTGGGGCCGTACTCATCCGCTGTGAAAGTGGGAAACCTCATCTTCTTTTCCGGAATCTTACCAATTGACCCAGAATCCGGAGAGCTTGTGAACGATTCTGTTGAACATGCAACAGAGCAGATACTAAAAAACCTCTCTCTTATGCTCTCTGAGGTTGGTCTTTCGTTAAAAAATGTTGTTAAGACAACGATATTTACCACGAAATTGGACGAATTCGCAAAAATTAACGAAGTTTACCAAAAGCACTTCGAAGCTATCACAAAAGACTTCCCGGCAAGGAGCACCGTTGGAGTTGCAAGCCTTCCGAAAGGTGCACTTGTTGAAATGGAATTCATCGTGGAAGCTTAATGATTTTTTCGATTTGCTACTCTTTGCTACCTTGCAGCCTTTCGATCTTGAACATTCTTGAATAGTTCTATTCTGTTTTTTATAACCTCTTCCACATCGGTATTCGAGAATGGGTTCATAAGCGTGTAAGCGTACCTAAGGGCTTCGATTGGATCATTAAGGTCGCCTCCTTTTTCGGCGGCCTTTTTAATTTTCTCTTCAAAGCTTTTGTAGTTTGAGAATTCAACTACCCAGATGAGCATTACTACAAATAACGTGGTTAAAGTTATAGTTAATGGATAATTCACAACAGCCGGAAGTGCGAGTCCAAGAAAAATCCCACCCGTGCTAACAAGCATCAGGTACGTTTTGCTCCTGAGCATCGTTCTATTAAAAAGGTAACGTTTCAGATCTGAAACCAGATCACTTTGGACTGGTGTGTACATGTGCCTTGAAAAGAGCATTAAAATCGTCAGGAAGACCACAAGGTACGGATTTCTCAGGAAAAATCCAATCGCAAGAAGCATAGCACCAACAATCAGTTTAGAAACGAGCAAATTCATGACTCTTGCGTGCAGGTAAAACCCCATCAAAAAGCAGCCCACACCTAAGAGAAAACCAAGCGGTGCAACCAACACAATCTCCTCCCTTGATTTTTTATTTGTCTTCGGGGTAATCTGAGATAAATATCACTGTACTTCTCGGTTTGGCAATGTAATGACCTTCCACTTTTACAGGCTGTTCTAAGAAATCGTTTGGGTGTTCTTGTGCTGTATCTACGACTCTGTACCAAGACTGCCCATGCAACGGTGGTAAAATGAATCTGAGCGGTTCAATCCATTGGTTTAAGATAACGTAGATATCGTTATCGATTCTTACACCTTTTACAGGATCGAATCCTGAGATCATGAACGCTACCGAATGAGAGTAGTAACCGGTATCCGGTTCGAAAGGATTAATACCATGCCATGTGATGTCCGTCACAACGTTACCGAACTTGTCGTACCTTTGATAGAAACATTCTCTTTTAAGTGCACTGTGTTCTTTCCTAAAATGTATGATCTTCTTCACAAATTCGAACAGGTCCCTGTGTTTTTCTTTAAGTGTCCAATCGACCCACGTTGTTTCATCGTCAATACAGTAGGCGTTGTTGTTACCTTTTTGCGTTCTGAACATTTCATCGCCCATTAGTATCATCGGTGTGCCATGGGAAACCATGAGTATGGCAAAGAAGTTCTTTATCTGCTGTTTACGTATTTTGATAATACTTTCATCGTCCGTATCGCCTTCGACGCCGTAATTGTAACTAAAGTTTTCGTCTGCACCATCCTTATTACCTTCCCCGTTCGCCTCGTTGTGCTTCTGGTTATACGAAACCAGGTCCCTCATTGTAAAACCATCGTGGCAAGTTATGAAATTTATGCTCGCGTGCGGCTTTCTATTGAAATAGAGGTCCGGGCTCCCAGCTATCCTGAGCATCAGCTCTGGAATGGTGCCGTTGTCACCGCGAACAAATCTTCGCACGCAGTCTCTGTATTTTCCATTCCATTCCGCCCAACCTTCTGGAAATTGTCCAAGATAATAACCACCTGCAGCATCCCAGCCTTCAGCTATGAGCTTCAACTTGCCAACAATCGGATCCTCGGCTATATCCTTTAAAAGCGAGAAGTCACCAATCCACCTACCATCCGGTGTTCTGCCAAGTACGGAAGCAAGGTCGAATCTAAAGCCGTCCACGTGCATCTCCGTGGCCCAGTAACGCAAACTGTCAATGATCATCTCTTTGACAACGGGGTGATTGCAGTTCAGAGTGTTACCGCAGCCAGAGTAGTTTAGATAGTACCTTTTGTTCCTTGGATCGAGCATGTAGTAAATTTCGTTATCTATCCCTCTGAAACAAAGCGTTGGTCCCTTTTCACTACCCTCGCCGGTGTGGTTGTAGACAACATCAAGAATTACTTCAAAACCGTTTTTGTGCATCAACTTGACAAAGTCTTTGAACAAGAAGACCTGCTCTCCCAACTTCAGACCAACGGAATAGTTTCCGGTGACCGCGAAGAAATTCAGAGGGTTGTATCCCCAGACATCCTTCAAACGTTCACCTGTAAGCGGATTGATATTAGGATTCGAATTGAGGTTGAACTCGAAAATAGGCATCAGTTCTATAGTTGTGACGCCGAGTTCCTTCAAATGGTCCAATTTTTCAGCTATACCTAAGAACGTGCCTGGGAACTTTACCTTTGACGTTGGACTAATTGTAAAGAGTCTCACGTGCATTTCATAGATTATCGTTTCGTTCCAAGGTATGTGGAGCTGCCTGTCATCTTCCCAGTCGTACTTGGAATCGTCTATAACGATAGACCGTATCATACTTTTTGCTGAATCCAAGGTGGAGAACGAAAGGTCGCCCATCGGAGAGTTCCTGTCGTATCCATAGACCGAATCGTCGTCCCAGTCAAAAAACGTCGTTATCGCCTTTGCGTAAGGATCTATAATCAATTTGTTGACATTGAACCTCTTTCCGTTTATAGGATCGTACGGTCCATCGATCCTCCATCCGTAGTACTGACCATGCCCTACACCGTAAACGTAGATATGCCATACGTCGCCTGTTTTGTTTTTTACAGGATCGAGCTCAAAGACGTGCGATGGCTTGTCGTCGTAGTAATTTTGGTACAACTCCAACACAACCCTTGTCGCATGGCGTGAGAATATCGCAAAATTGACACCTGTCTCGTCAGGTGTTGCACCGAGCCTTGGATAACCGCGTTTGGTTTTTAATACCACATCAGGCCCCGGATTTTTATACTGAAGTGGATAATCAGCCATTTGTACCACCACCGATTAATTTTTAAAATGTTTTCGGAAGGTCTAAAACCTTCTCGAAAATCTTCTCCATCTGCTTTTTAAAATGCGTTTTCATTTGCAATGGCGCAAGCATCGATAGAGCTTGCTCAACTAAACTTCTTATGTCCTCAATTATCTCACTCAGAGCCCCAGATTTTAGCATGTACGACTTCACCGTTTCGATATCGTCTTCAGACTTCTGCTTTTTGTTCATCAACTCCAAAAACCTCTGCTTTTCGCTTTCAGAAAGTTTATCGAACGTTCTCTTCACCAGGATCGTTGTCTTACCTTCCGCTATATCATTTGCGCTCTTTGCTTCACCACCGAACGTTCCAAGAATATCGTCTCTGTATTGAAATGCGATTCCCACCTTTTCACCTATCACCCTAAGCTTTTCCGCCTCTTCACCATCCACTCCACCTGCCAAATAATACCCAAAGAGCATCGGATAAACGAAGGTGTAATAAGCGGTCTTCAAGAGGCTGATTTTCGTCGGGACATCGTCTACCATTGCATCACGAGACATGCGCCCTGTGAAAAGTATATCGAGCAGCTGACCGTATCCGGTTTTCACATAGCAGTCGGCGAAAAGTCTTAAAATCTTTGGGAGCAATTCGTTTCCACTACCTGCATTCATATCTGCAAGTTTTCCGAAATAATAAAAACTTACAATATCACCGACGATGATTGCAAGGTCCTTACCCATTTTCTCATCGTTTGTGATTTGTTCGTAAATCTTGTGGAGCGTTGGTTCTCCGCGCCTGAGCGAAGACTGGTCTATTACATCGTCGTGTACCAGCAAGAATGAGTGCATTATTTCCAGTATTCCTGCTAAAGTGTAGGCTGAGCGATCAGCATCATCACCTGCTGAGTTTTTGTAACCGTAGTAGGTTAACAGGAGCAAGAGAGGCCTAATTCGCTTCCCCGGTCGCAGAGTGAACTTTGCGAATTCTTGAGAATACGCCTTCAGTGTGTCCGGAGTGTTTTCGATCAACTCCTGTAATAACTCTCGAATTGTTTCGTTCACCTTTTCTGTTAGAATCTCGATATTCACCGTACTCAGCATATCCAAATTCATTCTCCCCTTGACCTGTTTTGATGTTCATGTTAACGATTATATCACACAACTTGATAATGGTCTAAATTCGTTGTTTGTGATATAATTGAAATGCAAGTAGAAACTACGAAGAATTTGACACATCCATGTTGAAATAGAACATTTTTGGTCTATTCGGTGGTGATGGTAGTGACAATAGAGAAAATTCGAAATAAAATATCAAGGCAGCTTGAAAGTGGTAAATCGTTTGGTCTTGTTGTTCCGAACAAAGCGTACGCGAAAGCGTTAATCAAAGGTATAATTGAGACTTCTGATATCCAGGACGCTTTAGTTATCGAACCAGACACGAATATTGGCATCGACGAAATTAGAACTGTTGTGGAATTTCTTGACTTTTCACCGAAAGGTGAGACTAAAAAGGTGATTTTGTACGATGCGGACAAGATGACTCAAGAAGCTGCGAACGCATTTTTGAAAACGCTCGAAGAACCACCTTCGTATGCGATAATAATACTCGTCACATCAAGATGGTTCTCTCTACTACCAACGATAAGAAGCAGGTTGCAAAAACTGCACGCGCAACTACTCATCGATCCTGATTTGGACGAATTCGAAAGGTATCTTGTATATTGGAATTACGATTTCCTTGAAAATTTAAAAGGAAAGAATTATTCGATACTTTCCGAAGAAGAACTCTTAGAAACAGATGAAATCAACGAGTCAAGTGTGGAATTAGACGTCATCATGTCGCTAAAGCAGATTCTGGAGCAATACTTAAGCAAGGACCTGTCGGCATACGTACGTTTTATCTCACAACTATCCAAGAAAAGCAACATTAAATTCCTCCGGCTTGTTGCTAAGATTGTCGCATGGTTGATTTACAAAGATACGACGCTTTCCGAAAATGAGAAGATAAAATACCTTCGCATATGTGATGACATATTGAAATCTAAGATCGCAAACTTCAACTACCAGTTGACGTATTACACACTACTACTTGGATTAAGAGGTGATAATTTGTGAGTTTAGAAGCTACCGTTTACGGAGTAGAATTGATGCCTTTAGGGAAGATCGTGTACTACTTAGATAACGGCGAAACCTTCAAATACGGCGATTACGCAATTGTTCTAAGTGAATTCGGAACAGATTACGGTAAAGTACTGCTAGGTCCAAAAGATATAAGCATAGACGATGTCAATTACGAACTAAAAGCGGTTATCAGAAAAGCAACGGCCGAGGACCTGAAGATTATTGAAGAAAACGAAGAGATTGCAAAAAGAGCGCGCAAAGTGACCGTAGAACTTGTAAAGAAGCACAACCTTCCAATGAAGGTCTTGCAGTCTAAGTACATATTCGATCGAAGTAAACTCGTCATCTACTTCAGTTCCAAAACAAGGGTTGATTTCCGAGAACTCGTAAAAGATATAGCGAAAGAGTTTAAAACACGTATTGAATTGAGGCAGGTTGGTGCAAGGGATGAAATGAAGTTCATAAAGGGGCTGGGACTTTGCGGACGAAAGAGCTGTTGTTCGTACTTTTTGAGGGAATTCGATAGCGTAACCCTGAAACACGCAAAGCAACAACAGATGATGATAAACACCGCAAAGATCACAGGACCATGCGGTAGGTTGCTCTGCTGTTTAACATTTGAGCACGACTTCTACGTTGAAGCTCTGAAGAATATACCAGATGAAGGGTCTACAATATACTACGATGGAAAAATTGCGAAGGTGATAACAGTTAACGTCTTCCTTTCAAGGGTCACCTTACAAACGGACGACGGTGAGATGGTCGCACTTCCATTCTCCTATTTTAAGGAGGGAGAGAATGCGGGAAATTGGAAAATTATTGATAGCGGTCGGAGTGATAACTATTACAATGGGCTTGATGATGTTTCTGATATCGAAGATGAGTGATTTGAATTGGTTGCCCGGTGACATCGTGATTAGAAAGAAAAACTTCGTTTTTATATTCCCAATAACAACGATGATCATTCTAAGTGTGGTACTTACTGTCGTGCTGAACATCATAAGTAGGTTCTTTAAATAAAAGACGGCTGATAGATTTGCGGGATAGGGGAGGTTGGTGGTGATGTTCGTTGGTTTAGACCAGGGAACGACAAGCACGAGAGCGATTCTATTCGACGATGATTTTTCTGTTGTGCACGAGGCGCGAAGAGAATTTCGCCAGATATATCCAAAAGAAGGATGGGTGGAGCACAATCCTGAGGATATCTGGCAAACTGTTGTTGAAGTTCTTGAAGAATGCAAGCGTGTTGCGGATTCAAAAGGGAAGAAAATAGATGTTATAGGTATAACAAACCAGCGGGAAACCGTTGTTGCTTGGGATTCTGAAACAAAGCAAGTTCTTTACAACGCTATCGTTTGGCAGTGCCGTAGAACAGCTGAGAGGTCGAGCTTCCTAAGAAAAGAATACGGACGAGCGATAAAAGAAAAGACAGGTCTGGTTGTTGACCCTTATTTTTCGGCAACCAAAATCGAGTGGCTAATTCAAAACGTTCCAGAAGTTAAAGAAGCTTACAACAAAGGGACTTTAAGATTTGGAACTATAGACAGCTTCCTTGCATGGAAATTGACCGGAAGGCATGTGACAGATTATTCAAATGCATCGCGTACGATGATATTCAACATAAACACTCTTGATTGGGATGAAGAGCTTCTGGAACTTTTCGGAGTTAAAAGGGAATTCCTTCCGGAAGTGGTCGATACGGCGCAATTCATAGGGTACACAGCCGACGGCATCCCGGTAGCTTCCTTGGTCGGAGACCAGCAGGCTGCTCTCTTTGGCCAGACCGCTTTCCAAAGAGGCGACGTAAAATGTACGCTTGGAACTGGCAGCTTTATCTTGATGAACACGGGAAATGAAATCATAAGTTCCGAACACAATCTGCTGAGCACTGTTGGTTGGAAGATCAAAGATGAGGTAACCTATGCGCTCGAAGGAAGCGTGTTCATAACCGGTACGCTTGTGAATTACCTTATCAAGAACCTTGGATTCGGAAAAGATAGCAGCGAACTGACTGAACTGGCACTTCAAGTGGGTAATAACGGCGGTATCTACTTCGTCCCAGCCCTTACAGGACTTGGTGCACCGTATTGGGATCCGTATGCGCGTGGTCTAATCATCGGGCTCACCCCGGGAACGGACAAAAGGCACATAATCTACGCAGCATTTGAAGGTATCGCATTTTCTGTCGGCCAACTTGTTATGCTTATGGAAAAAGAAAGCAACATAAAGATAAACACCTTGAAGGTTGATGGAGGTGTCTCAAAGAACAATTTGATAATGCAGATCCTTTCCGATGTCGTGAACACAGTTGTTGAAAGGCCTGTCAACAGAGAGACAACGGCACTTGGTGCCGCCAGTCTTGCGGCGATTGCCCTTGGCATCGTCACAAAAGAAAAATTGCAGCAGATTAGGAAAATAGATAGAATATTCACACCAAAACAGGCTCGTGAGGAGGAGTTCAACAAGTGGAAACAGGCAGTCAACCGCGCATTGAATTGGGAATCTTAAATGAACAAGAACTGAAAAGCGTAGCAAAAAAATTCTCGTACTGCCTCTCAGATGGTGACGTGGTGATTTTGTCCGGTGAAATTGGAAGTGGTAAGACCACGTTTGTTCGTGGTTTGGTAACAGGACTTGGCTGTAGCGAACATATCGTCACAAGTCCCACATTTACCTTGATGAACGTCTATTCGTGCTTGAAAACGATCTACCATATAGACGCTTATCGTCTAAACAACTTGGAAGAGATATTCTACGTGCTTGAAGGAGAAATCGAGGAGAAGGATGGGATATTCATAATTGAATGGGGAGAACTCGTGAAAGAGTTTTTCTTAGAAGACTTTGTAACTATTTTCTTCGAGCATATTGATGAAAGCCACAGAAAACTCAGTATCACAGCAGATCAGACAAGAGTCGAACTAATAAGGAGGTGCATGAACGTTGGATAAGACCGAAAAGAGAAACAATCAAAAGAAATTCGCAAAATTGGAAAAAGAAGCGAAAAAGAGTAGAGAAGAGAGGATATCGATCCCGAATGTGCTGCCTGGAATAGCGATGCGCAGTAACATGGTGATATTTCCAAATACCGTCGTTCCCTTCTACGTAGGAAGGGAAAAATCACTCATGGCTCTTGAACATGCCATGGAGCATACTAATAATCTTGTTTTTGTTGTGAACCAAAAAGACCCAGCGATAGAAGATCCAAACGAAAATGACCTTTATAAAATCGGGACAATTGTTCGAGTAATCCAAGTTGGAAAATTACCCGATGGTACGTTCAAAGTTCTTGTTGAAGGTATCGCAAGGGCGAAGTGGTTAAAGAACGTCGGGGAGAAGTTCTTCGAATTCGAGCTCGAGATACTAAGGGCGCGCTACGGTAGGTCAAAGCGCCTTATTGCACTGATGCGGATGGTTAAGGAAGAGCTCCACAAATACGTGCAATATTCAAGAAAGATACCCCCAGAGACGTTAATGTTACTGGAGGATGTTGACAACGCGGATGTCTTCGCAGATATCGCAGCATCCTTATGCCCCGGAAGTATCGAAGAAAAGCAGGATTTACTCGAAACAGTACACCCAGCGAACCGTCTTGAAAAAATCCTCGATATCTTGGCAAGGGAAACGGAACTACTCGAGATAGAACAGCAATTGGATCAAAAGGTTAAGGAACGTATCGAGAAGAGTCAGAGGGAATATTATCTGAGGGAAAAACTTCGCGTAATAAGGGACGAGCTTGGTGGCGAAGAAGACGTCGAAATCAAAGAGATCAGGGAAAAGATACAGAAAGGTAACTACCCTGAACACGTCAAGGAAAAGGCCCAGGCTGAACTGCAAAGGCTTGAAAAAATGTCACCTTACGCACCTGAAGCAAGTGTGATAAGGACCTATCTTGATTGGATACTCAATCTGCCTTGGTACGAAAAGACCGAGGACACGGTCGATATAGAGTACGCAGAAAAAGTTTTGAACGAGGACCACTACGGCTTGGAAGAGCCAAAGCAAAGAATACTCGAATACCTTGCGACAAGGAAGCTCTCAGATAAAGCGAAAGCACCTATAATCTGCTTTGTTGGACCTCCTGGTGTCGGTAAGACTTCCCTTGCAAAATCCATTGCACGTGCGATGAATAGGAAGTTTGGTCGTATGTCGCTTGGTGGTCTTAGGGATGAGGCTGAGATCAGAGGTCATAGAAGAACATACGTGGGTGCAATGCCTGGTAGGATTATTCAGCTCATAAGGAAACTTGGCGTCAAGAACCCTGTCATACTCCTCGATGAGATAGACAAAATGGGTATCAGTTTCCAAGGAGATCCGGCATCTGCACTACTTGAAGTGCTTGATCCTGAGCAGAACAAAGATTTCGTTGACCACTATATAGAAATACCTTTTGACCTATCGGAGGTACTCTTTGTTACAACAGCGAACGTTCTCTACACGATACCACCAGCACTTAGAGACCGTATGGAAGTGATTGAGATTTCAAGCTACACCGACGTGGAAAAATTCTACATCGCCAAGAACCATATAATTCCGAAGATATACGAGGAATTCACAGAAAAGAAGGCAAAGGTCTTCGCATTCAAGGATTCCGCAATTAAAAAGATAATTAACGAATACACGATGGAACCTGGCGTTCGTGAACTAGAAAGGCAACTGAGAAGCGTGGTCAGAAAGGCAACATTGGAATTCACGAAGACGGGAAAAATAGTGGTAATCACTCCCGAAAAGGTAGTTGAGTACTTGGGACCGGAAAAGATAAGGGAGGAAGACTCTCTCGAAAAACCGTTGGTTGGTATCGCAACGGGGCTTGCGTGGACTCCAAACGGTGGAACAACGCTTTACATAGAGAGTGCGCTCATTCCCGGTAATGGACAACTCATAATCACTGGGCAACTGGGAGATGTAATGAAAGAATCCGTCCGAATCGCGCTAAGCTTGTCAAGAAAACTGTGTGGCGAGGATTACTCGGATAGATTTACAAAGCACGATATCCACATCCACGTACCCGAAGGTGCTGTTCCAAAAGATGGACCAAGTGCTGGTGTGACCATCACAACGGCTTTGGTTTCTGTTGTAAAAGATGTCCCAATTAGAAACGATGTAGCGATGACCGGAGAGATAACGCTTAGAGGAAGAGTACTGCCCGTTGGCGGCATAAAGGAAAAGGTCTTGGCAGCTTACAGAAAGGGCATCAAAACGGTTATACTACCTAAGAAGAACCAAGTAGACTTGGAAAAGATACCAGAAGAAGTAAGAAAGAATATGGAGTTCATTTTTGTTGAAACGATCGACGAAGTACTGGAGGTGGCTTTGTGTGAAAAAGACGGACACAAGCAGGCTAATAAAGGTAGAAAACGTAGAACTCGCGAAAGTAATAGCAAAGCCGAATGATAAATTCCCAGAGCCACTCCACGGGGAATTTGCATTTGTTGGACGTTCTAATGTTGGAAAATCGAGCCTCTTGAACGCACTCATTGGAAAAAAGGTGGCTTTTGTAAGCAAAAACCCAGGGAAGACCAGAACAATCAATTATTACCTAATAAACAATAAATTCTACTTCGTCGACCTTCCCGGTTACGGCTACGCACGCGCTTCAAAAAAGGACAGAGAGGAATGGAGGAAGGTCATAGAAAGGTATTTTTCCGAACGAACATGGAATATGAAGGCGCTTTTTGCACTGATAGATTCCAGACATGAACTAATGGAATCCGATGCACAGTTGCTTGAATGGTTGGAAATGATAGGTATTTCTCCCCTCGTTGTGTTGACGAAAATAGATAAGCTCAGCTCTCCCGAACTGAGTAAACAACTCAAATACTTTGAAGAAGTATTATCTGGTTACAGCATCCGCGAGCTCATCCCGTGTTCGTCGGTTAAAAAGGAAGGCCTGGACAAGATATGGAATGTTATAATTGAAGAGCTCTCGAAGGAGTAAAAAGAAAAACTAATAAACTAAAAATCAGGAGGTAACCGCATAAATGATTAGAAAAGAAATAGAAAGCCTTTTAAAGAGCTTTTTGATGGAAAGTGGATACGAATACGACTTTGTTGTTGAAGTACCTGAAGAGCAGTTTGGGGACTTTTCTACAAACATTGCCTTAGTTGGCGCAAAACACTTCAAGAAACCACCGAGAGAAGTGGCGAAATATTTCGTTGAAAAGCTCCAAGGACATCCCATGTTCGAGGAAATAACGATAGCTGGACCTGGATTCATCAATTTCAAGGTTTCTAAAACATTCTACAGAGATTTCCTCGAGAAGTTCCTTAGAAATCCATCTGGCGTATGGAATTTCAAGAATAAAGGTAAAATCATTCTTGAGTACGGTAGTGCAAACCCAACAGGTCCGCTAACGGTGGGGCACGGGAGACAGGTCGTCATCGGGGATGTACTCGGAAACGTTTTAAAGTACATAGGCTACGATGTAACAAAAGAGATGTACCTAAACGATGCAGGTAGACAGATAAAACTGCTTGCCAAATCTGTCTGGGCAAGGTATAACCAGCTCCTCGGATACGACGAACCGATCCCAGAAGATGGCTACCGTGGAGAGTACGTTATCGACATTGCTAAACTTGTTTTGAAAGACCACAACGACAAATTCTTCCGTATTTGGAACGACGAGGTTGAGGAAATCTTTAAAGAATACGCACTTCGAGAGATAACGAAGATGTTCGATACTACACTGGAAAAGCTCGATGCAAAATTTGACAGTGTCATTAGCGAAAAGAGTCTAATAGACAACGGAACCGTTCAAAAAGTACTTGAGATACTTAAGAGTAAAGACCTGGTGTACGAACATGAAGGTGCGTTGTGGTTCAGAGTTTCTCAATTTGAAAATGATAACGACAAGGTCTTAATTAAAAGTGATGGAAGCTATACTTACTATCTTACAGACATTGCGTACCACTATAATAAATTCAAACGGGGATACGACATCGCCGTTGACATCTTCGGTAGTGATCACCACGGGCATTTACCAAGGATGTACGCAGCGATAAAGGCACTTGGTATTCCCGAGGATTTCCTCTTCTTTGTCTTACACCAATTCGTGACACTTAAACGTGGAAGCGAAATAGTGAAGATGAGCACACGTGCCGGTGAGTTCGTAACACTGGATGAGCTGATAGACGAGGTCGGAAAAGATGCCACAAGGTATTTCTTTGCAATGGTCGACGTGAATACACACCTCAATTTCGACCTTGAACTTGCCAAAGCACAGACAACGGACAACCCCGTGTACTACGTCCAGTACGCACACGCAAGGATTTCGAGTCTTTTTGAAAACGCACAAGCCAAAGGTTTGAAATTCGAACTGCTGGACAACATAGAGCTACTCGAAAATGAAGCCGAATTGAGAATCGTAAAGCTTATATCAACGTTCGACGATGTTTTAGAGCGCATCCGGGACAAACTATCACCACATTACTTAACTGATTATCTTGAGAATCTTGCTGCGGCATTCCACAAGTATTACGCAGATTACAAGATAGTGGATCCAGAAAATCCAGAGCTTTCCAACGCAAGACTAAATCTTGCTCTCGGTGTGAAGATTATACTTGCAGAAGGGTTGAAACTACTCGGTGTAAGTGCCCCTGAGAAAATGTGAAATTGTTGAACTGTGTAGTTGAAAGACTTAGCTGAGAAGGTGAATGTCGATGGAAATCCAACAGCTTCTTTCAAAATATATGCTTGAGATATCTAAGGTTGATGACGAAAACAAGTTGTATGGTGCCTTGGTAGGCATTCTAAAACGCATCGTTGATTTCCAAGTGCTGAACGTCCTGAGCAACAACGAAGTGATATATTCGGAACCGCAGGATGTAACTATAGCACAAGAATACTATGCCGATTACCTTCAGTGGATAGAAGAAAGGTTGCATCCAACGTTCCTTCCTTTCGAGGATGTCTACGTTGGACTTATCCCTATCTTCAAAGGGACCAAGATCTTGTCAGTTGCGGTAATCTTGACAACAACCGAACCAACGGCTGAAGTGATTGATTACTTGCAATTGATCGCTTACCTCTCTGGAATAACGCTCGAAAACTTGAGGCTATTTAAAATCGTTGATGATTCTCGTCAGTATTACGAGACGATAATAAATGTCTCAAACGATGGTATTATCGTCTTCAAAGATGGGCAAGTTGAATTCAAAAACTTAAGGGCAGAACAAGTAATCAGCGAACACAACAGACTACTCGATGAGATTTTGAAAAACACACAAAACGGTGTAGAGTTCTTCGAATTTGAAGAAGCGAATGCGTTCTTCAGCGTGTCAATAAAACATATAAAACTTTTTGGTGAAGACAGGGTTCTTGTAAATATCAGGAACATCACGACAGAAAAGGAAATCCAGAAATTAAAAGAAGTGGACAAGATAAAGGCAAACTTCATTGCGAACATCTCCCACGAATTAAGAACACCGCTCGCTGCAATAAAAGCTTATGTTGAAACAATACTCAGCATGCCGATGAGTTACGAAGAAATACAGGAGTTCATTTCAATTGTTCACGAACAATCGCTGAGATTAGAACAGTTGCTGAATGATCTACTTGATTTCTCACAGCTCGAATCTGGGACTATGCGTATTTCTTTAGAAAGTGCAAATTTGTGTGACATCGTTGACCAGGCAATAACGGTCGTTCAAAAGCTTGCAGAAGAAAAGAACGTACAAATAATGAAAGAATGTTCTCCAGTGGTAATAAAGTGTGATCCCAGAAGAATTGAGCAAGTGATAGTAAACCTTTTAAGCAATTCGATAAAATTCTCGGACCAACAAAAAGAGAATAAGTTCACCAAAATCACTGCGAGTGATGAGGGTGAAAAGGTAAGGATATCCGTTGAAGACAACGGGATTGGTATACCAGAGGATAAACTCGATAGGATTTTCGATAAGTTCTACCGTGTTGACAATGAACTTACATATTCAATTCCGGGAACCGGCCTTGGCTTAGCGATAGTCAAAGAAATCGTGGAGATGCACGGTGGCGAGATTCACGTTAAATCCAAGGTCGGTGAGGGAAGCATCTTTGAAGTGGTGCTACCTAAAGAGCAAGGTGCTTGATGCACGAACATTTTATCCTTAGGTAGTTGGGACACTAGCGCGTAAATTCAGACCAACTGGGGCGAAGACGGATGATAAAAGAATTACTATCAACGATTTCTGAAATACCGACACCCGATATCGTTGTCCAACAAATCATATCAACTGCGTCAAATCCAAATGCCAGTGCAAAAGACCTTGAAAAGGTCATTGCGATGGACGTTGGACTTTCGACGAAAATTCTGCGACTTGTGAACTCGGCATACTACGGACTGCCGAGAAAAATAACAAAGCTCAGTGAGGCTATCGTCATCGTTGGATTCAAAACAGTTCGAAACCTTGCACTGAGTGTCTTCACATATTCTGCGCTCCACTCAAAACATACATTCATCGACCATGACAAACTCTGGTCGCATTTTATGACAACCGCAATCTTTTCGGAACACATCGCCAAAAGAATCGGATTCATGAATAGGGAAGAAGTCTTTTTAGCTGGAATGATGCACGATGTTGGGAAGATAGCACTTGATTTGGTTTTTCCAGTGTATACGTACGAATTGTCGAAATTGAGCCAAGAAAAGCAAACACCATTCTTCTTAATTGAATACAAATGTCGAGTCGAAGACCATATGGAGTTAGGAGGAGAACTCCTAAAACTTTGGAAATTTCCAGATGAGTACGTTTCTGTTGCACAGTACCATGAGAAACCCTCACTTAACCCAGATTCGCCATACATAGAGATGATTTGCATTGTCCACCTTGCAAACGTCTTTTCTAACATATTTATGCCAGGTTATTCTCTGTCTTACGGTTCGCCTTACCTTGATCCATTAACTTTCAACGTTTTGGGGATGAAACCAGGGGATTTGAAGGTAATGTTCCACGAATTAGAAAGAGTATTTGAAAGGTCCAGAGACATGATCTACGGAGGTGTTCAGGATGAAGCAGGAATACAAGCTTAAAATGCTTGAATCGGAACTGAGAAAGGTTTTATCAGAAGCGTTAATGGAGATGAAAGATCCGTACATAGAAACTGTGAGGTCGTTAATCACGTTCTCGAGAGTAGAAGTCTCTAAAGACAAAAGGTACGCGGATATTTACGTTAGTGTCCTTGGCGATGAATCAAAGAGAAGGGAAGTTGTGGAATACCTGGACTCAAAAAAAGGTTACTTTAGAACATACGTAGCGAAAAGCATCAGAATGTACGTAGCACCTGAACTCAGGTTCAAAGAAGACAAAGGTATCGAAGCAACCGTGCGGATCGCACAACTTTTAGATTCGATTAAAGAAAAAGAAAAGAGTGACGATAATAAATAGGGATATTCTAACTATACTTTCATCACGGAGTGGTGAGCTATGGATGGGATTAAAGGGGTTGGCGTAGGAAGAACGGTAGTTGAACAGGATTTTATCAACAAAAATCAAGTGCAAAACAACGCGGCAACAGTTGTTAATCCCGCTGTAGGAGAACACAGCCACGGAAGAAATGAGACACATGATACCCTGCGTATAGGAAAGGATAGAGTCGAAGAACTCGACATGTTTAAGGAAAACTTCGAGAAGCTGAAGAAGATTTTTAGAGGGGAAGCAGAGTTTAAAATCGACAGAGATACGAACATGGTTGTGATCAAAATCAAAGACCCTGAAACAGGGGAAGTTCTTCGCCAAATTCCTCCAGAACTCGCTCTTAAACTTGCAAAGAACATCCAAGAACTCCTGGGGGTACTGATGGACGAAAGGGTGTGAGGTTATGGACCTTTCAAGCATAGCCAACAACATAAATTACAGATATCAGCGGTCCTCAAGACTGCAGGTTGGTGGCGCTGTAAGTGGTCTTGATACACAATCGATCATAGAAAAACTTATGGAACTGGAGGCTGCACCACTCCAAAGGCTTAACGATAAGTACACACAGTACGCCAATCTCCAGAAGGCGTATCAAAAAGTTTCTTCAAAAATCCGCGAGTTTTATAACTACATCTCAGATTTTTCATTGCAGGCAAACTTAATTCCGAAAACCGCAACTTCGTCTGCCACAAACGTACTTAACGCAAGTGCTGCACCATCCGCTTTAGATGGTGCGTATTCTGTTGATGTAGTATCACTTGCAACGAATAGTCTCTTCAAAAGCGGAAAGCTGGGAAGAGAAATCCAACCGACCGATACATTTGCAAGTATCGATACACGATATGCGCCGGTTGATAACTCTGTAGTCAAGATCAAAGTTGGTTCTCAAGAACAACAAATTACCGTTTCGCACTCTGACACGATTAACGACATCATCGGAAAACTAGAGCAAGCGTTCACCGACTTGGGAGCAATTGCCAACATCGTATTCCAGGATGGCAAACTTAAAATCGAATCAAATAAAGCATTCCAGATCTCCAACGCATCCGGAAACTTCACGTTCGTCTTCAGATTGAACGATGCAAGCTTGAAACAGGCGGGAACAAATTTCGTGCTTGAAAGCAGCGGTGATATAGGCGTTTACTCTACGTTCAAGACTCTTTCAAGCCTTGGAGTTACTTCGGATGCAACAATAAAGATAAATGGAAAAGAAATCACGTTGAAACCTTCAGATACACTGCAAACGATCATTCAGAAAATCAACAACACCATAACCGATGTATACGCAACCTATGACGATAAGTCAGGTCAGATAGTACTTACAAGCAAGACGACAGGAGATAACCTAATATCCGTTGAGGGCGATAGCGGTTTGTTAGGTGTTTTAAAACTCGATGATACCAATTCCACTTTCACACTTGGCCAACTTGCCAATGTGAAAGTTACGTTTAATGGTTATATAGAAGAAATCACATCGAAATCAAATTCACTAACTTACAACGGCGTGACTTTAAATCTATCAGCGATAGGTAGTGCTATCGTCACAGTTGGAACAGACAAAGACAAGATCGTCGAACGTGTCAAAGACTTTGTCAACAAATGGAATGAACTCACCGATTTCCTCTACACCAAGCTAACGGAAAAGAAAGTTACAAACAAATCACCTGATCAGATGAACGAAGACGAAAAATTGCAAGGCCTGCTGAAGGATGATTCCTTCTTGAGACGCATTTTCGACAAATTCAGAAGTTTCTTAACAACCACAATTGATGGAAAGAAATTGGCAGATTTAGGTATCGAATCTGGCGACGTAGGTAAGAGTTTTGAAAACACGATGAAAGGTAGGATTACGTTAAACGAAGACAAACTGAAGAAATTCATCGATGAAAACGGACCAGATGCAGTTTGGAAATTCTTTGGCAACAACGACACCTACAAAGGATTAGGTATCCAGCTCAAAGAATACAGCTTTAACCTTACAAAATTCAACGGTGAAATAGACACCGTGGCTGGTGTTAGTGGAAGGCTTGAAAGAGAAAAGCGCATCCTTTCTAAACGCATGGTCACGATGATGGAATACCTTGAGAAGAAAGAACAGCAACTCTGGGCAAAGTACTCATCGCTCGAAAGCGCATTATCAAAACTACAAGCCCAAGGTGCATTCATGGCACAGGCATTCACTCAGAGAAAGTAAAAGGATATTTGCTTATCATTTCAGCTTTTCTTTAAAATATCTACAACACTCTGTCAAGAAGCACAATTCACACTTAGGCGAAATCGGTCGACAAATTTGTTTACCAAATTCAACCATAGAACCATTGACTGGACCCCACAAATCGGGGTCCAGTATCTTTTTGAGTGCTTCTTCCGTTTGCTCCGGAGTTTTTGTGTTAACCCACCCCAAGCGATTGGATATCCTATGAACGTGAGTATCAACCGCAAGAGCAGGTTGACCAAAACTCACGTGCAGAACAATGTTCGCGGTCTTTCTACCAACCCCCGGTAGTGAAACCAACTCTTCCAAACTATCCGGGACCTTTCCACCGTATTTTTCTAATATCAACCTTGAAACGGCAACTATCCTTTCTGCCTTTTCTCGATACAATCCAGAAGGCTTGATGAGTTCGTAGAGTTCCTCTGGTTTTGCATTCGCCAACTGCGATACATCCTTGTAAACACGGAAAAGGTTCTTAGCTGAGATTTCCGTGTTCTCATCACGGCTCCGCTGACTGAGTATCGTTGTGATAAGAACCCTAAAAGGGTCCTTCTCTTCATGCTGCCGTGGAAATCTATCTATTATCAACTCGGCGATCCTATTAACATCTTTGCAATCGAGTTCAGATGCTTTTTGCATCTTTTTTCTCATACTCTTTTATCAACCTCCTTGCAGTCTTCTCGTCATTTTTCATCTGCTCAATGAGTTGAGTTAAAGTATCGAATTTAATCTCCGGCCTCAGGTATTCTAAAAACTCCACACGTATCTCTTTCCCGTACAAATCGTCTGAAAAATCAAGGATGTAGACTTCGTATTTTATCTTCCTTGAGTGTTCTATTGTGGGTCGGAATCCTACATTCATCAATCCGTAGTACTGTTTGGGAGTATAGACTTTTACAAAATAAACACCCGTCGCGGGCTCTACTAAATGTAGTTCAGGCCTTTTCACATTTGCAGTTGGGAAGCCAAGCTTTCTTCCGATTTGTTTGTCTTTGTACACAACTCCATGTATGGAATAATTCCTTCCCAGAAACCTTTTGACATCCTTCACCTGCCCTGCTTTTATCATCTTCCTGATGTAACTACTACTAACCCTTACTCCGTCTACAACGACTGGAGGTATAACCTCCAGCTTTAGCCCCTTTTCTTTACAGAGCTTATCAAGTAATTCCACATCTCCTCTTCCGTCCTTACCAAATCTGAAATCGTGGCCAACAACAATACCTTTGGCTCCAGCCGAAATTTCTTCAAAAAAATCCTCTGGTGATTGGTCTTTGATCTGCGGTAATTCCAATATCTGCACTTCTCCATAAATGGAGAGTAGTTCCAATCTATCCTCAATAGATGCTATTAAACCTTCGAATTTCCCAACGTAGTACTCCATCGGGTACAATATAGTGTAAATCTTTGCCTGGGCGTTATTTTCCTCGGAGAGTTGCGAAAGTCTTGAGAGTATCTTAGCATGTCCTTTGTGCACACCATCGAACACACCAACCGTGACAAACGTACCATTAACCTTTCCAGAGTTAGTCATTTCATTTAAAATGCTCATCTCAGTTCCACCTCTCACCCTTTCCAAACATGTGCTCTATCTTCTTGACTTTGCTAATCTCTCGACCTTCTCAAAAAGACCTGACCAATTTCCACAAATTTCAAAGGTCTATGACCTTCCATCCCAAAATCGAGCCTCACAAACGAAATTAAAGCAATTATTCTTAACACAAAGGCCAACATGAACATCACATTGTATCCCGTAAGCCCGAAGAACCGCCAATCTTTTATTGCATTCAAGGTGAGTCCACCAAGATAAGAAGCGATGAGTGAAGAAATACCAGCAACGAACGAATGCATGGATATGTATATTTCGCTTGGTTCCTGTGCCAGCTTCAAAAGTAATGTGAAGTACGCAAGATTTATCGCACTCCATCCCATCGCGGCAATAATCACGTCTATGATGAGTAAGTACTTGTAATTGTTGGGAGTCATCATCGAATAAAGAAATGGTATGGCTAACACCACCGTGATTCCGTACCTAATCATGTTCTTTTCCCCAACGTTCTCGGCAACTTTACCATAAAATGTGTAGAAAAACATCGCAAGCAAAGAGTTTATGATATTCAACACTCCAAGGAACGAATACGGCACCTTCAGTTGTGATACTTCGAAGTAGCTGAAGAAAGGTCCTGCAAATTGTATTGCAAAATTCCATATAAAAACAAAGACGATAAAATTTCTAAATTTCTTATTTTTCAAAGTCCTCAGCGGCATCGTCAATCCGTACTCCGCAACACTAGTTTCCGGGATTTCGTGCAAGTACAGAAGATAGGCGGTATAGACAAAAACTAAAGAAGAAACAAGATAAATAAGCAAAAGTGCAGTTTTTCGTTCGAGGTACTGCAGTATCATCGAGTAAGAAACCCAAGCAACCAATCCGGCAAAAGTAGCCACGGTATTTCTCATTCCGAAGTACTTGTTCCTCGTTTGCTCAGGAACGATCTGTTTCATCGCTGAGGTCCAGAGGCTTCCCACCAAGCTGTTCAAGATACTAAATACGATAAACGGAAGTGCTACGATGATTTTATTCCTAACACCCGTTACCAAAGAAAGCGGTATGATTACAAAACTCGACCTTGCGATAAAAGCAATCCAGAAAATCGCTTTTTTTCTGGAAGGTATGATTTTGTATATTACTGGTGTGAAATACTGAATCAACTGGGAAGAAGCGGGCAGCACTGCTAAAACGGAAATAAGCACAGGGTCGAAATTGAAGTATAGTGCCAGCGTAGAGTACACGAACCCCTGCGTTGCGTTGAATGCCAATGTGTAAAGTGCTCCTTCCACGACCGATAACCTCATCGTCCTCGAATAGCTCTTCAATTTCGGTATTTCAGAATAGCTTCCCTTTGTCTTGTCCACTTTTTCGTCAGACATCTAATTCTCCGTCCCCCTTTGAAAATGCCTACCAATAAAATGCTATCACGATTTGTTCGTTTTTTGAACTATCTATTTTAAAAATTACCCCAGGAAGAACTCAATCCTGGGGCAATTTGTATGTTCGATTTATCTAAAATCACTTGTTTATTTCTTCGATTCCTTCGCAGGCTTTGTATTACTTCAGACCGGTTCTTGCGATGCCTCTAACGAAGTACTTCTGAGCGAACAGGAAGATAATGACAACAGGCAGTATACTGAACGTTGCCGCAGCCATCAGCATGTTGTACAGCGTACCTACTTCCGAACTGAAAGCCTGCAACCCAACCGTCAGAGTTCTGTACTTCGGACTGTTTGTCACTATCAATACCCACAAGAACGCATTCCAGCTGCCGACGAACTTGAGGAGTGCGCTCGTAATGATCACAGGTTTGCTTAGCGGTACGACTATCTGCCATAGGAACCTCCAATGCGACGAACCATCGATCTTCGCAGCATCGAAGAGTTCTGAAGGTATACTCATGAAATGCTGACGCATAAGAAAGATCGAAAAGACGCTGACGATCCATGGAACAATAAGTGCGTAGTACGTATCGATCCATCCGAACTTCGTAATTGTGATGAAATTTGGCACAAGCAAGACTTCCCCGGGAACCATCATCGTTGCGAGGAATATGCTAAATATTATGCCTTTGCCCGGGAAGTTCATCCAAGAGAACGCATATGCCGCCATAGCTGAGACCACGATTTCCAGAATAGTCGTAACCGCTGCGATAAAGACCGTATTGAAGTAGTACCTTCCAAATGGAGCTGCATTCCAAGCGTTCACATAGTTCTGAAATACGTTCTTAAACACATCGCCGGCGCTAAATTTCAAATGGACTGTCTTAATACCATCGTCAACGAAATAGACCGGATGTACACCATCAAGGATGATTTCAATGTTCTTGCCTTCTTTTACCAGAACGTCTTTAACAAATTTCGGAGCCGATACAACGCGCCAGGCGTAGACCGTTTGCTCGTATATAGCCCTAAAAGTTTGCAGTTCAAGTGAGTTGAGTGCAACTGTTCTGAATAATTCTTCTGCGTTAGTTATCTCTTTGGCGTGCGCATCAAGCCTGGACTTTGTGGCTGAGTACGATAGATTGAATCCAGCATGTGACTCTATGGCGTTAATAAAGGTTTCGTAAGACTCATTCAGCAAAGCCTGAGCATCTAACCCGTTTTCTGCAGCGATATTGATTAGGTTACCCAAAAGAGTCTTAAGCGTCGACAAGTCTTGACTTTTCACGTTAAATTTCGTTGCAACTTCCTCATCAAGCTTTTTAGCGAATTCCTCAACAGCGTTTTTCATAGCTGTTTTTCTTATAATCTCTTCGAGTAAAGCTTTATCTTTAAGGTCTTGGACACGCTCTATCAGCAACTCCACGCGCTCTTGTTTGCTGAGTGGAACAGCAATTATGTCAGAATCACTTACCTCATTTTGCACCTTTGAGAAGTAATCCTTGGCCTTTACATAGAAGTTTATGTTTTCAACGTACTTCCCAACACCGTTGCTGACCGCGTTATTGTAATTCTCGCTCGCTTCGTTTATGCGTGGATATCTAAAATCGTACTTATTCAAAATATCCCTTATTGAATCTATCTCCTCGTCGGTTAGAACAAGTTCTGTCCCAGCTTTGTATTTTCCGACTTCTGCCTTAAGCACCTCGATGTTTTTGAGAGCATCGTCCAAAAATTTCTCGAACCTGGCCTTCTCGTTTTCATCGCTTATCCTGTCGACTCCGAATGTGAGGATAGTATCTACGATATCGGCTAAAGAATCGAGCGAGCCGACCAAATTGTCGACAAAAACGTCCCTTTTGAAGTACGGACTGGAACCGGTCTTGTAGAAAAGCAAGAGATTTTCGAAAAACTGTTCCGGATTATTCGCATCGGTTTTAAAGTCACTCGGAAGTGATATCTGCGATAGGAAATCGTTGAATTCCTCTTGTGAAACACCTTTCGAGTAGTTCGCTCCCTTGAATGGAATCGTTAAGGTTCCTCTGTAAAACGGATCGTCGTTAACAACTAAGTTCAGACCCGTGCTTTTTTTCGCAACAAATGAAAGTGCTTCTCGCAAACTCAAACCTTTTACGGTCGATACTGATCCCGTTGAAGGGACAACTCTAACGTCTCTACTTGACGCAAAAGACTTCGTCGTCCATCTCGGTGGCCATGTGTTAACCTCGGAAGGCAGCTTGAAAGAAGTGACCACCATCCAAGCGAAAGGGGCGATCATAATAACTGTACCAAGTAATAAAAGTACATATATTATAAGCTTTTTCAATTCTCTCATACACCGTTCCCCCTCGAAGCGTCAGCTGACGTATTCAACGACTTTGTCGCCGACCCTGTACTGAATGAATGTAAAGACAAGAATCACTAAAAAGAGCAGATACGCCGCCGCACTTGCGATACCCATCCTCTGCTGGCGGTAGAACAAATCGAATACATAGTAAACCATCGTCATACCGCTGTTGCCGTAAGGTCCCGGTAGACCATCGTAGAGGGTGAAGACCTCTTGAAAGACCTTAAACGCACCTATAACGGAGACTATAAGCAAGAAGAACGTGGTCGGTGAGAGTAAGGGCCAAGTGATCTTCAAGAACTTCTGCATACTATTCGCACCGTCCACATCGGCAGCTTCGTAGTAAAACGTATCAATATTCTGCAAGCCGGCTAAGAAGATCATTGCGTTATAGCCAACATGTCTCCAAATAGAGACTATACTGACGGTCGGTATCGTCCATTTCGCGTCCTTCAACCACTTCACAGGTTCCAATCCCATAGAAACGAGTATGTAGTTGAGCAAACCGACATCATCGTTGAAAATCCATTTCCAGATTAGCGAGACTGCAACAACCGAAGTGACGAATGGTATGAAAAAGACCGTTCTGAAAAAGGCCTTAAACCGCTCTATACTGTTCAAAAGAAGCGCAATTAGTAAAGAAAGGCTTAATCCGATGGGGACTGTGAGAATCACGTAATATGTTGTGTTCACTAACGCTTTAAAGAACAAGTTCTTCTCGGCCGCATCGATCAAAAAGTCCACAATGCCGTAGCTTTGGCCGTTGAAAGCCCCTGTGAATTTAAACTCAAAGAGCACGTAGGTAACAAGCCATATTGCAAATCCAATCCATGCATGGTCTGCGAGCGTTTTTGAACCCACTAGCCTTGCTCGCAAGAACAAAGCCAGCAAACCAGCTGAAACGATTAGCGAAATAACCAACCTTCCTGTAGAAAGTTGTGCTCTTGTAAATCCATAGCCAACAAGAACTAGAATGTATGAAGCTATTAATAGCAACTTTCTCCATTCCAACTTTCTCTTGTTAATCATCTCAACAAACGAAAAGATAACCATCAAGAGCAAAATAGAGAGCACTATGTAAAGAGCGCTGTAAATCAGTCCTTTGTAGAACGGGAACTTCACCGGATAGTCGAATTTCAAAATCTCCTTGTAATTTCCAAATCCGTAAAAATACGGGTTCTTCATATTTCTGAAGTCCCATTTGAAAAAGCTCAGCACGAATGAAAAGCCGATGGGCCAGAATGTAAAGATACCAAGCACAACAAGTGATGGAAGCAAAAACAAATACGCTAAGAGACTTTCTTTTACCCGACTTGCCTTAATGCGTGCCATCAATCCCACCCCTCAAGTATATTTTAAGCTCATCAAAGGATGTAAGCTGCTGCGTTCTCATCTTCGACTATGCTGCTCAGCTTTTTGTTGACGTATTCTTTGTTTATAACTACCTTCTTCTCTACGTCGGGGGCTTCGAACATAATGTCTTCGAGGAGCTTTTCAACGACGGTGTAGAGTCTCCTAGCACCTATGTTTTCCATCTTTTCATTAAGCTTGTACGCTATCTTTGCGATTTCTCTTATCGCATCTTCGGTGAAGTCTAGTTCTATTCCTTCCGTGTAAAGCAGTGCCTTGTATTGTTTCAGCGGTGCATTTTCCGGTTCTGTAAGTATCCTTACAAAGTCTTCTTCTTTGAGAGGTTCCAATTCCACCCTTATCGGGAACCTTCCTTGGAGCTCTGGAATGAGATCTGAAGGTTTGGACATATGGAATGCACCAGCACCTATGAAGAGAATATAATCTGTCCTAACGGGTCCGTATCTTGTTGTTACCGTCGTCCCCTCGACAATAGGCAACAAGTCCCTTTGGACACCTTGTCTTGAGACATCGGGTCCATGACCTTGTCCGGTTGCCGCTATCTTATCGAGCTCGTCTATAAATATGATTCCGCGTTCCTGCGCTAAAACGAGTGCTTTTTGAACGACTTCATCCATATCAATGAGCTTTTCCGACTCAATAGGAGCAAGTATCCTTCTTGCTTCTGAGACCTTCATTCTCCGCCTTTTCTTCTGCTTTGGCAGTATATTTCCAAGTATCTGCGAAAAATCGATACCCATGTCTTCCATATCCGGCATTCCAACGAAACCTACGCCGGGCTGGTTAACTTCGATGTCAAGCTCGATTTCCATATCTTCCAACTCGCCGTTTTTTAGTTTTTCCCTTAGCTCTGCCCTCTTTCTGCGAACGTCTATCTCTTCTTGCTGTTCCTGTTGACCTTGAAATGCTGCTTGGAATCCGAAGATATTTGCAAATGGTATACTTTGCTTTTTGCTCGGTACCAATGCTTCCAATATACGCTCTTCGACCAAATCTTTCACCTTTGGCTCAACCTCTTTAATCTTCTCTTGTTTCACCATGTTCACAGCTATCTCTACCAAATCCCTTATCATCGAATCCACATTCTTGCCGACGTATCCCACTTCTGTGAACTTCGTCGCTTCAACTTTCAAAAATGGTGAACCAGATAATTGTGCAAGCCTTCTTGCAATCTCGGTCTTACCAACACCCGTTGGACCGATGAGGAGAATATTTTTCGGTATGACCTCTTTTTTCCATTCTTCTGGGAGTCTTTGCCTTCTAATTCTGTTTCTTATCGCTATCGCAACAGCCTTTTTTGCCTCGTACTGTCCGATGATGTACTTATCAAGTTCTGCAACGATTTGGCGAGGTGTCAAATTGTCAAAATTCGTCAAGTTTGCAAAATCGCCCATTTTAAGCACCTCCAGTGCTTGTGATGTGTCTATGCCTAAACATAAATATCTGGGAGCCCAACTTGCAGCTCTTGTTCAGGTGTTACGTAGGCAAGTGACCACTGCCCCGCTATCATCTTTTCGAAAACTCTTTCCACATCTTTTTCACTAACAGTCTTCACACACTCTATAATCTCGTCTACGCTCTTTGCCTGTACATCGTTTGCCAGATACTGTGTATAGAGTGAAATGAGCGAAGACGTGCTCTCGGTCAGAAGCTCAAGGTACCCTAATAGACGCTTTTTTCCGTAATCGAAAACTTTTTTGTTGAGTTTGAAATTCTTCAAAAGTGAGTAGAGTTCATCAACGAGTTTTGGAGCATTTTCAGTGGAGGTTGCGGCGTATATCAAGAACACTCCCCATTCTTTGCTTTGAAGGTGGGATACACTGATATCGTAGACCAATGCTTTTTTCTCCCTGATTTGTTCAAACAAGACCGAACTCATACCACTTCCAAGCAGCGTTTTCAAAACCATCGCAGCATACACGTTCTCTTCATCGGCCAGAGGTATCCCATCGTGGGCAAAGAGAAGGTGCACTTGCTGTGTTTCCTTAAACTTGTCGCAAACAATGCCTGTCTTAAGCTTTGAGCCCTGTTTTACCGTCTTAAACCCATCTGTCAGCTCCAACTCCTTAACAAGTTTCAAGTCTTTCTCATCAACGTGACCAGCGATTACGAGTTTCACATTGTAGGGTGAATACATCTCAGCGTGGAATCGTTCCAAATCTTCTCTTGTTATATTTTTTATAGTTTGCTCAGTTCCAATTATCGATTTTGAATGTGGACCGTCTATGAGCTCTTCAAAGAACTTATTGAAGAGTCTCTGCTCAGGGACTTCTAGGTCGGAATAGTACTCTTGGAGTATTATCTTTCGTTCAAGTTCAACGTTTCTGTCTGTGAACTCAGGTTCAAAAACGATTTCTCTGAGTATATTAAATGCGGTTTTAAAGAACGAAGATGGAACCTTCGCATAATACACCGTGTCTTCCTTGTCGGTCCAAGCGTTTAGCAAACCGCCAACCTGCTCTATTGGATACTTTATTTCTTTGAGTGTTCTCTTCTTCGTTTTTCGAAAAACCGTGTGCTCGATGAAATGTGAGATACCGAGCAAATGGTCCGGTTCATAGACCGGACCACTTCCAACGATAAAGGCTATTGTAGCAGATCTAACACCGGGGATTTCGTAGTAGTATATATTCTCTCCAAGTTTAAGCATATTATTCCTCAACCCTCCTGAGCTGGAACCTTCCAACTTCGTCTATGCTGATAACCTCTACTCTCACTCTGTCTCCAACCTTGAAAGAGGTGGGCTTTATGTTTCCGAGCTTCGATGCGTGCGCCAAACCTATCTTACCAGGTGCGATTTCAACGAAGATACCGTAATTCTCCACCCTCGTGATCTTGCCATCGTAGATATCACCTATGGAAATATCGCGGAACATATTTTGGATGTAGTCTACTGCTTGCTGAACCTTATCTGGGTCAACACCGCTGACCGTTACCTTTCCTGTTTCATCGTCGATAGAAATCTCCACGTCAAACATCTTTATGATTGATTTTATTATCTTTCCACCAGGTCCTATCAGTTCACCACTTCTCGTTGGGTCGATGTAGAACCACTTGATTCTCGGTGCATACGGCGAGAGTTCTTTGCGTGGTTCAGGGATCGTTTCGTAAAGTTTGTTGAGTATGAACATCCTTGCCTCTTTCGCTTGATAAAGCGCACTTCTAAGCAACTCCTCACTTACTCCAGAAACTTTACAATCCATCTGGAATGCCGTTATGCCATCTTTTGTACCTGCAACTTTGAAGTCCATATCACCCCAGTGGTCCTCAAGTCCTATGATGTCTGTCAGTATGACGGACTTACCTTCTTCCAAAATCAACCCCATTGCAACACCTGCAACGTGCTTTTTTATAGGCACTCCTGCATCCATCAGGGCAAGCGAAGCAGAACAAACAGTCGCCATCGACGAAGAGCCGTTGGATTCAAGAATTTCAGAAACGACCCTTATAACGTACGGAAATTCTTCTTCCGAAGGCATAACCGCTTTGACAGCACGTTCAGCAAGATGGCCGTGCCCTATCTCTCTTCTGCTCAATCTAACTGGTTTCACTTCGCCAGTTGAGAACGGTGGGAAATTGTAGTGCAACATGAACCTCTTTGTTCCCTCTTCGATCAACGTGTCGATTATCTGTTCTTCAGCTGGTGAACCGAGCGTTACAATACCAAGGCTCTGCGTTTCGCCCCTTGTAAATAGTGCAGAACCGTGTGTTCTTGGTAACAATCCAACTTCGCAGCTGATAGGTCTTATATCTTTTGGCCCTCTTCCATCTGCCCTCAGGCCGCGCTCGATTATGATCTTCCTCATAAGCTTTTTGGATAATTCGTCGTATTTTTCTTTCAACGGCAATTTGTACTCTTCTTGCTCTTCCTCGCTTATGTTGTTGTCCTCAAAGAATTTCTGAACGATACTTTCATAGTACTCATCAGCCATTTCGACACGTTCCTGTTTTCCGCGTGTGAATATCCTCTTTTCCAATTCATTCATATCCACGTACTGCGCAAACTTTTCAACGAGTTCCACGTTGTACTTCGGCTCTGGCAGTGGCATTTTTTCAACATTGAATTGGCTGATAATCTCTTCTTGGAAAGCGACGATCTCCTTTATAGCCTCGTGTGCAACCATAAGTGCCTGGAGCATCTCATCTTCGGTAACTTCCTTCGCTTCACCTTCAACCATAGTAATTGCATCTTTCGTTCCAGCAACCACAATATCTATCTTACTTCTCTCCAGTTGTTCGGCCGTTGGAAAGATGACGAACTGGCCATCGACGTAACCAACTTGTACGCCGGCAACAACCCCATCAAACGGGATCCTTGAAATATTCAGGGCCAGTGATGCAGCGGATATTCCTAATACATCCGTTGGACAGTCCGGATCAACGGATAAAACTGTAACAATTACCTGAACCTCATTCCTCAAAGTTTTCGGGAAAAGTGGCCTTATAGGTCTGTCGATGAGTCTTGACGACAATATACCACTTTCTGAAGGCTTTCCTTCGCGTTTTATAAAACCTCCAGGTATCTTACCAGCCGCATAGAATTTCTCCATGAATTCCACCGTTAGTGGTACAAAATCAACACCTTCAACGACTTTGTCAGAAACGTTCGCAGTTGCCAAGACGACACTATCACCAAACCTTGCCCATATTGAACCTGCCGATTGCTTTGCTACCTTTCCGTGTTGGAATATCCATTCTTTCCCAAATAACGTCTTTCGCCATTCTCGAACCGACATAACTACACCTCCGATTTTCCTGGTTTTCGATTATTTTCCTCAATCAAATTATTTTATCACAGATTATATGATTTTTGAATCGTCTGGAACATCAAAATATGAAGAAAGAAGTTCCGGTTCCCCGGAACTTCTTTATCTTACACTTTTGCACTGGCGTGTTATTATTTTATCATACCTTGGAATCCCATGAAAGCAAGTGAAAGTAATGATGCTGTTATCATCGAGATTGGAAGGTTAATGAATGGCCTTGGCACATCGTAAAGTTCAAGTTTTTCTCTGATTCCAGAAAAGATAACTAACGCCAGCAAAAATCCTAATCCTGCACCGAGTGCGTTGAAAATGGCCTCAAAGAATGTGTATTTCGATAGACTATTCACTATCGCAATACCCAAGATGATACAGTTGGTTGTTATCAGTGGCAGATAAATACCAAGCGCTTCATAGAGTGCGGGATTATTCTTCTTCAAGAACGCCTCGACGAATTGAACGAACGTAGCTATAACGAGTATGAAAACGATTGTTCTCAGGAACTCAAGCTGGAATTTTATGAGTATCAAATCGAGTCCCCAGGAGATAGCGGAAGATACAACCAATACGAATATCACCGCAAGTCCCATTCCTACAGCTGTTGAGGTCCTCTTTGAAACGCCCAAGAATGGACATATCCCTAAGAATCTGACAAACACGTAGTTATTAACAAGCATTGCAGATAAAAGAATTAAGAAGAGCTTCATGCTGCTTCACCCGCCTTTTTTTGCACCTGTTTTTCCTGTTCCGCAGCTTTCTTTGCCTTTTCCTGCCTGTTGATTGAAATCGCCGCAAAAAGTGCTGCGAGTAATCCAAGGGTTAGATAAGCACCAGGCGGGAGTATCATAACGAACATGTTGAACGCCTTACCCCAAACATTGATATCGAAAATCGTGCCGTTACCAAGCAGTTCTCTGATGCTACCAAGTAAAGTCAAACTGAGTGTGAAGCCAACACCCATACCCAAGCCATCGAGCAAAGAATCGACAACACCGTGTTTTGATGCATAAGCTTCCGCTCGTCCCATGATGATACAATTAACGACGATGAGCGGGATGAACAAACCGAGAGTTTTCCATAGGTCATAAGTGAACGCATGCATCAACAAATCCACGATGGTCACGAACGTAGCGATGACTGTAATGAAGATAGGTATCCTTATCTTCTCTGGTACAGTTTTCCTGATGGCGGATATAACTATGTTCGACATGACAAGAACAGCTGTTGCTGCCAAACCCATACCAAAACCGTTTTTTGCACTTGTTGTCGTTGCCAGTGTTGGACACATTCCAAGAACCTGCACGTACGTTGGGTTTTCCTTTATTATACCCTTGGTGAACTCTGACATCTTAGAGGACATCATTCCTCACCTCCGAGGTACTTTTCCCTAAGAAACTTGTACATCGCATTCAATGAACTTACCACTGCCCTTGGCGTAATCGTTGCACCGGTCATCACATCTGAAACCTTTACGACACCTTCTTGTTTAACTTTCTCTGGGTCCGCGCTTTGTTTACCGGCGTCTTTATCAACCTTCAACCCGTTTTTGAGGCCTGATTCCGGTATTGGGAAGAACCTCTCCTGTACGTTAGACTCCCCTATTTTCGCTCCAAGTCCCGGAGTCTCCTGAGAATAATCAAGCACTTTTATCGCCTTGAGCGTGAGTTCACCTGAGTTTTTATCGAGCATAAAAGCAGCCATTGTAACAACATTTCCACCGTAACCGACGGCACGACCTGTCAACACAAAGTATCTTGCATTCCCTGTCTCGAACTCATAAACCGGAGAAATCACGGTTCCTACTCCGTCTTCAAAGAGTACGTTCCCCATCTCATTTCTCTTTTCAAGAACGATCTTCTTTATTTCATCAACATTAACAATAGTATTCCCATTCTCATCAGTCAAGAGATTCACCATCGAAGATATAACATTTTCAAGTTCAGCTTCGGCAATTCTATCTTTTGTAACCGTGTAAACCAATCCAAGTGCAATTCCCGCAATAAGTGTATAAATCATCAACGTAATACTCATTTTAAGCATTTCACGTCTGTTTTCTTTCATCCTTTTCGCCTCCCAAAGATCCTTGGCTGGGTGTGTCTATCGATTATAGGTACCAAACTGTTCATGAGAAGAATAGATAGAGAAACACCCTCTGGATACCCGCCAAAGTATCTGATGAGCATCGTCACAATACCACACCCAAGACCAAATATGAACTGCCCTTTAATGGTCATTGGGCTGGTAACCATATCAGTAGCCATGAAGAGTGCTCCAAGCATGAGACCTCCGGCCAACATATGGAAGAGAGGAGAACCAAATCGTTCAGGATTAACTGTGTAGAAGATTGATGCTATCAGCAGTACAGTGCCGATATACGTAACAGGTATGACAATTTTTACACGCTTTCGGAAGACCAAATAGAGGAACCCTATAAAAAGCAGAACTGCACTCGTCTCACCGATACATCCACCGATGTTTCCAAAAGCTAAGTCAAGGTAGTTTGTATCTGCCATAACCTTTGAAAATCCCTGCAATTTCAATATCGCAAGCGGTGTTGCCGTGGTTTGGGCATCTGTATACCAACCTGTAAACGATGCGATTGGTCTATACCAAGTTGTCATAGCTGTTGGGAACGAAACCAACAAAAACACCCTTGCTGCTAACGCAGGGTTGAAGATGTTCTGTCCAAGTCCTCCGAACGCATGTTTCACAATGGCGATAGCAAAGACAACACCTATAATCAACACCCACCAAGGCGTCGCAACACTGAGATTCAGCGCAAGCAACAACCCAGTAACCGCTGCACTCCCGTTTGGAAGAAAGCTCTTGTCCTTTCTCAACACCCTCATTATGAAAAGCTCAACCAATTCCGCACTTACCATACCAATAATAGAAAGCAACAACGCATACAGTCCAAAGAAGAACGTACCTGCAATAACCGCTGGAACAAGCGCAATGATAACATCTATCATTACCTTCCTTGTTGAATCCTGTGTTCTGACATGTGGTGCTGGAGAAGTGAGCAGTTTTACGTTCTTCATTTCTTACCACCTCGCAGTGTTCGGTAGACCTTTTTCGCAAGCTTGATTGACTTAACGTGGTCAACGTTAGCTGGACAAATATACGAACACGAACCGCATTCGATGCAATCAAGCAGCCCAATTGCCGCCGCTTCGTCATACTTCTTCTTTCTCGCAAGTAAATCGAGCAGGTACGGTTGAAGGTTCATTGGACATGCGAAGACGCAATAAGAACACCTAATACAATTTGTGCTTTCCCTCTTTTGCTCAGGTATAACCGTTATACCGTTATTTCCCTTTAAAAGAGGCGTATCCAAATTTGGAACAGGAATTCCCATCATTGGTCCACCCATTAAGACCTTCAATTCACTGTAACCCTCAGTAAATCCGCTACCGAGATTTTCAATAATCCAAGATATTGGCGTCCCTATCCTAATCCACCAATTGCCCTTTTTATTCACACCTTCACCTGTTAACGTCATACCGCGTTCAACCAAAGGTTTACCATCCACAACGGCTTGTTTTATCGCAACCATCGTACTCACGTTTTGGACAACCACGCCAACATCGGCTGGAAGCCCACCGCTTGGTACTTCCCTACCGGTGATCGCCTTTATCAACTGCTTCTCAGCACCTTGTGGATATTTTGTCTTCAACGCCGCAACCTTTACTTTCCCGTTCCATTTCTTTTGCAGATACTCAATTGCATCCTTTTTGTTGTACTCGATGCCGATGTAAACTTCCTTAACCCCCAGAATCTTCTTAGTGATCTCGATGCCTTCAAGTAATTCTTCATCCATCTCGAGCATCACACGGTGGTCAATTGTAAGGTAAGGTTCACACTCTGCACCGTTGATGATGAGCGTATCAACAGGCTTAGGTGGGTTGAGTTTCACATGCGTTGGGAACATCGCACCTCCGAGCCCCACAACGCCGGCTCTCTTGACCTGTTCAATGAGCTCCTCTTTCGATGCGTTTGTCCAGTCCAGTTTAGGTAGCAAATCCCACTCATCTTCCCCTGTCCTTTGAATCGTTACGGCCTCAACGGCCATACCGTGAACCGCGCTATTTACCTTGGCAACGCTTGTTACGGTACCTGTGACTGGAGAGTGAACGTAAGCAGAGATTGGACCTTGAGGTTCGCCAATAACCTGTCCTGTCTTCACCTGTTGCCCAACTTCAACCACTACCTTTGCTGGTGCACCCGCATGTTGTGCCATAAGCACGACAACCTTTTCAGGAAGTGGAGCCTTTTGAATCTTTTCGTGCTCAGTAAACTTCTTTTCAGGTGGATGGACCCCTCCTTTGAAAGTCAACAACTTCACTCACCACACCTCCCGGTAAAGAAAATAAAAATCGATTGACTGCTAAGTATTTGTAGATTGGCAGTAAACAACAAAAACTGGGGTTAGACAAATATACACCCCTGCAAATATTATATACCCTTCTTGAGTATTTTTAAAAGAGCATTTTTGTCTAATTTATGTGAATTTTCTCAAACCAAATGATAAACAAATTTGTCTTCGTATTTGAAGACAATAAAATCTCTTTGTATGAGGTGTTTACGCTTCAGTCGGTCAACCTTTGACTGGTCAAAGTACACTCTCAGATTTTTGTTCGGTAGGATCTTCAGGCTGGCCACAGCTTCTAAAGGGATATCGCGATAATAACCATGAAATTTCAAGAGCGATATGTTGTACTTTGCACTGAGTGACCTAACGGCTTCAAGTATGACAGACTTTTCGACGTATTGGGCGGGCAAATAATCGATGGAACTAAGGATGGGGGGCAATTCTTGTGACTTTCGGAATTCTGCTTCAAAAAGTTTACTTAAACTCTTCATCTCGATTTTCCTAAACTTTATAGTACTTCCCAAAACCTCGGTGTTTTTGATAATCACTATACCATCTGGTACGTTGAGTAGTTCGCCAGCGATAACTTTAAGGCCTTCGGACATAAAATGCAAGGCGGGTGCCTTGAAATTGATTACGAAGGTATTAAAGATTTGCAGTGCGTTTACCTTGAAATCGTCTTTATTCAGAGACAGGCTCTTAAAACTCGGATGGACAGAGTCGACTATATCTTTAACAACGAGGTCTTTGCTTTCGCCTATGAAGAAGTACCCACGGAACGAAACACTCAGTACAGAGTGTAAACTGTGAACGTCAGGCGCATCAAGTTTGAATCCTTCTACACGAGCAGGAAAAGACACTTTGAGTTCTTCAAACGCTGCTTCTAAGGATATGTTTGGACTTTTATATTTCAAAAATCCAAGTTCCATCTTTAGTGTTTCTATTATTTCTCTTGCGATTCGCATATGTAAGCCAGGGCCCTTTCAATCCTGTCGAAAGGTTCCAAGATATCTATTTTTGATGCGTATTCCAGTATCTTTTGTACTATCGTATCATCAACCTTACTATTTTCAGGGAACGTTATCCTGATGCTTTTGTTGTTGAAATTAACGATCGCTTCATTACCTTCCTTCTTCTCCGGAAGACTTTGCGGTAGCATCGTAACCATAGCCGTGTTCTTATCGAACAAAAGAGCCGGGTCTTGGACCAGAATCAACTCAGGCTTATTTTCCAAGCGCTGGACCAACCCCTTTGCTATAATCTCCGTGTGCAGGTAGTACTCCAGAGAATTACCGTAGATGATTTCTTGAAGCTTTGTTGGAGTAACAGGTTCGGAATATTTGAATTCGACAGGAATACCAACATCGTTCACAACAAGCACACCACCGAGGTGCTTTCCATCTATGTTCATCACACTTAAATACCCTATCACACTCTCACATCCAACATGTGGGCTCCGTCTTGTTTGACGATCTTCTCATCATGTCTTTCTGACTTCCTTTTGTTCGCACTTTGGAAGTATTCCCCTTGACTCCTACCGTCGGTTGCCGTTTTAACGTTCTTTTGTTCTGTATTTTGAACATTGGTCGTGCTACGCAGTTGTGCTTGAGACTTTCTTTCAACACTCTGTGCACTGTTCATTGTAGCTGCTTGCGCAGCGTACTGCTGGATACTGAGCATGTGTGAACTGTCATGACTGACCCTTAGGATAATCGTTTGGTTTTGAATTCCACTGATTGGTTCTGCCATCGTGCTCACCTCTGAGCTCTTTTCAATGAAATTTCATTTTTTGCCTTTGTTCTCAGCCTCTGTGGGTTGTTTTACATGTTGCAATTTGAGCATCATTCTGAGCTTTGAGATAATTGCACCGATGATCTGAGAAACTCTCGATTCACTTACATTTAGTACCTCTGCGATTTCTTTTAGTGACAACTCATGCTCAAACCTCAAGGAAAGGATAAGTTGTTCTTTTTCGTCCAATTTATTTATCGACTCAACAAGCTGTTCGTAAAGTATGGATTTCCAAGCTTTCTCCTTAACGTCCTCTTCACTCGGTACTTCGTAATAGTTGGAATAATCGGTACCTTCTTCGTCCGAACCAAACAGGTACTCATCCAAATTCACATATTGTTTTAACAACAACTCGTTATAAACTTGCTGAACTTCTCCGACAGTCATTCCCAGAATCTCAGCCAACTCTTCAAATGTAGGTAGTCGCTGGTTTTTGGCATAAAAATCGGCAATCTCTTTATCGAGCCTTTTGATATCCTGCCGTACGTTTTTTGGTAAGTAATCCAGCTTTCTCAAATAATCTATCATCGCACCCTTAATGCGTGAATAAACGTATGTTTTGAAAGTCGCACCCTGTCGTGGGTCGTATTTGTCTACAGCTTGAAGTAGAGCTATAACACCTTCTTGTATGAGGTCATCTATTTCAACATTATGCGGCAAATTCACCTTTAAATCCCTTGCCAGACGCGTGACAAGAGGAAGGTATTCTTTGACAATAGCTTCTTTGTTGAGAATCAAATCTCAACAACCTCCACAGAGTCACCAGTTTTTACTTTTCGAATCAAGAGCTTACCAGTCTCTATATCATATTCTATACTTCTTGCTTTATTTCCACCTGTATCTTCTGCCAACAACCTAATCCCGTTTCTTTGCAGAGCAGTTTTGACCGCTTCTACATTCCTTGCACCTATATCCATTGCCGACTGGAACATAGATGCGCCGCCGGCGATCTTTGCTTCTAACCTCGAACGCGACGCTCCCATCTTCATCAGTTCTTCGACCACAAGATTAACACCCGTGTCTGCGAATTTACCCGGTGTATTTGTTGGACGTCCGCCACTGTCAGGGAGCATCACGTGGACCATACCACCGACTTTAGCCACCGGGTCTCGGATACAGACGCCTACGCAAGACCCGAGCCCTAAAGTTACTAATATTGCGGGGTTTTTTTCAACCGCCCATTCTCCGATGCCTATTATTACCTTTTTTTTCATGCTATCACATCCCCAAAGCCCTCAGAAGTTTCTCCAGAGAGTCCACAGAAGGAACTAACAATAAGTACCCACGAAGTGTTTCTTCCAGGCCCTCTATCTCTATGAGAGTTTCAACAAGCATTATGTTTTCCTCACCTGCCAGTGCAAGCGGTAATGAAATTTCCGAGATGATGGCACTTATCATATCAACAAGCAATTCCGGAGGCTCTGGATTTATGAAAAGATTAGTGAATCCTGCAAGTGCTGTTATATAGGATCCGCACATGATATTACCAATCTCTTTCATCATCGAGGATGTAAATTCGTCCATTTCCGTAATATCATTTATTTCCATTCCCGTTAACACTCTAGCTAAAGTTCTCACAGTTTTTGGGTCGAAGATCAGCAGAATCTCTCCGGTCATGTCTTCTTTCAGTTCCATTTTTACAGAGCAAACCACTTCCTCAGGATTTTCGAAAAGGAACGGAATCTTCGATATCGGTATAACCTTTACTTGCGGGACAGATATTTCAACCTTTTTATCCAGCATCATTGATAATGCGGTTGCAGCATTACCTGTACCTATATTTCCTACCTCTTTGATTGCATCCAACTGTGTCTCAGTTAATTTTTCCAACATCACTCTTCCTCCCTTCAAATCCAAATTGCTATTTAATCGCCTTCATCTTAATCTCTTTCTGGAAAACGAATCTCACAAGCGCTTTTTCCAACGCGGGTGATAGATCAATGAATTGAACACCATACATGAAGCCTTCGTCTGTCGGTTCATCTTGACGCACTACTTTGGATTTCTGTTTATTTAACGAAAGCTCATTGTCGAGTTTCAAATCGATGTATATTATATCACCGACGCTCAAATATTTTTTCGTTACCATCAGTAACCCACCAGCACTGAAGTTCCTGGTAGTGAATGCATAGGACTCAGCATCGGGTTCATTTGAAAGGTAAAATCTTCCCTCTAAGTAAAGAGGTATTCGAACAAACTTTCTGCGTTCTGTTTTTCGCACATTTTCTGGGAATGGCACAGGAATGGCGTACATATTATCACGTTTGATAACGCCAAGCGAGACCGTATCAAACTCATAGATTGAAGACCTATCGAACAAATTCACAGTCATTCTGACACCCTTTGGAATAGGGACAAACCTACCCTTATAAGAAGGAATGGAAAGAAAAAGAATGCGTCTTGCCGTATCTATATCAACCACATTGCTCTTGTATTCCCCTTCTAATTCTTTCACCAGAGTTATCCTTATCAACGCTGGCAACCCTATCTTTAGCGCCTTTTCAGCTTCAATAAGCTCAACGTACGCCATCAAATAACCTCTCCTATGTTTTTATGATGCTGTTAACTAAAAGTATTGAAAATTTCCAAAAACCGTATTATCTTCTTATTAGTGGAACACCCCCCACCATCAATTCTCACAAAAAGGAGGTACTCCACTATGCAAAATTCTGTAGTCTCTTGCCCCAAATGCGGCTCTACCAACATCTACAAAAACGGTCATGATAAGTACGGTAACCAACAATACTTTTGCAAAGACTGTAAGCGCACTTTCAGACTTGTTCATTCAAAAAAACACAAGCTCTTCTCTTTCCCTTATCCTAAATGCCCTGTCTGTGGAAAAACTATGCAAATCCACAAAATCAAAAAAGCCTTCGTTAAGTTCCGTTGCCGTTCTTGCCATACCAGAGACGAAATCCCAACTAACTTACCTCAATTTGTCCCTCTTCCTTTCGACTCTTTCAAGTTCTTCCGTTTCCCTATCTTTATTGTCCTTAAAGCCTTCGTCCTTTATTTCAAAGCTGTGTCCTTGCGTTCCATCAGAGACTCACTTAATATCAAAGTCTCTCATGTCGCTATCTACAAGTGGATCCTTAAGTTGTCTTGTTTCTTTTCCATCCTCGTTCCTGTAGATGCTTTCAAAGTCCATGGTGATGAAACTGTCGTTTTGTTTAAATCCAAAAAGTACTACGTTTGGTTCTTAGTTGAGCACGATTCGAATCTTATTGTTGCTTGGCATGTATCCAAATATCGCGATATGGGTCAAGTGAAGATATTGTTAGAGAAGTTCTTTGGTAACAACGAAAGAACAATCGAACTAATTACAGATGGACTTGGTGCATATGGTGCAGTGAAGATACTATACAAGAATATCAATCATATTGTTGTGAGACTTGGGCAAAACAATCAATGTGAATCGAAGTTTTCGTTATTCCAAGACTTTGTACGAGCCAAGCGTGGATTTAAGAATATTGACAATCTTCCAATGTACGTGAACAGCTTTTGTGTAGTGAGAAATCTCTTGAAACTGAACAACAATGATATTGCGCGTGTTATCTGTGTTCTATTGTCTTCCATCACTACAAGTTAACAGCATCGTTTTTATACTTTTCCACAAGCTTCATCCAAGAACTACTTGGATTTGGGATATAAACCCCGTATCGATAGCATTCTTCCTCTTCAACAGACCACATCACAGTCCCATCAATTATCTCTTCAGTGTTATTCCTAAGTCTCATTTCAACCGATTCCTTGACCCTTGGTTTGAATTCGGAAATCACTTGGCATCCATTTTCGGAAACATCGATAATTATCGAATGAAAGCCGTATATCGAGCACGGTTCAAAAGCCGCATACCGCGGTTTCGCACGTCGTTGTAGGATTCCTGCTTTATCCAAGGCTGTATACTCGTAAATACCTTCCTGATGAGCGGTCAATTTACCAATAACTGACAGGACAAAGCCTTCTATAGGTATATCCACCCTCAGAATCTCAGGGACGGAGGCAAAAGAAAGAAAAGAAATTTTAAGATTCCTACCATGAAGCTCTCTTAATCTTACGAGTAGCTCACCATCTTTTGAAAATCCTCTCAGCACAGCCCCAGAGAGGTTAGCATTCACGTATTCTTCCAATGTCACTTGTTCTCACCTCTGAAGAACCTTAAAAACCTTTGGATTAACGTATCTTCCTCGATCTTTTTTATCTCACTTCTAAGTACATAAGATGCTATGCGCATGATTGAGAACGATGGTTGTATACTCCTGTATTTCAACACGAAAAGCTGTCGGTCGTTAATGCTCTTGACAACAAGCGGGTGTTCCTTTATCATTGTGACTGAAGATACTTTGTTACCCACAAACTTTTCAACAACCTCCGAAAATCGCTCCATAAGGCTCGTCGCCTCTTTTATATTCTGAACCATGTTCGCCACAATATGGATGTCGTCCCCTTTTATCCCCTTTATACTGAGCAACTTTATCATCGTGTACGTGTTAACCACAGAGGTCGGCTCCGGTGTGGTCAATATGATAAATTTATCAACCAACGCCAAAAATGGCATGTACGAATTTGAAAATCCTGGAGGCATGTCCATAATGACAACGTCGTAGTTTTCAAGTAGCTTCAAAAAATTAGTTGCGAAGTCTTTTAACACCAACTCATTCGTGGCAAGTAGGTCTGAGACATCACCGCCTAAAGATATGAGGTCTATACCGTAACTCGTAGGTGTTATTAAATCTGTTATGTCGCACTTGTGATTCACAAAATCTTTTATGCTGTGCTTTGGATAAACTCCGAGTAATATATCGGCATTGGTAAACCCTACATCTGCATCAAGCAGCAAGACCTTTTTCTCATTTTCCGCAACAACTGCAGCCAAGTTCGTGGCAACAAGTGTTTTCCCAACACCTCCTTTTCCACTTATAACCGCGATGATTTCACTGCTTTTGAGGCTACTTGCCTGATCTCGCATTTTTCAACACCTCGCGTGCAAGAAGAACCGCCAATTCTCTGCTGTTTGCCTCCATTATATCATCTGGTACTCTTTGCCCATTCGTTACATAGGCGATGGGAACATTTAAGAACGTGGGCACGTTTACGAAATGTCCGTACGAAGAAGTTTCATCCATTTTGGAGAGCACAACGTGTGTAGGCGATACTATCGAAAATCTATCGGCTATCTCTCTAACATCCTCTGCTCTGTACTGCATGCCTATAATTAAAAACACAAGGTCTGGATCGACAACCTCGGCCATCGCCTTGATTTCAGTCATATGGAGTTCATTCTTCTGACTCCTACCTGCTGAGTCTATTAGAATCACATCGTAATCGGATAAGGCTTCGACCTCCAACTTCGCTTCCTTAGGTGTGTACGCAACTCTAATTGGGACATCAAGGAGCATCGCGTACGTTTTCAATTGGTCAACAGCAGCAATGCGATAAGTATCAAGTGTGATAATTCCCACACGCTTGTGGTCGTTCAGCTTCAACTTTGCAGCCAACTTCGCCAAAGTCGTTGTCTTCCCAACGCCCGTTGGCCCAACAAAAAGCACCTTCCCTTTCATTTCAGGTATAGACGTATTCATGAAAGGAAGGAACATCTCAGAGAGTATTAGTCTTGTATTTTCGTTGCCAAAATCAAGCTCTTGGTATTTAACCTTAGCGTATTCTATCACCTTCTCGGTGATTTCCTCGTCCACATCCTGCTTTTCCAAAGCCTTTCTTAAATCTTGCACCCACTGTGGCTCATTCGCCCGTTGAGATGCCACCATCGATTTTAATTCAAGCATCATCCTCTTCAGCTCTGTTAAATCCTCAGTAGACTGCTGAGGCTGCTTCGTTTTCGAAAGTATTTCCTGGAGTTTATAAATCTGGCCTTTTTCTTCCGTTTGAGGGGTCTTCTTTTCTTCAACCGCCGCTGTAACTTCCAGGTATGTTTTCGCACCTATACCAAGGAATCCACCTTTTTTAACCTTCCTGGTACTTAATATAACCGCGTCTTTTCCAAGCTCACCCCTTATCTTTTCAAAAGCCTCCTTGATATCGGTTACGAGGTACTTTTTTACAATCATATCCTCACCACACCCTCGATTGAAAGATTGACATCTTCTGGAACTTCCTCAAATGCAATGACCGTAACTCCAGGGATAAACCTCAGAACCATCTTTGCAAGATAAGGTCGTATCGTTCCCGAGACTATAAGAATCGGCGAATAGCCTTTCCTCATGAGCTTTTCCAATTCCTGAGAGATTCTCTCTATTACTTCTCTCATAATCTGTGGATTAACACTCAGATATCTGCCCTCATCACTCTCTGAAATCGACTCGGTAAGCATCCTTTCTAATTCGCTATCAAGCGCAACTGCGTGGATTTGCTTGTCTTGACTTAACAATTTACTCGCGATCTGCCTCTTCAATCCCCTTCTAACATATTCTACCAGACTTTCTACATCTCTTGCCCTTTCCGCGTTGTCAAGAATGAGTTCAAATATGAACGGCAGATTCCTTATCGAAACGCCCTCTCTCAATAATTCTTGCAAAACCTTCTTCACTACTGTTGGCTTTACAACATTGAATACTTCGTCAACCAATCTATCGAATTTGCTTCTCAAACCATCAACCAAAAGCTGAAACTCTCTGTTACCAAGCAACTCTGGTGCGTACCTTCTCAAAATCTCCGTCACATGCGTAGCGAAAACCGTTGGAGGATCAACAACGGTAAAACCTTTTTGAATAGCCTCATCCCTTTTCGATTCGTCTATCCAAAACGCTTGAAGTCCAAACGCGGGTTCTTTTACCTCTATACCAGCTATGCGCTCAGTAACAAACCCCGGATTAATCGCAAGCAGCCTGTTCGGGAATAGCTCGTACCTGGCAACCTCTGCACCACGTATAAAGATAGCGTACTCGTTTGGTTTCAATAACACGCTATCCCTTACCCTTATAGGTGAAAGCACAAGCCCCAGCTCTTGGGCAAGCTGCCTACGTATCATCGTCAAGCGTTCCAACATATCTCCACCTTGCGAAAGGTCAGCAAGCGGTAGAAGACCGTATCCAATGTTGATTTCCACAGTGTCAGATTGCAAAACCTCGGCAACTTCTTCAGGTGTTGACAGCACAGGTCCTGCTGGTACACCTGCCGCTCCAGGAGGTGCACCTCCAACACCGGGAACTCCAGCTATGCCAGGTTGGACCTCTGGCCTAGCTTCTTCTTTTATCATGATACCGACGGTCAAAAACAATCCACCGATGAGTAAGCTTGTGAACGTAGGCAGAGGTGTGAACAATCCAAGGAGGATTATCACCACTCCGGTTAGTATTATAACCTTCTTCTCTCCCGATAGTTCCCTTATCAACTCAGTTCCAAGGTTATCCTTAGTCGCACTTCTTGAAACGATGATGCCCGTTGCCGTCGATACCATCAGCGCTGGTATTTGGGATACCAATCCATCTCCAACGGTGTAGAGTAGAAACGTCTTTGCAGCATCAGCAAAGCCCAGCCTGTGCATCAATACACCGATTATTATACCACCTATGCTGTTAACCAGCGTGATGATTATACTTGCTATCGCATCTCCGCGGACGAATTTTGAAGCACCATCCATCGCACCATAAAAATCGGCTTCGCGTCTGATTTCTTCTCTACGTCTTCTGGCTTCATCTTCCGTTATCAAACCTGCGTTCAAATCCGCATCGACACTCATCTGTTTTCCTGGCATCGCATCGAGCGTGAACCTTGCCGCAACCTCTGCGATCCTCTCAGAACCGCGCGTTATCACGATGAATTGGATTATAACAAGTATTAAGAATACAACAATACCGACAACGTAGTTTCCGCCAACTACGAAATTACCAAACGTCTGAATGACCTTTCCACCGAACTTCGGTCCTTCAAGCAAAATCGCCCTTGTTGAAGCAACGTTCAAAGCCAGACGAAATATCGTAACTATCAACAGCATCGTCGGGAACGAAGCGAGCTCAAGCGCGTGAGTGATGTACATCGTTGAGAAGAGTATAACCAAAGAAATTGAGATATTCAGCAATTGGAAAAAATCCAGTAAAAAGTCCGGAATCGGTATGATCATCAAGAGCACTATCGCAACAACGAGCAACGCTACACCAACGTCCGCTTTCACACTCTCACCTCAAGAACAAAATACACTTAAAATTTGGGACGCCAAAAATTTCCTTTGTCATATGTGTTGGCAAGTTTCAAAAATACACTATTCAAAACTATTTCTTAAATTTTCTAAAAAATTCCAAAAAACTTTTGAACGATTTTCAGACTTTGGTGGTCTAATATAATAGAGGGCAAAGAAAAAAGGTCGAGTTATTGGAAAGTATTTCGTAACAACTTTGTTCGGCAATATTATAACAAACGTGCTCAATAGCTTAACACAAATTTTTTCAACTTGTGGTAGACTTTTCCCAGAGAACCCCCTATCCCCCTTGAGATACACCCCCCACGGCTTTATGCGGGCAGAAAAGGCCCGCTTTTTTTTATTTACTTACCGACACAGAAGTTCGCAAATATATTGTCGAGTAGATCATCTGTGAAGTTAGTTCCAAGGAGCCTATCAAGCTCGGAGAGCGCATTCCGGATATCGATCGAAACGATATCTACAGGGTACCCGCTCTTGATCGCTTCCAAAGCCTTTTTCAAGTGCTGTTGGACTATTTTTAAATGCTCAAGCTGCCTTTTTGTTGTCACGTGTGACAGGTGTCCATCCTCTACCAACGGTTTTACCCGTTCAACGATCTTATCTTCAAGAGCTCTTAACCCTTCGCCCGTTGATGCGCTTATGTAAATATCATCACCATCTTTAGAGACCTTCGAAATCTTATTTCCGATATCCGTTTTATTCCACACAGCAATGAAGTTGCTGTCTTGGATTATATTCATTATATATTCATCATCTTTCGTAAAACCGGTCGTCGCGTCAAGCACAAACAACACCACATCGGACTGACTTGCCTCTCGTATCGCCCTATCGATTCCTATCTTTTCTACAACGTCATTTGTCTCCCTTATCCCAGCGGTATCGGAAATGACAAAATGGATACCCCGTATCTTTATTTCCCCTCTTATCACATCCCTTGTGGTACCGGGAATGTCCGTCACAATCGCCCTATCTTCGACAAGTAGCCTGTTGAGCAGCGTGCTCTTTCCAACGTTCGGTTTTCCAACAATTGCAAGCGTAACACCTGTGGATACGTGGATGCCTTTGTCTGCGTGTGCAAGCTTTTCAGACAAAAACTTAACGATGTTTTCCACATCCTGTGCTATCTCTTCTCTTGGAATCTCGATGTCGTCACCGTAATCTATCGTCACTTCTATTTTCGAAAGTGCATCTATCAGCATCTTTCGTATCGCCGATACTTCTCCCGACAACTTGCCTTTCAAGTTCTCTACGGCCAATTTCAGACTCTCTTCGCTTTTGGCTTCTATTATCTGCAGAATCGCTTCCGCCTTGATTAAATCTATCTTTCCGTTTAAGAATGCCCTTCTTGTGAACTCACCGTTCTTAGCAAGCCTTGCTCCCCTTTTAATGAATTCTTCTAAAATCTTCTGCGTAACCAGTATACCGCCGTGGCAGAAGACCTCTACCATATCTTCCCCTGTATAACTGCGCGGTCCTTTGAAACCGACAAAGAGCACCTCATCTACGATATTTCCATCGCTATCGTAGAAATTACCGTAAACGACTCTTCTTTCAGCTTCGATACTTTTTCGAACGCAGTCTTCCAAAATACGCCACGAATGAGGTCCGGAAGCTCTTACAATACCAATAGCACCAACACCAGGTGGTGTTGCTATTGCGACAATTGTATCGCGTGTATCGTCATTATTCTCCAAAATTTCCATCTCTTGCAGCTTTTCCAATTCTACCATTTTCGATTTATCACTCCTAAAGTTGATAGGCCTATAATACACAAAGCTATTTCCAATTATACCACGAAACCGTTTTACGAAAAAGGTGGCTCTTTCGAGCCACCGATAAGTTACTTTTCTCAGCTATTTTAATCGACTTTGAACCACTGCGAGATGTTCTCCATCTTTCTTGCTATCTCTCTCAATTTCTCTGTACTTTCACCCAACTGCTCGAAGACCACCGTGATTTCTCTGAACTCTTTGTTGAACCTGCGCAACTGTTCTGAAGAAGATATAACCGAGTTCGACACATCGTCCATGAGGGATTCTATCTGTGAGAACGTAGCGTTATTTTCCTGGATTTGAACCCCAACTTGCGCACTGAGAGTGCCGATCTCTTGGACTTTCTCGATAACAGTGTAGTAATTTGATGAGAATTCCTCCTTTGCTTGCTGTAACCTTCTGAACTTCTCACCAGAGGTTTCGTAGAGTCTGTCCAGTTCCTTGAGGTCGTTCGTGTAAGTATCAACTTCTCTTACAAGGTTTTTCGAAAGGTTGTTGATTTCCACAGAGAGCTTCATAACCTCATCGGCAACAACCGCAAATCCTCTACCCGCTTCCCCGGCTCTTGCAGCTTCAATTGCCGCGTTCAGAGCAAGCAGGTTTGTCTGTGAGGCGACATTTTGAATCTTTGCAATAGAGTCCTTAATAGATGCAAATTTTTCTATCGTTCTTCGCACAGTGGTACTGAATTTCTCAAAGACTTCAACATTTGCATTGACCGATTCATTCATCTCCTCTATCAAAGCTACGTTTCGCAAAATCTCCGCCTGAGCGTGTTCTATATCTCTCAAAAGCTCAGATAGTTGCTGTGAAAGGTTCTCGTTGCTTTCCATCGACGTTTCAACGGTTTGCTGGAGCATCATAATCTTCGATTTGACATCCTCAACATCCGTTATGTATCTTTCAACAAACTCACTGAACCTTGAAACTGAGTTTTCCAAAGTCTCCTTAATCGCTGTGACTTGCTCGATTTCGCTTGTCAGTTCTTTTGAACTTTCTTTCATATCCCTTGCGTACTCACGCAAATTCTCTGAAAGTCGTTTAAGCGAATTAATAACCCGTTCAAATTCACCAAACGTCTTTACATTGAACGATACAAGCTCACCGTTAGAGAATTTTTCGATAATTTCAGAAGACCTAACAATTTCTTTTGAGATGCTATTGATCATAGGTACAGAAACGACAAGTGCTATCGCAAGGATGGCAATTCCTACAATCAAATTGATTACAACCAACCTTGCAAGATTCAAATCAATACTAACCTTAACTTCAGGCATCTTAATTTCAGGCATCTGGAATTTCTCCGGCTGTGGTATTTCGATTTGCGCACTCACGGTCTCTTTTCTGACCGCTACCTCGAACTTGCCCAACGTTTCACCCGCAACGTTTAAGTCGCTCTTAATCGCAAGGTATTCTTCAGTGCCTACTTTGAACGTGTACTTATCTTCACTCGGCTCATCTACGCCCAAAGTTCGTTCGCCATTTTCATCAACTTTTGTTGTTGCGTACGCCTTACCATCAATGTAAATCGTTAACTCAGCACTTGTGAGTCTTTTGATATCGTCCAGGAAATTATCTGCGAGCCTTCCTGTTGCAATAACAAACCCCGTAACTGTATTGCCCAACTGCGGGTGCATCACCGGGTTGAGTGCGATGAAATAAATCCCCTTGTTGCCTTTAAATACAAAAGATTCCGAATACACAGATGGTGAACTCAGAATCTTTTTTACCCTGTCAACGATTTCATTTGCGAACTCTAAATCCTTATACGTCGTTGCCTCAACACCAGGTGCAAGCGAATAAGCGTACTCAACAAGATACCTTTCACCTAGGTTCACAAACGGCCTTGTCTTCAACTTCGGCTCGGATGATTCAATCGTCCATAGCGAAATGTAGTCAAACAACGCGCGTTCCACATAATTGTTCAGAAGGCTTCTTTTCTCTGCCAGCCCTAAATTCTTCTCAGATGCCGCATTGACGACTTCTTTTGAACTTGCAGCCACTTTAGAAAGGTTTTCTATCGTGCTCACTTTCTCTTTTATCAGGTTTTCAACAACGTTCTTTATTGAATTCGCTTCTTTCTCAAGTGCTCCGAGGTAGACTGCTTCAAAAGCCTTCTGAACGCTCTCTTTTTGCTTCTCAACAGCGGCAACTAATTTCTCGTTGTACGCATTGATGTGTTCCTCCAATTGTTTTGAGAACGTGTCGAAGAAATCTTTGAAAATGACCTTTGGATCTCCTAACTGCTTTCTGACTTCGTTCTCTATTCTCGCACTCTCTCTGGACAGATTAACAACAGTGAACAAAACAGAAATCGTTAATGGAACCGATACCAGCAAGATCGCTAACAAAAGAAGTCGAGTTCGAATCGACATAACTCTCACCAGCTATACTGTAAACTTATATTCTTTCCAAAACTTTAATCATTATCTTCGCTATCAGCTGTCCAGTCCTGTGTGCAACTTCGAGAACCTCTTCTGCTGTAAGTGGTTTTAAATCGTCCGGAACTGCTCTATCTGTGATAGCAGAAATGGCAAGTACCTTTGTACCTCTGTGCGCTGCTGCGATGACTTCAGGAACCGTCGACATACCAACTGCATCAGCGCCCATCCACCTGAGCATCCTCAGTTCAGCAGGTGTTTCGAAATTTGGACCTGCCACGGCAACGTAAACGCCTTCGTAGACCGGGATGTTGAGCTCTTCTGCAACTTTTTTAGCAATTGTCCTGAGCTCTTTGTCGTACGCATTTGACATATCCGGAAACCTTGGACCCCATTCCTCAACGTTCGGACCTATAAGCGGATTATCGCCCATCATATTTATATGGTCGCTGATTATCATCGGTCTGCCAACCTCAAAATCTGGATTAAGACCGCCGGCTGCGTTCGTTAAGAACAAGTATTTAACGCCTAGTTCCTGCATGACCCTTACACCGAAGGTAACATCCCTCATGTGGTAGCCTTCGTAGTAGTGGAACCTTCCATTCATCAGTGCTACGTACTTACCGGAGATCTTTCCGAAGATCAACTCTCCTTTGTGGCCCGGAGCAGTTGAAACTGGGAATTCGGGAATCTCTTTGTATGGTATCCTAATCGGGTTTTCAACTATATCTGCAATGCCATGCAGACCAGAGCCAAGCACGATACAAACTTCCGGAGTCTCAGCAACTTTAGATTTAATGAACTCTGCTGCCTTCTTGACTCTTTCAACGTAAGTCTTAATATCCTGAACCATCTCTTCACACCTCCGCCGTAGTGTTAGATATTTTCGAGCTTGGTAAAAAGACCACTTATATTATATACCTCACGTACTTTCTTAGCAAAACGCTTATGAAAATCGTTCCAGCAAGCAAAAGCGTTGAAATTGCGTTAATCACTGGTGAGATGCCAAACCTCACCATCGAGAATATCTGCAAAGGCAGCGTTGTTGAGCTTGGGCCAGCAACGAAGAACGTAATCACGAAATCGTCTATAGAAAGCGTAAACGCCATAAAAAACGCGGCAACAATTCCCGGGAGCGCTATTGGAATAATAACCTTCCAAAGAGCGATAGCGCGCGTAGCTCCTAAATCGTAAGCTGCCTCAATTATCGACTTATCAAAATCCTGAAGCCTCGTAAGGATGATCATCATCGTGTATGGAATCGAGAACGTCACATGCGCTATGAATATCGTAAACAAACTGAGCCTCAGATGAATCGTGGTGAAAAACACTAGCAGAGAAACACCGATGATGATGTCTGGAATAATGAACGGAATGTAGGTGGTTGTCCACATGAGCTTTTTAAACTTCTTAGAACCCATGTACATCGCAACCGCACCGAACGTCCCCAATATCACCCCTACAAAACTTGAACTGATACCAACGATGATGGAATTCATAAACGTGCGCCAGATATGTGCAGATGAGGTGAAGAGCTTTTCGTACCATTTCAAACTGAAACCCGTCCATTCCGGTGATTTAGATGAATTGAACGAAAAGAGCACAACGATGAATATGGGAACATAGAAAAAGAGCAGCACAATCAAAGTCACTACGAGCGCGAATTTACCTGGCTTCACGTTTCTCACCACCGAATATAAACACGATTACGGCAATTATCGTGATTGCAAGTAGCACGGAAGATATCGCAGCTGCAGCAGGCCAGTTTCTCGCCGTAGTAAGCAGCCTTGCAATTTCATTTCCAATCAACCTGGAATTCTTCCCACCGACCAACTCGGGAACCGCGTACGTCCCTATCGCGGGGATAAACACAAATACAAAAGATGAAACTATCCCCTGCCTTATATTAGGTAAAAGCACCTTGAAAAAAACTTGCCTTTTCGTGCAACCTAGGTCCATCGCCGCTTCGAATATATGCTTCTCAAGTCTCTCTATAGATGAATACAATGGCAATATTGCAAACGGTAGGTAGGTGTAAACAAGCACAAGAACAACCGCGAAGTTGTTGTATATAAATTGGACGTAAGACTCAGTGAATCCCATCCTTATTAGAAACTGATTGACAATCCCGTTGTTTCCAAGGATGAATATCCACGCGTAAATCCTTATCAAAGAGTTCGTCCAAAACGGCACAATAACGAGCAGCAACAGTAGGTTCTTCCATTTGCTAAATGCAATATAATAAGCTACAGGTACAGCTATAACAATGGATACAATCGAGGAAATTAGCGAAATCCAAACTGTTCGGAGGAAGACAAGAAGATAGTTAGGATTGAGAATATCTCTGTAGCCTTCCAGTGAGAATTTGAAAATTACACCGCCTTGGTAATCCCTTTCAAAAAAGCTGTAAGCCAGTATTACTATAACAGGAACTAAGAAGAACACAGCGAGCCAAAAAAGATAAACAAGCCCGTAGCCGTCGTAGCCTCTTCTCATCCATTTTGATACATTTGCTCTATCTTTATCAAACTTCTCTAATTGTTCTTTTTTACTCACCCTTTGTCGACCTCCACGATGAAACTATCGTCCGGGTTCCAGTAAAGGAAAACCTCGTCTTTCCACTGGATGATTTTCTCATCGAGCAGGTAACTTGCGTGCTGTTTGTAGACTCTGAGTATGTACCCACCATCCGTTCTAACAAAATACTTCGTCTGGTAACCCATGTATATCGTCTCGTCAACAACGCCGTGCAAAATATTCGTAAACGAATCCTCAGGCACTTGAGGTCTTGAGTGAGTGATTCTAATCTTTTCAGGTCTAAGCGTGACTAACACGTCATCGTTCACATCAACCGGTTTATCCCGGTAACACACGATCTCACCAAGTGTAGGAAATTCGACAAGCACGTAACTTTCCGAAATCAACCTTTTCACAGTCCCTTTCATCAAATTACTCTCGCCTATGAACGTAGCGACAAACGCATCGGCAGGGCTTTCGTAGATCTCGTATGGCGTGCCGTACTGGACAACCTCCCCATTGTTCATCACCGCGACGTGATCCGAAACGCTTATCGCTTCAGCCTGGTCGTGTGTAACGTATATGAACGTGATACCAACCTTATCATGCAAATTGTCCAGCTCGATTAGAAGCTCTTGTCTGAGCTTCGCATCGAGTGCACTAACAGGTTCATCTAAAAGGAGCACTTTTGGTTCATTCGCAAGTGCCCTGGCCAGCGATACCCTCTGCTTTTGCCCACCAGACAACTGGGCAGGTTTCTTTTTCGCATGTTCTTCAAGCCTTGTGAGTGATAACAACCACTGAACTTTTTCTCTTATCTCACCCTCGGAAAGTTTCTTAAGTCTCAATGGGAAAGCGATATTCTCGTAGACATTCAGATGAGGAAATAGTGCGTAATTTTGAAATATCGTATTGACAGGTCTTTTATTAGGAGGAAGATTGATGATACTTTTATCATCGAGTAGCACATCGCCATCATCGACATCTTCAAGTCCTGCGATAATGCGTAGCAGTGTCGTCTTTCCACAACCGGAAGGCCCAAGAATTGAGAAGAACTCGTTTGCTCTAATCTCGAGGTTTATGTTCTTCAGCACGTGGAAATCCCCAAAGTACTTATCCACATTAACGATACTCACGCTACTTCCGGGCAACTCTTCATCACTCCTGTCAGTTTTTTCAAACTATTCACAAACCAAAAAGGTAAAGTAGCACGAGGAAGAATATTATTATAAGCACAAACGACAATATGATGAATCCATAAGACCAAGTAAACGCAGCAAAAATATGGAATATCAAACTAAGCGCAAAAAAGACATTCGCATACCTCAACTTCAGCGGTAACACTTTCACAGCAATATACGCAAGAAACAGAAAGCCAAGTATAATCAGGACAAGCTTCATCGATTATCCCCCTTTTATGAAATTCAGAAAGAAAGGTCCTCGGCAGTGACGTTTAAGAACTTCACTCTAAAGCTACCATCCTTAGCAATCAAACAGCTCAAAGACGCGTTATCCAAATTGAAATTCAGGTGTGCAGGCGGCATCAATCCAAGCACTTTGGCAATCAACATCCTCAGTGCTATCGCGTGCGAAACAATTATAACATTTTCGTTTGGATAATGCACTACCATTTCTTTCAAAAATCCGTACATCCTTTCCTGAACACTTCCAAGTGATTCTGCACCTTCCACGTTAGAAAACAGGTTCGTCCTCCATTCATTGAACGCTTCGTGGTGGTCTGAAAGCACTTGCTCGAAATTCTTCCCGTTCCAAAGCCTAATCTCACATTCACGCAGCCTATAATCTGTAACAATCTCCCCTTCGTACCCTATCGCATTTGCTATTATCTTTGCTGTCTCATACGCACGCTTCATCGGACTTGAAAAAATTTTAGAGACGTTCTTGCCTTTCAAAAACTGCGCAACCATCTTTGCTTGGATGCGACCTTTTTCGGAAAGCTCTGTATCCACAACCCCTTGCCACAACTGCCTTTCATTCCACTCCGTACTACCGTGTCTAACAAGGTATACGCAACCCATTTACAAGTTCAACCCCTTTCAAAACAATTACCTAAACAACTTCTTGCTTATGCTGAGCTGATATATTCTTAAAATACTCAACAAATGCAGCTTTCAATTCAGCTACATCCGTTATCTTCATCACCTTGTTTCTAAATTCCCTTGCATGTGGCATGTCTTTCGTGTATCCAGCAACGAACTTTCTGAATTCCACAACCCCGTGCTTGCCGTATTCTTGATAGAGCAAATCGATATGTTTTAAAATAACCTTCAGTCTTTCTTCAATAGATGGCTGACTATCTGAAAATATCCACGGATTACCGATGGCACCTCTTGCGACGATTACACCGTCTACGTTTGAAAGCTCCATAGCACGTCTTATATCATCTTTCGAATAAATGTCCCCACTTATATAAAATGGCACAACGCCCGGATTGTAGATATCCCACTTCGCTTTGCCTGAATACATCTGCTTTGCCGTCCTTCCGTGCACAAAAATCACATCAACACCCTCGCTTACAAGTGCATCGTAAATCTTCTCAAACTCATCTTTTTCCCAACCTATCCTTGTCTTAACACTCAGCCTTTTGACAACCTTCCTCATTTCCCTGACAACCATCTTCAAATGTCCGATATCTTTTAAAAGTGCACTTCCTGCACCGCGCTTCACAACCTTAGCCACGGGGCAGCCTGCGTTTAGATCCACCCAAAGCCCTCTTTCCTGCACCAAAGCAGCAGCTTCGGCTAATTCAACAGGATCCGCACCGAAAAGCTGCACACCTACCAAGTACTTTTCATCTTCTCTTGGGAAGTAGACTTCATTCACAGAAATATTCAACAGCACGCTCTTGGCACTGATCATCTCGGTAAAACCAAACTGTGCACCATGCTCAAAGCATATCTTTCTAAACGGATAATCCGTAACCCCCGCCATGGGAGCCAACCCGACTTTTCCTGGTAAGAAATTCTCCTTGACAGCCATCTACCATCTTTCCCCTTCTTCGAGGTTGATATAAGTCTGCCTTACATCATTCTCTAACTGCTTTGGTACCAACCCTGCTATCGTCTTGCCTTCCCTAACAAACCTTCTAATTTCCGAAGAAGAAACCTCAACAATCGGGAAATTCAACTCCAAGACTCTCTCGTACAATGCACCAAGCACTTCGCGTCCCCTTTTGTAAAGACTTCCGTCGCGTGTTCTTGGATAAACCGCCAAGATGCACTTTCTCAAAAGTTCATCGTACTTGTACCATCTTTCAATATTCCCCAGTGCATCTTCTCCAACAAGCAAAATCACGTTCTTGTAGTATTTCAAAAAATACTCAACATTGTAGATAGCATAATTTATTCCCTCTATATGCCTTTCCATATCGGTGATATATATTGCTTTATCCACACCATCAAACACTTCGTAAGTTCGCACCGCCCAATCAAAGCGCTTTTCAAACGGTACGGCAATCTGTTTGTGCGGCGGTACGTTCGTAGGGACGATATAAAAGTCCGCATCAAAATAATTCAGTGCGTAGTTGAAAATCACGATATGCCCGATGTGTGGTGGATTAAAAGAACTGCCAAAAACAACCGCCGTGTCACTCTTTGAAAATGAAATCAACTCCTTCAACCCATACAGTATCTCCATCTTTCGCACCAGCCTTTCTCAACTTCTCATCAAGGCCGTTCTTCTCAAGAATTTCGATTATATCTTCAAGCATGTACTTTGCTTCCTTCTTGTACTTTTCAAGATAAGTCGAGATATACTCGCTGTGCACTTCAAACTCACCCTTATCGTTACGTGTTATCGTAATATCCACTTTCTCAGGCAGCAATATCTTCACAGGTTCAGGCTTGACGAACTCGATTTTGTCGATATCTATCTTCTCGGCAAGCAACTTTCTACTTTCCTTTATGCGTTCCCAAACCGTGTACTTCAGCGTATCGAGGTTGTAGCCCGTTACAGCTGAAATCGGTAGCACATCCTTACCTGTCTGCTCTTTGAACCGCTCGATGTTGAATTTCAGCTCGTCTTCCGAAAGCAAATCAGACTTATTCCCAACAACGATTTCTTCCTTACTTGCCAGTTCAGGGCTGAAGAACTCAAGCTCTTTGCGTATATCGTAGTAATCTTGGATAGGATCTCTTCCTTCACTGCCTGCTATATCCACTACGTGTACAATCAAATTACACCTCTCAACGTGCCTCAAAAAGACGTTTCCAAGCCCTTTACCCTGACTTGCTCCTTTTATCAGTCCGGGAATATCAGCTATCACAAATGAATTCTCTGGCTTATCAACAACAACTACTCCAAGGTTCGGAACCAGTGTTGTGAAATGGTAGTTGGCTATCTTCGGCTTAGAATTACTTATGCGCGAGATTATCGAACTCTTGCCAACATTTGGATATCCAACCAAGCCTGCATCGGCAAGCAGCTTCAATTCCAAGAGTATGTGTCTCTCTTCACCGGGTGCGCCCTTTTCTGCAAGCTTAGGTGCCTGGTTTGTAGAGGATTTGAAGTGCGTATTACCCCTTCCGCCCTTACCACCGCGCGCCACACAGCAATATTTCCCAGGCTCGTCAAGGTCTGCTATAATCTCGCCTGTATCGTAATCACGCACGATAGTACCAACAGGAACTCGTAAAATCAAATCCTTACCGTTCTTGCCGTGCTGCTTTTTCCTTCTTCCGTTTTCTCCATTCTCTGCGAAGTACTTTCTCTTCTCAGTCAATGGATAAAGCGTGGAGATAGTTGGGTCTGCAACAAGAAAAACGTACCCACCATCTCCACCATCTCCGCCGTCTGGTCCTCCGAACGGCACATACTTTTCTCGCCTAAACGTTGCTGCACCATTTCCGCCATTACCTGCTTTTACATAAAAATCCACAACATCGACGAATCCTACCTTTTCCATACCTTTAACACCTCTTCCTCTATCTTAAACTTTTCTGAGAATATTATACACTCAAAATACAAAAAAATATGGACTCCCCTCGGAGTCCGCCCTTGAGTTTTTTATTTTCAATTTTTTGGAGCCAGCGGAGGGACTCGAACCCTCAACCTGCGCATTACGAATGCGTCGCTCTACCGGTTGAGCTACGCTGGCTCGAAGCCTGAAAACTTAAAAAAACTGGTGGCGGCGGAGGGACTCGAACCCTCGACACGATGATTATGAATCATCTGCTCTAGCCACTGAGCTACGCCGCCACACTTTTTCTCAAACAGCGGTATGATTTTACCATACACTTTTTAGTGTGTCAAGGTATCCTTTGTCGCCCAGTTAAGCAACAAAAAACCATTCCTTTTCAGCCAATTTCTGTGAACCTTATAGTTTGGACAGAACCTTCCCACAAACGCCCAAAAATTTCTGCTATGGTTTGGATGAACAATATGCGCAAGCTCGTGGATCAAAACGTAGTCTATCACTTCAGCCGGCGCCATTATCAACCTCCAGTTCAAAGAAATCGTCCCCTTAGACGAACAGCTTCCCCACCGCGTTTTAACATCCCTTATCTGCACCTTCTTGTAGCTTATCCCCATGACATTGGAAATTTCCTTCAACCTTTTTGGAAGGTACTCTTCTGCCCGTTTTCGGAGCCAGTGCTTTGCCAAAATATCGATATCTTTGGCGTATCTTTCATTAACGACAAAATGCTCGGTGTCGAAAAGTATGGGAACGACAATTTTGCTACTGAGCACGACTTTAAAAGGTTTCCCAAAATACAAAATCACATCTTTCCCATTCTCCAGACTTCGTGAGCGATGTTTATCAAGAAGCAAGCGAATTTTATCGATATTTCTTGTCGCAAACTCCAGTGCTCTCTCTTTATCAAAATGCCACGGAGCGATTAAGACAATCGTGTTTTCATCTTCAAAATGCAGCTGAACCGTTCTCTTTCTTCGCCTGCTCCTTTCAACTTTGAAATTAACACCCGCTACTGAAAAACCGAAAATGTTTGTATTCCTATCCGAATGTGCCATATATTCATGCTCCCGCATTATCGAATTTGGATTTTACCTTATGATTATATACAACCACTCTTTTGTGATTAAAATATTATTCATATTCTCACCTCGAAAAATTGTCCTGCTTTTCCAAGTTCCATTTCTCGATAGCGCTCGAACAATATTATTAACACCAAATTTTGCATCTTTTCTCTTCTGTCCTGTTTCGTGCCAAATACCAGAAACCGGACAGATGGTTACATATTAGCAATTGTCTGTACAGTTTAGTTCAAATTAGAAACCACAACAACTTCAAATCTGGAACAACAACGAATCATAAATATTCTACCATATGCAGAAGTTAATGTTCAGTTTCTTTAAATAAGCAAGCCCTAGTTCGAACAATTACACAACATTTCCACCCAATAACCTGTCAAATCGTTCTGGGTGAGAACGATTTCAGCCATAAATCGTTCTATAATAGAACGATTTTTTAAAAAAGACTTAGTTTTCGTTCCATATTAGAACGTTTCTGTTGCATAATCGTTGTGTAACAGAATATATTAGAAGAGGGATGTGTGCGGAATGACGGTCGATAGGGCTCTTGAATTAAGAACAAAGAGGGCTATTTCTTTCTTACCCGAAAAGCAGAGACTGTACTTTGAGAAGCTAAAAGGGAGGTCGACGAGTAGAGGAATTTTACTGTTCGGACCGAGGGGAAGCGGGAAAACGACTTTCCTTCTTTCCACAGCGGAAAGCGAGGAGATGTTCTATGTCTCAGCTGATGATCCTTTAATAAATGCCGTGCCTTTTTTAGAATTAGCCCAACTCGTCCTTTTATCATACAACGGACTCATAGTCGATGAAGTACATTTCCTCAAAGACTGGGGACTACAAATCAAATCACTATACGATTCCTTTCCAAACAAAAAAATTTGGATTAGCGACAGTGGCTCGATAGCGCTGCATAAAAGTAGGGCCTAACTTTCGCCCAGGTTTGTAATTATCCAACCCACTTTGATGTCTGTCAATTCGCTGAGCGTAAATCACCTCGCAGTCATGAAAGCCATCGTTAGCCATTTGGCTTACTCGAAAATTCCCACGATAAACGTAGAGGCCATGTGTAGAGATTGGGGAATTGGCAAGGAGAAACTCTTTGAACTGCTCAACGCATTGAAAGAAGTGGGATTGGTAAATATAGTTCAAAAATCACTTATCGAAAGGCCGTATTCTAAAGGCGGAAAGATATTCTTTTTCGACCCCACGCTCTACAGTGTGTTGGAAGGGGAGATAGGAAACTTTCGCGAGGCGTTTGTTGTTTTTGCTCTCAAAGACAGAGGAAGGTTGTTAGTACAAAAAGATGAACCGAAAGGAGATTTTCTATTCGATGATATTAGTTTGGAGATAGGTGGTGAGAACAAGAAAAAGAAGGACTCTCAATAAGTGATTAGAGACGATATCGACGTACCTGTGAGAAACGCCATCCCAATGTGGGCGCTCGGGATGGGCTGGTAAGGTCACTTAAACCTAACCTGCCATACGTAGAAATCCTTATCGCCATACGTGAAAAGATAAAAATGCGAATAGTCGTAGCTTACGCTTTTCACATTCGCGTTGTACAGCGCTTCTTCAACTGCTTTTGACAAATACTTTGAAACAAAATTAGTATGTCCGACAAAAACAACCTCGCTTCTATCTCTTAGTCCCTTTGTCAAATAAGCGACCAAATCATCGTATTTATCTGCCAAATTACCGTACAGCGAGTTAAAAAGGCCCGCTGACTGTTTATTTCCACTGAGTATTTCTTCATACAACTTTTCTGCAAAACCTTTAGTCGATATGGTAACTGGAATTTTCGTCTTTGCATAGTGCGAATACCTTGCTTGATTTTTACCAAAGAGAAAGTAAGTGTTCATACCTAGACTGTCGTTCCATGTTGTATCGATGTAGTACCAGTTTCCCGCTATCTTCACAATGTTCCACGCATGTGGGACAAGTTTTTCTGCTGATTCGTATGGAGACTTTGCCTCACCACTGACAAGTAGCACATCTATCCCTGCTGCTTTCGCAAGTCTATAAAACAAGAGCGCATACCCTTGGCATACACCTTTTCTGTCTTTCAAAGTTGAATAAACATTCTTGTGGGAATAAGACTCATCGTACTGAATGTATGATTTTATCCATTCGTTAAGCGCGTAGACCTTTTCTAAATCCGTACGTGCATTCTTAAGAATCGAAGGCAAATTCTTTGATATGAACTCATCAACCGCCTTGCGCTCTGCCTCGGATTCTAAATACACGTACGTTATCGTTGTTTCAACACTTCCTGCCTGCTCGATTGAATCAGCGCTCCATCTTTGTATAAACAACTGCTCAGGGATAATTTCAATAATCGTCCCCACCAACTTAAGCATCGTCGCGTTGTTTGTCCCATTTGCTTTTAGAACTGTCTTTTGTTCATAGCTGTGAATATCACTGACGATTGCTCTCTCAACATCATCAGCTGAATAGACCTGGTACACCTTGGCAAAGGCCATGGTGCAAAGTAGCGATAGAACAATCAATGTGAGGATTGAAGTTCTTTTCATAACAACTATCCCCTTTCAAAGCCGATATTACCTCTCACCCGCTCGACACCGTCGACAAGCTCGACAAATTTCGGACAGGCTCGACAGCATTCAGAAGTCAACGAACTTGAATTTTCCAGAGATCCTGTAATTACCTTCGCGGATTATTAAAAATCTCTTCTCAATCAGCTGATCAAGAACAGAATATGCGGTTGTTCGTTTAAAACCGCTCTTTTGGAGTATTTCCAGTATTCCATCTCTGGGGCCGAAATAATCTTTCAATAAACTAATTGCTCTCCTCTGGTTCTCCGTTAAGCCTGCAATTGAAACATATTCTTTAACGAACCTATTTATCGTTCTCACCACGTGCTCTTTCTTAAGTTTAGATTCGCCAATGTTATCGTAGATACTTTTGGACAATATCCACAACCCGTCCCTTGGATTTCCATCCGTAAAGTCGGCAACGACATCTAACACCTCTGGTTCAAGAAGGTCCAAATGCTCTTTCAACCTCTTAGCGACCATTTCTTTGATATCCAAAGCCTTTAGGGGCTCCAAGAAGACAATATCTTTAAAAACATTCTCCAAATTGCCCGCTTCGTTCCAACGCATCCTATCGGTTAGGTACTCTCTGTATATAGCAAACGGCAAAGAGAATATGACCACCAAGTTATCAAGAAGCATCTGATTTTTCAGGGCATCAATGACCTTCAGTACGTCTTCCTTTCTTTCCTTGTCCAATTCATCGATTATCAGCAAGAACTTACCTTTCGCTTTGATAGTTTTCTCCAGAAGCATCCCGAGCCGTTCACGTGCACCGAAAAAATTAAAGCGTGGGGCTTTCGCTTTTTCGAACTTTGCTTCAGCAGTTCCAAGCAACGTAATTGCGAGTGAAAATCCCTTCAATGTGGATACTTCTTTTGTAATCCATTCTTTGCACTCCCTTGCAACATCGCTGACGTCGTCGTCATTCTCCAACTTCGAAGCCAACGAATAGAGCAAATCGTACAGTATACTTTCCATCGTATCCCTGAGCGAAATGTTGACCATCTCAGCGTAGACACCTTTCGGTTTCACAAAGTTGAGCACTGTTGTCTTCCCAATACCAGTCTCGCCAGCTACCCCGAACACACCAAAAGGAAAGTGCAATGCAACGTTGCTGAGGTACCCGATCTCCCTTTCCCTGTTCACCAACCAAATGGAGCCTGTCTCATCCAAAGGTCTATCAACCAAAAGTGGAATAAGAACAGAAACGTTCTCTCGCACTATTTCACCCCAATTCTTAGAAAATCCATTTCCAAGTTCTCCCAGCTCAATTATACCATACACTAAACTTGTTTCGCTCGACACCGTCGACAAGCTCGACAAATTTCGGACAGGCTCGACAGATGCACAAACTAACGAACCAACTAATCAGCGAACCTAAACTCAGAACTTATCGACTTGGCAATCTCAAGGACTTCTTCGTATTCTTTGTAAGTTATTCTCCTTGCGATTTCTGGATATATGTGTGCTTTGAACGTTGGATAATACTGAGCCATGATATTCAAATACGCTTTTGGTGATACTTCCTTTGCTACGAACTCCAGCACCTTTTTGCTTTCTGCGACGTTGTTGGGCATCACCAAATGCCTGATTATCAAACCTCTCATGGCTATCCCACGCTCATCGACAACCAAATCTCCAACCTGCCTTTGCATTTCGATAAGCGATTCTTTGGCATGTTTTGCGTAATTTACAACCATAGAATAGCACTTTGCTCTCTCATTATCACCGTACTTAAAATCGGGCATGTATATATCCACTATACCATCAAGCAGGGCTATAATCTCTCTCCTTTCATACCCACCGCAGTTGTAGACCAAAGGGATATTCAATCCATTCTCAGCAGCAATCACCAAAGCAGACACAATCTGCGGGATGTAATGCGTAGGAGTGACGAGGTTGATGTTGTGGCAACCCATTTTTTGAAGTGTTAACATAATTTCTGCAAGTTCTTCAACGCTAACCCTTCTTCCCTCTCCAAGCTGGCTTATGTGGTAGTTTTGGCAAAACACACACCGCATATTGCAGTGCGTGAAGAAGATGGTCCCAGAACCGTTCCTACCAACGAGCACGGACTCTTCCCCAAAGTGAGGACCAAAACTTGCAATTTCAACATCCGCACTCGCTCTGCAAAACCCCAGTTTGCCCTCAAATCTATTCACCTTGCACATATGAGGACACAAATCACACTCTTCAAGATGGCTCATGAGTTCTTTTGCCCTGAGTTCTAACGAACCGTCTGGGAGTTTTTCCGCATAGCCCGGTGTCATCAATCATTCACGCCTCCGCTGGAAAATCTCCGCAGGTCTAGACATGTCTTGTTCCACCTAGCTGTGTAGATTGCCTAATAAAAATTGTATCACACGATGAACTTATTTATTGTCCATCTTTCATGGAGGATTCTCATTTGCGCTATTTTACTTTTTCGCGACTGTCCCTTATTTCCAGAAAAAATCTCTATTTTCTTACTTCAGGATGTTTGAAAAGCCAAATTCTTTTGATTGATTAACGAGATGTCGTTATTCTTGAAGTTTCTATACTTGGTATTATCATTGGTGTGTGATAATATACCCTTGAAAACGTTTTCGAAAACGTTTTCAGAAGAAAGAACAAGGCAAGAGTTTTCAAAGTTGGTCAACCCATCATTGTTGTAGGAGGTGAAACATTTGAAGAAGGCAGGTATTTTCAATTCTCAAATCGCGAAGGTTATAGCTTCAATGGGGCACAAGGACATGATAGCCGTTGTTGACTTGGGTTTTCCAATACCTGATAGCGTTGAAAGAATAGATATTGTCTTGGATTACGGAAAACCCCTGTTTTCAGAAACCTTGGAAGTTGTTTTGAAAGAGCTTCAAGTCGAAAAAATAATCATAGCCAGTGAGTCGAAAGAATCTTTTATAGCCGACCTCCAAGAAAAGCTGCCTGGAGTAGAAATACAAAAGGTCACACACGAAGAACTGAAAGAAATAACGAAGAGATGCAAAGCTGTCATCAGAACTGGAGACACAACACCGTACTCTAACGCGATACTTGTATCTGGGGTGATCTTTTGAATGTCTGAGAAGATACTTGAAGTAAGAAACGTTAGCAAGACATTTCCCGGTGTCCAGGCGCTGAAAGATGTCAGCTTGGACGTTCACGAAAAAGAGGTCCTTGCACTTGTCGGAGAGAACGGTGCTGGCAAGAGTACGCTCATAAAAATCATAAGTGGTGTGCACAAAGCCGACTCAGGAGAAATATACTACCTAGGCAAGAAGGTCAACTTCAAAGATCCAACCGAGGCAATCGCTTCCGGAATCTCCACTATACACCAAGAATTGAACCTTTTCGAAGAACTCACCGTGGCTGAAAACATCTTCGTTGGAAACGTGAAAGGATTTTCTTTTTCAAAGAAAAAGGCGTTTAAGGTCGTCAGTGAATTACTTGACAGCCTTAAATTCAACATAAGAGCGGATGAGAAGGTGAAAAATCTAAATACATCAGAAAAGCAGTTGGTATCTATCGCAAAAGCTTTATTCTTGAATGCCCGCATAATAATCATGGACGAACCCACGGCAACAATCACAGAATATGAAGCCGAGAGGCTTTTCGAAATCGTAAAGGGCCTAAAAGCCAAAGGGGTTTCTGTAATCTTTATATCGCACAGGCTTGAGGAGATCTATCAGATTGCGGATCGAGTAGCGGTTCTTCGGGACGGCGAACTTATCGGAGTCAAGCATATAACCGAGGTTGACCGCGAAGAACTGATAAGAATGATGGTTGGTAGAAAAATCGAAGAGATGTACCCCAAGTTCAACCGTCCCGAAAAAGAGACTATATTCGCCGTAGAAAACCTTTCAGTAGGGACCTTCGTAAAAAACGTAACGTTTGATGTTCGGAAAGGTGAGATATTCGGTATAGCGGGTTTGGTCGGATCAGGAAAATCGGAAATCGCATTGGGGATTTTCGGGCATTTACCAGCGAATTGGTCAAAGATGGTGTTGAACAACAACGAGCTCCAGCCATCAAAAAACATGCTCGAGCATGGAATAGCTTTAGTTCCCGAAGATAGGAAAAAGATGGGATTGGTTCTTGAATTAGACGTAACAAAAAACATCGTTCTGCAAAACACGAACGAGGTCTCCAGAGGTCTGCATATTTCTTGGAAAAAGGCCAAGGTTTTAGCTTCTGAGGAAGTTAAGAAGTACTCCATCAAGGTAACTAGCATATATCAGAAAGTCAAGACACTTTCGGGAGGTAACCAGCAAAAGGTTGTTTTGGCCAAAGTACTGAGAAAAACTCCCAGATTGGTCATGCTTGTTGAACCAACAAGAGGGATAGACGTCGCAACGAAGGTTGAGGTCTACAACATCGTCAACAGGTTGGCAAACGAAGGTGTCGGAGTGATATTTATATCCTCAGAACTTCCCGAAATACTTGGACTTTGCGACAGGGTCCTTGTGATGCACAGGGGCCGCTCTATGGGTATACTCGACCGTCACGAACTATCGGAAGAAAGAATCATAAAACTTGCTACGGGGGTTGACGACTGATGAGTTGGAGAAAAATTACTGCCAAGCTACGGGAATACCCTGCTGTGGTTGGTCTTGTAGGAGTGGTTGTGCTATTCAGCCTTCTATCGGACAGATTCTTCACGCTATCGAATTTTGTGAACGTGCTAAGGCAAGTTTCTATGCAAGCGATTATTGCTTTTGGAATGACCGTTGTAATAATCTCCGGAGGTATCGACCTATCGGTAGGTTCGGTCTTTGCACTATCTGCAGCGATTCTGGCGTCCACCATCGCAAAAGGTGGCTCCATATTACTGGGAATTCTCGCTGCTCTTTTGGTCGGTGCTGGGTTTGGATTTTTCAATGGATTTGTAATAGCGAAGGGAAGGCTCCAACCGTTCATTGTTACACTCGCAACGATGGCGATAGCCAGGAGCTTAACGTTAGCGTACATGGAAGGTATGCCCATAACGGGCTTCCCAAGTTCTTTCCGCTTTATTGGTGCAGGGGATATACTCGGCATACCCGTTCCCGTGATTATAATGTTCTCTTTACTCCTTCTCATGTTTTATCTAACTAGATACACCAAGTTCGGCCTCTATGCGTATTCAATCGGCGGAAACGAGCTTGCTTCAAAGCTCAGCGGTGTGAAAGTAGACCTATACAAAATCAGTTTTTACATCTTGAGCGGCGTGCTAACGGCCGTGAGTGCTGTTATCTTGACTTCAAGGTTGAACAGCGCACAACCAACTTTCGGTGTAGGGTACGAGCTTGATGCAATAGCAGCGGTTGTACTCGGCGGAGCAAGTTTATCTGGAGGCAAGGGCTCTGTGTTAGGGACATTTTTCGGAGCTTTGATCATGGGCATTCTCAACAATGGAATGAACATTCTAAACGTCTCTCCATTTTACCAAGACGCAGTGAAGGGCATCGTTATTCTCACGGCCGTACTGGTCGAACGTGAAGGGTAGCACACTTTTGGGAGGTGAAGGGTATGAAAAGGTTGGTTCTCGTTCTCGCGGTAGTGCTTTTGGCGGTCTATGCGTTTAGCTTCAAAGTAGGTCTTTCGCTCTCGACACTTAACAACCCATTCTTCGTCACACTTAGGGACGGAGCTATGGCAGCTGCTAAAGAGCTCGGCATCACATTGTTAGTTGTCGACGCTCAAGATAAACCAGCCAAACAACTCAACGACATTGAAGACCTAATACAAAAAAAAGTTGATCTCATAATAATCAACCCAACGGACAGTGCGGCGATTGTTCCAGCTATCGAGGCCGCAAACAAAGCAAAGATTCCGGTGATAACAGTTGACCGAGCAGCTGCGGGTGGTCAAGTTGTCGTCCACATAGCATCAGATAACGTCGCTGGTGGTGCCATGGCAGCTAAATTCATCGCCGAACAACTGAAAGGTAAAGGAAAAGTCGTTATGCTTGTAGGAATTCCGGGAACATCAGCAGCCAGGGACAGGGGCACAGGTTTCAAGACAGAGTTAAAGAAATACCCAGGCATACAACTGGTGGCCGAGCAGGTTGCTAACTTCAACAGAGCAGAAGGTATGAGGGTTATGGAAAATATCCTCCAGGCTTATCCAGACATCGATGCCGTTTTCGCTCAGAACGATGAAATGGCACTTGGTGCAATCGAAGCGATTAGAGCCGCTAAGAAACTTGGAAAGATAATCGTAGTTGGTTTCGATGCGATCCCAGACGCACTTGAGGCAGTTAAGAAGGGAGAAATGGCAGCCACAGTAGCACAGCAACCATATCTCATGGGACAGCTCGCTGTCCAAAAGGCTTACGAATATCTGAAAACAAAGACGATATTCATACCAGTTGAGTTGGAACTTGTGAAGAAATAAGGTAAAATTATTCTGGCGCCCGGGGGAAATCCCCTGGGCTTTGAATTTCGCAAACGGGGAGGACACAAATGAAAAAAATAAGCATTAAAGATGTTGCAAAGAAAGCTGGTGTTTCGATCTCTACGGTCTCAAGGGTGCTAACAAACTCTGCCCCAGTCTCGGAAGAACTAAGGGAAAAGGTTATCCAAGCTGTACAAGAGCTAGGGTATTCCCCCAGTAGCATAGCACGTAGTTTGAGAAACGGAGCTACAAAGACGATTGGTTTCATACTTCCGGATATAACGAACCCGTTCTTCGCAAACATCGTTCGAGGTGCTGAAGACTACCTCAGACAGCATGGTTACACTCTCATATTTGGAAGTTCCGATCAAGACAAAAATGAAGAGAACCACATACTTGAAGCTTTACTCTCCAAACATATCGACGGCTTGCTTTTCACAGGCTCTGGAGATTCAAATCCCAAACTGCTTCGCAAAATTGAACAAGGATTAAAAGTGGTCTTTCTTGATAGAATCATTCGCGGTGTGAATTCCTCGTACGTCATTGTCGATAACAAAAGGGGAATAAGTCTTTTGGTTGATCATCTATTAGATGATGGCCACAAGAGTTTTCTTTTCATCAACGGCGATAAAAACACATTCAGCGCAAAACAACGTTACGAAGCGTTTTTGCAGAGAATGAAATCGGGAAAGTACAAGTACGAACATCATTTCACAAGCTTTTCGTACGAAGCGGGTTACAAATTCGCTTCGCAGTTAAGTAATCCTGTGGAATTTGACGCGATACTGTGCGGAAATGATCTGATTGCCTTTGGAGTCATAGATGCTCTCGAAGACAGAGGAATACGTGTTCCAGAACAGGTAAGTGTAACAGGCTTCGACGATATACCGTTCAGCAGACACTACAAGCCCGCCCTGACTACTGTACGTCAGCCGATGTACGAAATGGGTCAAAAAGCTTGTGAATTACTATTAAAAATGATAAAGGAGCAACTGATGACAACCGAGGGCATCATTTTAGAACCTGAGCTGGTAGTTCGTGAATCTACGAAAAGGAGGATATGAAAATTGATTACCGTTGTTGGCAGTTCAAATATGGACATAGTGCTTACAGTGGAGCACTTTACAAAGCCGGGTGAGACGCAGAAATTGATTAAACTTGAGTATTTTCCTGGTGGAAAAGGAGCAAACCAAGCTGTTGCAGTTGCGCGTTTATCCCAGCAGCCTGTGTACTTTCTTACGGCCGTAGGTGACGACCAATATGGTAAAACCTTGATTGAGAACTACGAACGTGAGAAAATACACGGATACAGGGTTGTCAGTGGAGTTTCAACAGGTATGGCGTTCATCGAAGTTACCATCTCTGGTGAGAACAGGATAATAATCAATCCTGGCGCAAACGATACCTTATCGAAAGAAATGGTACTAAATGCGAAAGATGAACTGCTGAAGGGTGATATTCTGCTTATCCAAAACGAAGTACCGTACGAGACCACTCTTGCAGCCGCCAGATTATTCAAAGAGGCGGGAAAAACTGTTATCTTCGACCCCGCACCTGCTCAGAGTATTCAACCTGAGATCTTTAACTATGTTGATTACCTAACACCAAACGAAGAGGAACTCAAAAGTATAAGCGAACAATTATTCGGTTCTTTTCATTCAATAGAAGAAAGCTTCAAGAGGATGAAAGAATTGAGTCTAAAAGCTATGATCGTCAAGTTGGGAGATAAAGGTGCAACATACATCGATTCCAGCATGATTCATCATGTACCAACAATAAAAGTAACCGCCGTTGACACAACGGCGGCCGGCGATGTTTTTAACGGTGCGCTGGCTGTTTCATTAAGTGAAGGCAAAGATATCCTTGAAGCTATAAAGTTTGCCAACATTTCTGCAGCCATATCTGTTACAAGGAAAGGTGCTCAACCTTCAATTCCCACAAGACATGAGGTCGAAGATTTTAAAAACACTTACCCCTTGTAATACACCTGATTCTCCAACAATTGCTCAGATGGGACATCTTTGAATTCCTTTGCTGGCACGCCGAGGTATATTTTCCTTGGCATCGTGTCTTTAGTCACAACAGAACCAGCGGCAACCAGAGTATCTTCAGCTATGACTACACCCGGCAGTATTGTCGAATTCGCACCAATCCTTGCACCTTTCTTCAGTGTAGGTCCTTTGAAGTACTTCTTTCTTTCTTCCGTTCTTCCCAAGAAGTTATCATTTGTGAAAGTCACGTTCGGTGCGACGAAACAGTAATCTTCTATCGTCGAAATCGCAGTTATGTACGCATTCGTCTCTATCTTCACATACTTGCCTATCTTCGTCTTATTCTCAACAGCCACCCCTCTACCGATTATCGTATACTCCCCAATCTCTACATCTTCCCTAATGCTCGCCAAATCCCCGACGAATACGAAATCGTGCAACACAGCTCCTCTGTACACCACACACCCAGCACCGATGGTAACGTATTTACCAATTACAAGAGGCTCAAGTTCTTTCTCATCGGTGGTTGCCGATGCCGATGCCTTGAACGGTTTTTTCCCCAGAACGGTATTATCCCCAATAACGCTCCCTTCACCGATTACAGTATCTTTTCGTATCACTACGTTGTGCCCGATAACAACATTATCACCTATCACAACGTTCCCCTCAATCACAACATTCTCACCGAACATTACGTTTTTACCAATCTTAGCACTTGGTGAAATCATAGAACCCCTCCTTGAAATCATTTAACACACGTTTTGATATTCCTAACCAAGCAGATCTAAAAAAACATCAATCCCCAACTGTCTAAGCACATTCACTGGCATTCTGAACCTTGCTGTCACAAGTGGATCAACGATTTGTGAAATTTGAGTATCTCCAACGATGCTCATCAGCATCACGAGTTCTTCCAGCGGGATCTCAGAATAGCTTGTTATAACCTCCGCCATATTTTCCACTGCACACTTGACCGCCTCGTCCAAACTCTGAGCTGATGCGAGTGCAAACACACCTTCTTCACAAATCACCATTGGATTTTTCAACTTTAAACCCTTTCTCACTCTCACCTTAGCAACTACCTTTCCGGGCACTTCAATGCCAGTCCCGCAGATTTCCCCATCACCCATCAGTGCGTGCAAATCTCCAAGTGCAAGCAGCGCACCTTCGACAGAAACAGGCAACAGCACTTTCGCACCTTTCTTAATGTACTTTGTGTCGAGGTTACCACCGTGGTATCCCGGCGTTCCGCAGTTGACACAGCCCTCTTTTGGTGCAACACCAATGACGCCGATCATAGGTTCTATGGGTAACTTTAATCCGTTAAAAATCGCCTTTCCATCTTTTATTTCCACAATCTTAGTGAAATACTCTTCAAACCTCTCTCCTAGTGGGCCCAAGCCCTTGCCAGTGACCATTACCCCTCTTTCAGCCACTTCAATGTCGATTATTTCAATTTCCAAGACATCCCCAGGCATTGAGCCATTGACAAAAACAGGTCCCGTTGCCGGATTAACTTCAGACCAATTCAAATTTTCCAGCTTATCTTCGCAGCTTCTAATCTGGTTGGAAAAACAATCCAGTGTTTCGAACTCTACCTCATCACCGCTCTCTACAAACAAAGCAGGCTTAACATCTGAGCAAAACGCATAAATCCTGTGTTCAGCCGATATACGATGTCTCGCATTCCCCATGCCCATCCCCCCAACACTATCGTAAGATTTTCAGCATTTCAGTAAAGTTCCATCTTCAAAACCTCTTCCAGTTTTTCCTTGAGCTTACCATATTCCGTCAAATGAATCACATTGAACCCGAGCCTGATGGCTGTTTCAATGTTATCCGCCCTATCATCGATGAACAATGAAGTCGAGGGTTTCACACCGCATCGTTCCATCAGCTCGTAGAAGATGTCCTCGTTTGGCTTAATCTTCTTCACATGGCTTGAAATCACCATGCAGTCGAAGTATTTGAAAAACTCAAACGTGTTATACACGTATTCAAAAGATTTATAACTGAAATTCGAAAGCACGCACAACCTGTATCCGTGCACTTTCAAAGAAGGCAACAGGCTCACATTCTCTTCAATCGGTTTTAGCAAGCTCAACACTGCATTTTTCATGTGCCTGATGTACTGAGCATCTTCAGGATACCTTTCCTCCATGATCCTCCAAAGCTGTGCTTCAGAAATCTCACCCTTATCCATCAAATTCCATTCCGGGACATTGAAAACCCTTTCCATCAACCGTTTTGCTACATCCTCGCCAAACTTCTCAACCATATACCCATATGGGTCCCAGTGTATGAGCACTCTCCCCAAATCGAAGACCACGGTGTCTATTTCTCTTTGAGCACTTCCTTGCATGTAATCACTCCCTTTCAAAAGTTTTCTCAGTTCAGCACTCCACCAAGATTTTACCACCACAGTTTTAAATTGTTAATAAGTGATGGCTGAACGTATTCAAAAACACAAAACTTTGAGTTATACTATCAGTGCAAGATAAGAAAACAAATCCATGTGGAGGTAGTCTAATGAGCCAAAATGAACCACTCGTTTCAGTAGTTCTCCCCGTTCGAAACGAAGAAAAGACCGTTTCTAAAACCATCGAAAGCCTTCTTGAAAACGAATATGAAAATATCGAAATAATTGTCGTTGATGGAATGAGCACAGACAAAACAAGGCAGATAGTTGAACGATACATCGAAAAACATCCAGGAAAAATAAAACTCCTTGAAAACCCTAAACGCCACACACCAGCTGGGCTAAACATCGGTATTCAGAACGCATCTGGTGAATACATCATGATAGCAAGCGGACATGCCACGTACTCAAGTAATTACATATCTACTTGCGTGAATGTGCTTGAGCAGAACATGTGCGATGTAGCTGGCGGACTTATGGAGACACTTCCAAGAAGCAACACTCCAAAAGCTATTGCAATAGCTGAGGTATTGAAACATCCATTCGGAGTTGGTGGGGCAAAGTACAGAACAGGCGCTCAGAAGAATGAATACGTCGACACGGTAGCTTATGGAATTTACAAAAAAGAAATCTTTGAAAAGGTCGGACTGTTCGATGAAAGATTGACAAGAAATCAGGATATAGAATTCAACATAAGGCTCAAAGATGCGGGATATAGAATCATGCTCGTTCCACAAGCAAAAGTGTACTACTTTGCCAGAGATACATTCAAAGGACTTTGGCAAAACAACTTTTCAAACGGATTTTGGGTTACCCACAGCCGAAAGCACGTGAAAAAAGCATACAAGCTAAGGCACTTAATTCCTTTGTTTTTTGTCATTTATCTACTCATTTTGGCTGTAACCCTCTCAATTCTGGTCATCCCAACTTTCTTTAAACTACTTGGCTTGGTTCCTCTTTCACTTTACTTAGCAATGGTTACCATATTCTCGGCATCTGTAAGCACCAAACACAACGACAATAGCATATTTTTCTATACGTTAACTTCATTCTTGATTTTGCACATATCGTACGGAACAGGTTCACTTGTTGGACTTGTCAAAAAGGCAGAATAGAAAGGGAGGCATCACCGTTGGGCTCGTTTTTAAAAACTCTCTTGGCGATTCTACTCACAATATCAATCACCGGATTCATCCTGTGGATATATTTCGAGACAAAAATCTCGCATATTACTTTCACGGCAGAATTCAAACCTGAAGAGGTTAATGCTCATACTGAGGGCCAAACTGAAAAGTCAACATCATCGAAATTCGCAATCGCACTCTTCGGATTAGATGCAAGACAAGAAGGAGAACGTGCCCGCAGTGATACGATCATGATACTACTAATTGACCACGCAAAGAAGAAAATCAAACTTGCTTCGATAATGCGTGACCTTTATGTATATGTTCCAACCTACGGCAAGCGGAAAATCAACAGTGCGTACGAACTTGGAGGACCTAAATTGGCACTTTCAACACTAAACCGAACCTTCAAGCTCTCGCTAACAAAGTATGCTACCGTCGATTTCCGTGGATTTGAAAAGATAATCGATGCGGTTGGTGGGGTTGATATAGACGTTAAGTACTATGAACTGGAGCATATAAACATAAACATGCGAGAAGTTAAAAACCTCATAGGCGGTGATGTACCTGAAGTAAAACGCCCCGGGTTACAACGACTTAATGGTAGACAAGCTCTCGGTTATGTAAGAATAAGGTACGTAGGCAATGGAGACTATGAAAGAGTCCAACGACAACAGCGGGTTCTCGAACAAGTATTCGAAAAGCTAAAGAACGCTTCCATTTCCACAAAGCTGCGTATAATTGACATGGTGTTGCCGTATATCGAAACAAACTTAACACGAAGCGAAATAATTTCACTTGCAACAAAAAATTACTCAAAATATACACTTGAACGCATCAGAATACCAATCAACGGTTCTTTCCGAGAAGGATACACTGTTATCGATGGTGTGAAGCAATGGATATTTGACACTGATATTGAAAAGAACATCCAGGCCTTACATGAGTTCTTTGAGACTGGTCTGCCTTCAAACCCCTGAAGAGGTTATACTCTCTGGCAGTGCTTCTGTGAGCAGCGTTAAGATAACCTTGGATTTTTAATCTTAAGCCTATTATACGCTTGTATTCGCGTGATTTTTCAATTTTGTTCACAAAGTTCTTTATATTAAAATACCTTCATACCAAAATAACTGGAGGTGAAAGAATGTTGAAAAAGTTACTGTTTGTATTACTTGTATTGTCTCTCCTTGTTACCAACGTGGCATTTTCGAAGAAGTTAATTGTCTATTCAAGTGTTGATGAAGCAAACGCACGAAAAATACTTAGTGCATTTACCAAAGACACTGGAATAGATGTTGATTTTGTCTTCCTTTCTTCAGGTCCTGCTTTAGCTCGAATCGAGGCAGAGAAGCAAAATCCGCAAGCAGATGTCTGGTTTGGTGCTCCAATGGAAAACCACATTATTGCCAAAGAAAGAGGATTAACACAACCATTCAAGATAACAGTTCCCAAAGAGATATCGACAAGATTTTACGACAAGGAAGGATACTACTATCCGATATACATGAACCCGCTCGGTATAGGTGTAAATATGACAATGCTGGAGAAGCTCAAGCTCCCACTACCTCAGAGCTGGAACGACCTGCTGAAGAGTGTGTATAAAAAAACAATACAGTATCCTAACCCACAGTCTTCCGGTACCGGGTATACTTTCGTAACTGGCCTAATAAAAATCTTGGGTGAGGATGCTGCTATGAAATTTCTGAAATTAATGGCTCCAAACGTCCAAACGTATACACAGAGCGGTACAGCTCCTTCCAAGGCAGTAGCAATTGGCGAAGCAGTCTTTGGAATCCAGTTCACACCTGCGTTCTTCCAATTCATGGATCAAGGTTACAATGTGAAGATTGTTTTCCCGAAAGAAGGAGTACCGTACGAAGTTGCGTGTATGTCGATTATAAAGGGTGCGAAAAATATTGAAGAAGCTCAAAAACTTGTTGAGTGGGTCATTTCAAAAAAGGGACAGCAGGAAATTATCAACCAAAAAACATACTTCTATCCGATTCGAACAGATGTTGATTTTGGAAATCTCCCTTCACTCTCATCGATAAAACTCATTCACGTAGATCCGAAGTGGGCTGCCGACAATAAAACAAGAATTGTGAACAGGTGGATAAACGAGGTTTTACCCTATTAAGCTCTTCCCCAATTGAAGAAAAAGGGGCCATGTGCCCCTTTTTCTGTTACTTGACTTGCACAAAGCTTGTTGTGAGGTGATCGTAATGAACTACTCTAAGGGTGAATTAAAATCGTACCTGCTTAAACTTTTGAAAGAACCTGCATTGCTTACAACAATATTTGTCGTTTTTGCACTTTTGGTAATTTTCATAATATTCCCACTGTATAAAATCTTCCAGATAAGCCTGACCGATAGCAATGGTAACTTCACGTTGGAAGTCTACAAAAACGCTTTACAAAACAACTACTTCAGACGCGGTTTTGTAAATAGTCTCTTAGTAGCGTTTCTCACTGCTTTACTCGGCACAGCTGTTGGTTATTTGTTTGCATACACGATTAACAGAACAGACATTCCGTTCAAATCATTCTTTAGAACAATTGCCATAATGCCAGTCATTTTTCCTCCATTTGTGGGTGCACTCTCACTCATTATGCTCTTTGGTGCAAATGGCCTCATAACATCAAAATTGCTTGGATTCTCAAACATCTACATTTATGGCCTACCCGGTCTGATGTTAGCGCAAGTACTTTGTTTTTTCCCTGTTGCTTTTATAACCCTTGATGGTGTACTTTCAACAATAAGCCCGACTTTAGAAGATGCAGCTTTCAACCTAGGAGCTAGCCGATGGCAAGTTTTCTACAAAGTCGTTTTGCCTCTATCTGTTCCTGGTATCGCAAGCACTATGCTTGTGCTCTTCATTGAGTCTCTTGCGGATTTTGGTAATCCGTTGATACTTGCAGGAAGCAAGTTCCCAATACTTTCTGTCCAGGCCTATCTTCAAATAACAGGGATGTACGACCTAAGAAGTGGTGCAACATTATCCGTTTGGTTATTAATTCCATCGCTGCTGGCTTTTATAATTCAAAAGTACTTTCTTGAGAAGAAAAAGTACTACACAGTAACTGGAAAGCCGACTATCTCTGTACTCAAGAGTGTGAGCGAACCTGTAAAATGGATACTTTTCAGCATATGTTTGTTTATCGTACTGTTTATACTTTTGGTTTACGGAATCATATTTTGGGGGGCGTTTACAAAAGCCTGGGGTGCAAACAATCAATTCACACTTGACAATTTCAAATACATCTTCGATGTCGGGCGAAGTGCGATTAGGGGAACTCTTACCATTGCATCGATTTCGACACCCATTTCAGCTGTTTTTGGTATGGTAATAGCATTCTTAGTTGTCCGAAAAATCTTTCCAGGCAAGAGAGTTATGGAGTTCATATCACTTCTTAGTTTTGCAGTACCGGGTACAGTCATTGGAATTGGGTACATTTTGGCTTTCAATAAGCCACCTTTACTTCTAACAGGCACGTTGACTATCTTGGTTCTGAATTTCGTATTTCGTTATATGCCTGTTGGAATTCAATCAGGTATCGCCTTGCTCAACCAAGTTGATCCTTCAATTGAGGAAGCAGCATTTACATTGCGGGCAAACAACAGGCAAGTATTTGCGAAGATTACCTTGCCATTGATAACCCCTGCTTTCTTCTCAGCTCTTGTCTTTGCATTTGTGAGAGCAATGACTGCGATAAGTGCTGCAATATTTTTGGTTTCGAGTCGGTGGAATCTTATCACCGTCCAAATTCTAAGTCAAACCGAATCGGGCAGACTTTCAGAGGCTTGTGCCTTCTCCACCTTGCTTACCTTAATTATAATGGTTTTTATCGGCGTTTTGAAAATATTCTTGAAGAATAAAGTTAGCATAAGTAACTATACTTCGGTAAGGGGTTGAGAAAATGAGTCTTGAATTAAAAGGATTAACAAAGGTATTCAGAAATTATGGAACTGAAACTGTAGCGGTTGAAGCGTTTGATTTAAGAGTTGAAAAGGGACAATTTGTTACTCTGCTGGGTCCATCAGGCTGTGGTAAAACTACAACTTTGAGGATGATTGCGGGTTTCGAGATACCCACTTCTGGAAAAATCATACTCGACGGTGCTGACGTCACAAATGAACCACCTAATAAGCGAAATATCTCCATGGTGTTTCAAAGTTACGCCCTTTTTCCTCATATGACGGTCGAAGAGAATATAGCCTTTGGACTCAGGATAAAAAAATTGCCAAACTTTGAAGTAAAGCAGAAAGTCAAATGGATAATGGAAATAGTAGGATTAATTGGTCTTGAAAAGCGGAGGCCTGAACAACTCTCAGGTGGACAGCAGCAGCGGGTTGCATTGGCAAGAAGCCTAGTTGTAGAACCGAGCGTATTACTTTTGGACGAACCTCTTTCAAATCTTGATGCTAAGCTCAGAGAACAGATGAGAATCGAGATAAAGAGAATCCAGAAAGAGCTTGATATAACCACTGTGTATGTTACACATGATCAAATCGAAGCAATGAGCATGTCAGACCTAGTTGTAGTCATGAATGGCGGAAGAATAATGCAAATCGGCAATCCGTTTGAGATATACTCAAAACCAAAAAATGAGTTCGTTGCAGACTTTATCGGTAAGGTAAATTTGTTTGACGGTTCTGTCGATAACGCAAACAATGAAATTGCCGATATTTTCTGCAGTGTATTTGAAAATAAGCGTATCTCGGTACCGAACATTTTTTCACTCACTCCGGGGCAAAAAGTTAAAATTGTCCTGAGACCTGAAGCTTTCAAACTCGTACCTTTCCAAGATGAAGAGAGGATAAATCTCATACGAGGGAAAATTATTTCTTCAATCTTTGTTGGAGCTGCTGTTGAATGCGAGATGGTAGCATCGGATGGAACAGTTTTTAAGACGACAATTTCTAACCCAGTTGAGAGTGGTATACCGCAACCAGGTTCTGAACTAAAGTTATATTTCTCCAACAAGAGTCTTTGGGTCATTCCTGAAGCTAATTAAATATGGACTCTTGAAAGCAGTCTTATCGACAAGTTTCTTGTCGCTTTGATGTTCGAGCACGGTAAATCAAAACTCTCGTTTTCATTAGTAACAAAAGTGTCGGAGGGTACTAAATAAACTTATGGTGAGGTGAAACACCCCCTACTACTCAGGGGTGGGAGGTGTTAAAGTGTTAAACTTCAATTAGATTGCTTTTTTAGGTGTCTTCCAATTCTTGGTGTTGACATTCCAGCCAAACATTTCGAAATCACATATTACTTACCTCGCCAAAATCTCCACTATCCTCTTGCCTGCATCGCCATTTCCATATACTTCTGTTGGATATGGCTTTTCTTCCGTGCTAAACACCGCATCGTATATCCCTTCACCATCAGCTAATATGTTCCATCCTGTTTCCACCAGTTCACGCCATCCAGAGTCTGGCATCACAACTACTGCACGCTTACCAGCAAAATACGCCTCCTTTTGCAACCCACCGCTGTCAGTTATCACTTTCCACGACTTTTCAACTAAGCCCATCAAATTCAGATAATCGATAGGTTCTATAACCAAGATGTCCTTCAAATATTCATCGAGTCCAAATTCTGAGATTCTCTTCCTTGTCCTTGGATGAACCGGAAACACAACTTTAACTTTTTCGGCAACCTTGGCAACTTCCTTCAAAATCTTTTCGAACTTCTCCTTGTTGTCCACATTAAAATCCCTGTGAAGGGTCATAACTATGTACTTTCCTTCCTCAAGCCCTGCCGCCTCATATACGTCGTACTTAAACAACGGTTTCATCATCAAAAACAAATCGTACATCACATCACCAACAAAATAAACACCTTGCTCAATGCCTTCCTTTTTCAAATTCTCAACAGCCAGTTGGCTTGGACAGAACAGGTACTTAGAAACTCTATCTGTGAGCACTCTGAGGTATTGAAACATCCATTCGGAGTTGGTGGCGCAAAGTACAGAACAGGCGCTCAGAAGAATGAATACGTCGACACGGTAGCTTATGGAATTTACAAAAAAGAAATCTTTGAAAAGGTCGGACTGTTCGATGAAAGACTAATAAGAAATCAGGATATAGAATTCAACATAAGGCTCAAAGATGCGGGATATAGAATCATGCTTGTTCCGCAAGCAAAAGTGTACTACTTTGCCAGAGATACATTCAAAGGACTTTGGCAAAACAACTTTTCAAACGGATTTTGGGTTACCTACAGCCGAAAGTACGTGAAAAAAGCATACAAGCTAAGGCACTTAATTCCTTTGTTTTTTGTCATTTATCTACTCATTTTGGCTGTAACCCTCTCAATTCCGGTCATCCCAACTTTCTTTAAACTACTTGGCTTGGTTCCTTTTTCACTTTACTTAGCAATGGTTACCATATTCTCAGCATCTGTAAGCACCAAACACAACGACAATAGCATATTTTTCTATACGTTAACTTCATTCTTGATTTTGCACATATCGTACGGGACAGGTTCACTTGTTGGACTTGTCAAAAAGGCATAATCTAAAAATGTTTTCTATCCATATATCTTAGTTATTATAAAAAAGTTCCAATAGTAGTTGTGTTAGCAGAGTTCTTATCTGTCCGAATCAAAATCAATTTGATGAAAACAATCATTAAATCCAAATCCATAGCAACGGTTTCACAAATTTGACTTTTGACTCTTTTTAAACGAAAACAAAAAGTCTTCCACTCCCTGATTTAAGAGTGAAAGACCAGATACGAGACGTAAGAAACTATTTTATCCTTAAGGAAGGGCAGCCGTGAATTTCTTGAAGTTATGTGTTTAGCTATCAGCTTCTCCTTTTTCAAAGTGGAATACTTGATTCGGCTTATCGACCTTGTAAAACCCATGATAACCAAACCAATCCCTTATCGCCTGAACAAGATTTGCAGGCAGCTTTTCAGAAACAATAGAGAGATAGAAATTAATAGCGGAATCAATAACAGGAATTGGGATATTGTATCTTTTGGCTATACTGCTAACCTGGATAACATTTTCGTACAAAAGGTTCAAATTCTTTATGATATTCTCTTTCTCAATTAAGCATCCCAAACCTCCAAGATCTTCCAACAGTAAGTAATCTATGAAATTTGACTCGAGGATACTTCCTTTTCTCCAAACTTTTAACACATTATCTAACTGGACGTTGTAGCCAAATTCATTCGAGGCTCGCGTTAACAACCACAGTCCCTCACTAAAAGCAATGTAGTTGACAAACATAAGGGCATCCTTGAGTAAACTTATCAAGTCTAAACCTAAACTTTCCTGTTCCAGTGAACGCCTCTTTATTTGAGAGTTCTTAGAAATCCTCATTCTAAGTTCTTTGAACACTGAAATCATTCTGCTGTTCACTGAAGCTGCTATCGTGATTGCAGGAATTCCTAACTCTAACGCAGTTTGAGTAAACCACAGACCTGTCCCCTTCTGCTCTGCAACGTCAAGGATCACATCTATATAAGGAGCACCTGTAAGTTCGTCGACCTGCCTCAAGACGATACTTGCAACCCTGAGCAGAAATGAATCAAACAGCAACTCGTTCCATTCTTCAAAAATAGTTGCGATTTCATCTGTTCGTAGCAATAAGACTTCACGCATTACTTGATAAACTTCAGAGATGCCAGCTATTATCCCATATTCAATGCCATTGTGCACCATTTTAACAAAGTGCCCTGCTGAGCGCTCACCCATGTAATTCACACACTCACCATATCTACTCTTAGCTGCGATTTTCTTCAGCATTTCTTCGACCTGTTTATACGCTTGATAATCCCCACCGGGCATCAGAGAGGGCCCTTTTAAAGCTCCTTCAGAACCACCGGAAAGGCCCATCCCTAAAAAGCGGAAGCCTTTTTCAGTGAGGAACCTATAGCGTCTTTCGGTGTCTTTAAAGTGCGAATTTCCGGAGTCTATTACTATATCTCCTACTTCCAGAAATGGAAGAAGCGAATTAATGACCTCATCTACCGGATTCCCAGCCGTGATGAGTAAGATAATCACCCTTGGTCTACTGAGAGATTCAACAAGAGCATCGATACCTTGGAAGCCTCGAATGCTATAGGAGAAAGGAATGCTTGATAAGAACTGCTTAGTTACTCCGTATTCTTTGTCGTAAACACTAACACGTAAACCTTTCTGTGCAAAATTGAGTGATAAATTCTTACCCATGGTACCAAGCCCAATTATTCCAACGTCACTCTTTCCGTCCACATCTATCACCCTCTAAATCATTTTAAAGAATTTAGAACAACCCAACTTACCAGAAAATGCCTCTCGGAAAAACCAATTCAAAGACTTTCTCAAAGAGATACCAGATTCCAAAAGAAACAACCGCCGTATATGCGATAGCTAACGGCAGATCTTTCAATTTCATCTCATCTTTCAAGAAAATGTAGTTAAAGAAAACTATCAAGAACGCGGAAAGCAGGAAACCCACGTATTTCATGAGCCATACCGCAGCAGCGAAGATTATCAAAAACAGTAGAGAATTGCGAAATCCAACATTATGACCTGCATCATTTGAAGATTCTGCAACCTGAGACTTCTTCTTCAGACTTCGGATTTCCATTACCAGCCACAAAATGGAGAACAGTAATGTAAGTAGAGAAATCAGTTTTGGAAAGAAATCTCCACCAAGTGAGCCGCCAAATCGAAGGGTTCGAATTAATACAGCTTGTATATAGCTTACTATCGATACGACAATAAATATTATTGGGAATATTAGGTTCTTTAGTATGTTAGTCAGTTTTTTCATATGATGATTCCTCCCCAGCTTTTAGTTTTAATATGTGAGGGGCACGTTGCCCCCCACTGTTGTATTTCTCATTTAACTGCTTGAGCTGCTTTCATGTAAACTGCTTCCTGTTCTCTCCAGAAATTCAACAGATCGTTTCCAGTCTTAAAGAACGGGACTGCGTATGCAACTTCGGCCAACTTCTTTTGAAATTCTGAGTCGGCTACTATCTTTTCAATAATCTTGTTGAACTCGTTCACTATGTTAGCCGGAGTTCTTGGAGGGAAGAAGAACGTGTTTGTCATCGGGAACTTCAGACTCCTAAGTCCCTGAGAAGCTGCCGTTGGCGCATTGGGTATGAACGGATCTGGTTGATCATCGTGCACAGCCAAAACCTTGATTTGCCCGTTCTTGATATACTGAACGGCTGAGACAAGAGCTAATGGAACAATATCGACGTGGCCACCAAGTAAGGCAGCAATTCTTTGCGCATCTCCACCCTCGTTAGGAACCACTCTGAATGCACCTGGAGCTGCCATCTCGATCGGAGCGTATTCCAAATAAGCTATTCCACCTGCACCGGCTCCGTACACGTACTTCTTCGGATTTTTCTTTGCATCTTCAATAGCTTCTTTCAAATTATTCCAGGGAGCATCTGCCCGTGCCGCAGTTATTCTCGAGGTCTTTGTTACGATACACGCCGGTGTAAAGCTCGACCACTTTATATCCGCTACGCCAAGGTAGTAGTTTCCCAGTACGGCCTGGTGGTACCAAAGTACGGTATAACCATCTGGTTTTGTCTGAAGCACTTGTCTGGCTGCAACCGCTCCTTCTGCTCCGACAACATTGGTTACTATCATTTCTTTGCCAGTGTACTTCTTCCAAAAATCTGCTATGAGCCTTGCTGTTATATCACTTGCACCACCTGCTGAATACGGAACAACAACAGTTACCGGTCTTTCCGGATAAGCGGCGAAGCTAAGTGTGACCAAAAGTAATGTCAGCAAAACGCTAAGAACCAAAAACACTAACCTTCTTGTCATAACACACCACACCTCCTGGTATAAGGATAAGTTTAAGCACTTTGTTTCTTTGCAACGCGCGCGTTGATGTATAGCCCAAGAACAAAGAGAAATACCGCAAGTATTATTAGAGTTAGCGAAATAGGTCTTGTGAATAGTGGCATTAAACTACCATCTGACAATGCGAGAGCTTGTCTGAGCCCTTTTTCAACAATAGGACCGAGTATGAAAGCAGTTATAAGAGGTACAAGAGGAAAGTTTGCTTTCCTTAAGACGTACCCAACAAACCCGAAGAAGAGTGCCACCCAGATGTCAAAGACCCTGTTGTAGAGTCCATAAGCACCAACAACCATCGCGATGGTTATAACCGGGTAGAGGAAATATGACTTGACGCTTAAGGCAGATATAATAAACCGCATCAGTACGAGCCCAAGTATAACCATCGTTATGTTAGCAAGGATCTGAGATGCGAACACTGTATAAACAGCGTCAGCATGCTCCGCAAACAGCATCGGTCCCGGGATCATTCCGTGTATCATAAACCCACCAATCATCATCGCAGTGACTGAATCACCAGGTATTCCAAGCGACAACAGAGGAACCAGTGCTCCGGCGATAGTAGCATTGTTAGCGGTTTCTGAAGCTATTACTCCATCTGGGATTCCAGTTCCGAACTTTTCCGGATGTTTGGAATACGATTTGGCAAGTCCATAAGCTACAACGCTGGAGGTTGCCCCACCAACGCCTGGAAACACCCCTATAATAAAACCGATAATCAACGACCTGATGAAATTAATCGGCTGGCTGAATATCACTTTCGTCGACTCAAGGACCAGCTTGAAACCCATCCTCATCTTTTTAGTTTCTGGCGGAACAACAAACTTCGAACGCTGCTCTATGGCTACAAATACCTCACTCAAACCAAACAATCCTATTAGAAGTGGCAGAATATCTATTCCTGCAATAAGGTCCTCAATTCCAAATGTTAACCTCTTAACGCCTGTTAGTGGGTCTGCTCCGACTGCAGCAATAAGAAGTCCGAGAAGTATTGAGAGGGTATTCTTCACTATTCCCCCTTCAAACATTCCAATACAACCAGCAAATGCGAGGATACCAAGTGCAAAATACTCAAACGGGCCGAACTTCAAGGCCACTTGGGCCAATGAATAGGTAGCTATTATCATCGCGAATACCGCTATGAGCCCACCGAAGAACGAACTCATAAGAGAAATTCCCATCGCAAGTGGTGCCTGTCCTTTTTTCACCATGGGATGAGCATCAAATGTTGTTGCAATAGATGAAGGAGTTCCCGGAATATTTATCAACCCCGCTGAGATAAATCCACCCGATATAGCGCCAACGTAAATTGCACTTAACAGAGCCAACGCGCTATATGGATTTAGACCATACGTTAGGGGCAACGCCAGAGCGACACCCATCGTTGCTGTGAGCCCTGGGACCGCACCAAATATCAGCCCCCAGACTGTACCAATAACTATTATTAAAAGATTTTGCGGGTTTAGCACTATGGGTATACCTACCTGGAACGTTTTCAAGAAAGCCTCCATAATAACACCCCCAAAGGTTTAGCTCTTTAGAATTTCATCAAGAGTGCGCTTTTCACTTTCCTCTATTTTTTCAGTCCATGCCTGATACAGACCTTCGTAAAAGCCCACAAATTTCAATGTCGGCGATATGATTTTCGTTTCCTTGTTGGTATTCACAAACTTTTCGAACTGGGCTTTGTTGACTAATCTTAGAGCAAAAAGAACGGTTCCAAGCACAGCGTCGTACCTATTACTCCTGTAAAAAATGCCTCGGTTCAATACGGTTGAGAGCAAGTTCCCGAACCCCGGTATTTCCAACAACCCTCCTGAAGCCACAAACCCAGTAACGTCTCCTAATAGTTTGCGTGTGACTTCCTCGACCACATTGACGGCTCTTCTAAACTTAAACACCAACCCTTCGATAACTGCGGCTGTTAAGTCATCAACACTTGTATGTGGTGATAAATTATAAAACTCTCCTTTCTGATACGGTATCCACCTGATCGAGCGCATTCCAAAAACAGTTGGCTTAAAAAGTACCCTATAGTTATTAGGTTTTTGAATCCTTGCTTCATCGTTCAAAATCCGGTTAAGAGTCTGTTCGTATGGAGTGTAATCACTTGACTTCAGATAGTTATCTTTCCACCAGTTCAAAACATTGCCGCAATTATTTGTAGCGCTTCCGACTATATAGTTGTTATCATCGAATATATAGCACCACGGGCCAAACCCAGGCATATCTTCAACATCAGGGATCTTACTGGTGATTCTTCTGATCGCAGCACTTGTTCCCATCGATATCGTAATCAAACTACTATCGCCGAACGTTGTCCCCATACTCGATGCAGCTCCATCAGAGGTTCCAACAATGACCCTTAAATCGAAATTTTTTTCATCGAATAAGCTCGTCAAGAATTTACTGGGTTTTAGCACCGTATTTCCTGAAACTGCACTTGGAAATTTTGATGAATCAACCTTAGCAAAATCTCTCAGCAAGTCATCTGCCCATCTATCAGCTCTAATATCGTAGCAGCCCGAACCACTTGCGATTGATTTATCAACGAAATGTGAATCCGTAAGGAGATGGATTATATAGTCCTTCACAGACGCAATCTTAGTCACTTGTTTCAGAAAATCTTGCTCATTTTTTGAAAACCATATTAACTTGTAGAATGGATACGTTGGCGCAACAGGACAACCTGTTCTGCTATGTAAGAGCGTCGCTACCGATTCGTTCTTGAGGATTTTGATCGCTTCTGTTGTTCCCAAATCATTGGTCCATGGGATGATGTTGGCAACAGGTTTCATATCGCTGTCTAAGAAAAGTAACGAGTGCAACATAGTATCTACGACCAAATATATTTCTTTCCTATCCGAAGAAAGCTCTCTCAAGAAATTCGCTGCATCTCTTAGACATCTTTCCAGAGCCGCTTCAATATCTTTCGGTCTTATAGTAATGCCGATCTTTTCATCGAAACTATACGCGTAGTTCTCAACAGCTTTGTACCTAACTTCAAGTGCCTCTTCATCGAAGACAACAGCCTTAGTACTCGAAGTTCCAACGTCTACTCCAATATAGTAACGCTTCACCCCACAACACCACCGTCCATAAATTGAAGTACATTAAGAAAGTTCCCTTATCTTCTTCAATACATTCCTAATTCTTTCCCTGACCTCTTCTTTTGATCCACTTACCAGAGAACCACCCATACCAACACCAAAGGCACCTGTTTTGAGCCACTCTAAAACGTTGTCTGGTGAAACTCCGCCTGTGACAATAAAATTCACGTTCGGGAATGGCCCCTTCATAGCCTTGATGAACGCTGGTCCTAGAATATCTCCAGGAAAAAGCTTGAGAATAGTGTTACCAGCCAGATAGGCATTCACAATTTCAGTTGGTGTCATAACTCCGGGAATGTAGCAAATATCTCTCTCTGCACAAAACTTTGAAACTTCCGGATCAAAGTTTGGTGAGATTATGTATTCAGCACCGGCTTCCAGCGCTTCAACACACATGTCCAAATTAATGACGGTACCAGCGCCTATAACAGCATCCGGACACCTTTCTTTAAGTTCTTTTATGACCTCCGTTGCGTTTGGAACTGTAAAGGTTACTTCAATCAACTTGACACCTTCTTCGCTCAGGGTAACACCTTTTTCTACTGCATCTTCCGTACTGCTGGTACGCAAAATTGCTATAAACCGTTCCTTTTCGATCAAAGCAGCTACTTCGTCTTTGTGCATCCTAAAATCCCTCCTACTTCGTTAGTAAACCTTTTATTAAGCACTGTAATCTTTCAGAAACCGCTTTATCCAAAACTTTCTCTGAGGAGAAAACCCTTTCCGTTGCCATCAATAAATGTTTGGTCATTTCTATTCTCGACAATTCGGGATTCCCACTGATGATCGCGGTAACAATTCTCTTGTGTTCTTCTTCCGTATTTTTGTACGCAATACCTACCTTCGTCGTGATCTTAATAACCTCAAAAGCCTTATTCATCACGGCATTCTGGAGGCTTTCCAGAATACTGTTTTTAGCGGCCTTCGCAATTGCAAAATGAAGCTCCTTGTCATACTCAACTCTCTTGATGCTCTTTCGACTTGTGTTCAAGTATTTGTCAAGCGCCTTTTGAATCCTTTCGATATCTTCTTCAGTTCGTCTAAGGGCAGCGAAAGCAGCCAACTCACTTTCAATTGCAAGTCTTGCCTCCATAACCTCAAATATTTCCAGTTGCTTTGAAATTATTAAATGTTTCGTAAACCTCTGAACAATTGACAAATTCAGCTGTTCCGAGATAAAATTACCCTTCCCCCAGCGCTTCTCAACAATTCCCAGCATTGCAAGAGACGTTATCGCTTCTCTTAAGGCCACTCGACTGACACCCAGTCGTGAAGCCAACTCTCGCTCCGGTGGTAACGCCTGTCCCGGTTTAAGTTTACCACTCGATATTAATTTAACGATTTCCTCAACAATCTTTTCGGAGGTTTGGGTCTTATCAATCTCCTCAAACAAGGAGTTCACCCCTCACTTTTCAATGTACATACGTTTAAGAGAACCCAAAAAAGCATCAAACTTCTCATCGTACGTTTCAACTAACTCTTGGTCCGGTGTCACGATCATTCCTTCCTTCACAATACGATTTGTAGCGTCATTCAACGAATCAAACCAGCCTAATGAAACACCTCCCAACATCGTAGATCCAACGAGAGCGGGTTCTTCAAACCGTGAGACCTCAACTTCCTTCTTAAGAACATTCGCAAGTATGTAAAGCCATTGCTTCAACTTTGTTCCTCCACCAGACACAGTCACTCTCTCAAAACCAATGCCTTTTTCTATAAGGGGTTCTACCATCATTCGCAACGTGAATGAAATACCTTCCAAAGCTGCTGTGAGTATATCTTCAGCAGAAATGTTATATTCAAGCCCTTGAATCATCCCTTTTGCTTCGCTACCGAACTCCAGTCCCCTCTCACCAGTTATGTAAGGATGGAATAGCAATCCTTTGACCGGTTTAACTTCATGTGAACGAAATTTATCAAGGTTTATCCTTAAAACTTTGCTCAGCCATTCAATTACAGAACCTGCGTTATTCACGGAACCTCCAGGGAACCATCTACCGTTGCACAGATACAAAGTCTGAGTCTTAAGCATGGGGGTGGAAGATATGAAAGGCCGCTCTGAGATAACTCGAACCATCCCTGTGGTTCCGAGGTTTACTACAGCTCTTCTTTTATTCCCAAAAACACCACTAGCAAGAGCTACAGCCCCACCGTCGTACAAACCCATTACCACTCCAACATCTCTTGGCAACTCGAGATACTCAGAAATTTCCTTTTTCAACGGAATCACCGTGTAAGGTGAAAGTATCTCAGGCAGGTTATTTCTACTTATTCCCAAAAAGCTTAAAATATCATCATCCCAGTCCAAGGTAAACGTATTGAAGTACCCTGTTGACGAAGCCGTACTTGGTTCAGTCGCAAGCTTGGAGGTCAAAAGAAGAACGATGTAATCCTTACACGACACGAACTTCACTTTCCTTAGATCCTCAATTTGAAGCCTTCTTAGGCTCCAAAAAACCTTTGCAAGCGCGGTATGAAACGTTGGAGGCATACCTGTTCTTGAGTAAATGAAGTCTCTATCGAAATAGCTCTTAAAGTCGCACATAACTTCTCTGATTCGTGTATCTGCTAAGGTAATCATATTCGAATGTGGAACATTATTCGAATCAAGCAACATCAAACCAAAAATATATGTGGATGGAACAATAGCGGCTACACGCTTTTCAAATCCATCAACTACTTTCTTCATCGTTTTCTGCAAAAGTCTTGAGAGGTCTTTAACATTATGTTCAGCTTTTCCGGACGGGTCAACATCCATCCTAATCTTGTTTCTACAAGACCTCAGGATATTACCTTCTGCATCAACCAATCCCGCTTTCAAGTAAGTCGTTCCAACGTCCACAGCAAGAATCAAATCTTTTTCCATCCTTCTTCCTCCAGTTTCTTTATTACTGCAACATTCACTACTTCCTCCGGTATTATTCTTTCTTCAGCTCGAAGAACGTCACTGACCACTTTGTCACCCATAGCCTTTATACTTTCAAAAGTGTACGCCGCAATATGAGGTGTGACCACGACATTATCAAATCTCAAAAGAGGATGCTCCCCGTTTATCGGCTCACCCTCAACAACGTCGAGCCCTACACCAGCAACCTTGCCGGATTCTAACGCTTGAATAAGCGCTTCTTGATCAATTAGTTCCCCTCTCGAAGTATTTACTATGTACACGCCTTCTTTCATCATCTCGAATTCGTTTGTAGACAGAATATGGTAATTTTCCTTTGTGTACTTCGCGCAGATAAATATTACATCGGACAACTTAACGAGCTCGTTAAGTTCTACTTTTCTTGCATTAACGTAACTCATATTTTCTTCAGCCACAAATGGGTCATATACAACAACATCTGCATTGAAACCAAAGTGCACGATTTCTGCAACACGGCTTCCAATATTCCCAAATCCAATTATTCCCACTGTCTTACCTTTCAACTCAATTCCGAAGAACTTTTGTCGTTCCGACCACTTTGATTGCAACACCTTGCTATACGACTGAGGAACTTTCCTCAAAACTGACATACAGAGGGCTATAGCATGTTCTGCAACCGCCTCGCGTTCAGCACCTCCACGAACCTTGGTTACTATAACTCCCTTCTCCGTTGCTTTACCTATATCGATGTTGTCATACCCAAGGCCGTGTCTTGATATCAGTACCAAACCTTCGACATTATCAAAAAACACGCTATCAAAGAAAGGTGTTGTACTTGCAATTATGTATTTAAAACCTTTAAGAACGTCTGCCAACTCTCTACCACTCAATTTCGGTGGTAAATCGAACCTCTGAACGTCAAACTTTTGTTGAAGTATTTCAACATGCTCAGGGAAATACTTTCCGAAACTGCTTGAATTGACAATTGCAACTTTGCTCTTCACACCGGACACCTCCATAGATTGACTAGATATACAAGGTATGATGGTATAGTGGTCTTACCAGTTTCGTTACGTATCATATCACTCATACGTTCCATTTTCCAAGAGTCATGAGTTACAAATAGCGGCGGTTATCTTTGTCAATCTAAACATTTCTTTCGCTTCCTTTCATTTATGGAAATTCTCTCGAAATTTCGCAAGGCTAACAAAATTTCCATCATAGGTAAAGTTTACATTTAGCTTAGGATTCCACAAAACTATCAAATTTCATAGTGTAAAATTCTGCACGTGTGTTGACATGGAATTTTTCAGGTATAGTAGGAGTGGCAATCGTATGTTGAACTTTGGTAATGAACCAAGATAACAAAAGCCCCCACCAAATCATGATGGGGGCTTGTAATTGCGTCGTGCTTCTTGCACAACGGAAATATTCTGTTTGGTCTTAGAGTCAAAGGAATATCTTCAAACACGCAGGTCACTACTGCTTCAAAATCTCCACTATCCTCTTGCCTGCATCGCCATTTCCATATAGTCCTGTTGGATATCGCTTTTCTTCGCTGCTAAACACCGCATCGTATATCCCTTCACCATCAGCTAATATGTTCCATCCTGTTTCCACCAATTCACGCCATCCAGAGTCTGGCATCACAACTACTGCACGCTTACCAGCAAAATACGCCTCCTTTTGCAACCCACCGCTGTCAGTTATCACTTTCCACGACTTTTCAACTAAGCCCATCAAATTCAGATAATCGATAGGTTCTATAACCAAGATGTCCTTCAAATATTCATCGAGTCCAAATTCTGAGATTCTCTTCCTTGTCCTTGGATGAACCGGAAACACAACTTTAACTTTTTCGGCAACCTTGGCAACTTCCTTCAAAATCTTTTCGAACTTCTCCTTGTTGTCCACATTAAAATCCCTGTGAAGGGTCATAACTATGTACTTTCCTTCCTCAAGACTTGCCGACTCATATACGTCGTACTTAAACAACGGTTTCATCATCAAAAACAAATCGTACATCACATCTCCGACAAAATAAACTCCTTGCTCTATACCTTCTTTTTTCAAATTCTCAACAGCCAGTTGAGTCGGACAGAAAAGATACTTAGAAACTCTATCTGTGAGCACTCGGTTTATCTCTTCAGGCATATCTTTCGGCTCTTGCCTTAAGCCAGCTTCAACGTGTGCAACGGGTATCTTGAGCTTTGCTCCCACAATCGCCCCTGCAAGTGTTGTGTTTGTATCGCCGTAGACAAGTATCACATCAGGTTTCTCTTCAAGCACGATCTTCTCAAACTCGATCATAATCTTGCCGGTCATCTCACCGTGCAGTCCAGAACCCACGCTGAGGTAATAATCGGGCTTTCTAATTTCGAGCACTTGGAAAAACACATCGCTCATGTTGAAATCATAGTGCTGACCAGAGTGGACGAGAATTTCTTGAATGCCTGCTTTTTCAAACTCTTTGTGTAAAACAGCTTCCTTAATAAACTGCGGCCTTGCACCGACCAAGGATAGGACTTTCATCGGACAACCTCCCCTGAATTCTACATTCTTATCCAAGAACGAACTCAATGAACTCTTTCTCTTTTCTTTCATCCCAAACGAATCTATCTTTGTACCTCTCAACATTCGCTAAAAGCTTATCGTATTCTTTATACGCTTCCAGTATCTTCCTCACTGAGCCATCAACATCTTTTGGATTAATCACCACACCTACGCCAAGTTCCTCAACAACTCGTCTCAAGGAAACAAATCTATCGCTCACAATCACCGGAGTGCTTGCGGCAAGCGAGTCGAAAAATTTATGCGGCAACGACCATAAATCGTTCTTGTAATCTTCTCTCCCAGTAGTTTTAAAGGACACGAGCGAAAATGAAGCCTTCGATATCTCTTTCATCATTTCCTCATACGGAAGAAAGCCAGTACAAATATGATTAATGTTCGAGAAAGCTTTTGAATCCATACCTACTATTTTGAAAATAAAACCTTGTCTGATAAGTTCTTTTACAACCTGTTCCTCTTCACCAAGGGCTCTTGTTATCTTCCCAACATAGACAATTGACTTTTCCTTTTCGGTACTCGATAACACGATACTCGCATAATTTGGAACAACCAAGCATTCTTTTTTTCTTCCTCTCAACGAATACTCCATCTGTTCGTAAGACACAAACACAAGCTTATCAGACAACTCAATTTGCCGTTCAAATATACTTCTCATAATCGCAGTCTTCAATTTTCCAATTATTCCAGAAAAATTCGATAGAAAATTCTCTGGATGGTACTCATGCACATCGTAAACTATTCTTTTCCCCTTCTTTTTTGCATACACAAAAGGTTCAATTGGTTTTGAAGGCAAAAAGTGGTGCATGTAAAGAATATCAAAGTCCGAATTCTCTATTAAGTCCACTATCTTTTTATCGAGCTTTCGCCTCTTCCAAAGCTTAACGAAAGCGTTTGCATTCAAATTCTCGTGCCATTCAATGGGAAGATAATGTATGTTCCCATCTCTGTATTCTTTCTCAGGTCTATCGGTCAAGTACTGATAGAACACGTGTGCAACTTTTGAAAGCGCTTTCACCGTTCTGTGCACACGCTTATCCTCTTTTGGATGCATGTAGCCTATTACAAGTACCTTCTTCATCTATTTTCCTCCATGAGCGATTTGAGTATCCTCTCGGATGCTTTCCCATCACCAAACGGATTTCTCAAATCGTGTGGCTCAAAATCAACCGCTTTGTAGAGTGCATCCAACACGCTCTCTTCCTGCGTGCCAGCCAGAACACCAAATCCGCTTTCTATCAACTCAGGCCGCTCCGTTGTTTCTCTGCACACAGCAACGAATTTTCCAAACGTTGGTGCTTCTTCCTGTATCCCACCGCTGTCTGTAGCAACAAACCTTGCGCCCTTTAAAAGAGCAGTGAGTTCGACGTAATCTACAGGCTCCAATAAATGTGCCGTTTTGCATCCTTCGAGCACATCGTAAACAACCTCTCTCACCTTTGGATTTTTGTGCACAGGAAAAACTATCTCAATTCCTTCTCTTTCTGAAAACTTTCTCAGTGCGCTGAGAATATTCCTCATCCTTTGCCCTATGTTCTCCCTTCTGTGTAACGTGACAAGAAAGTAATTCTCATGGTCAATTATCTTCTTCCTGATGCCATCAAGGTCGAAGTGATTCATCACGTACATCTGTGCATCTATCACCGTATTTCCAGTAACAACAATTCTACTTTCGTCGAATCCTTCCCTCAGAAGTGTTTCCTTTGACTTTTGCGTTGGTGCAAACATCTTCTCAGAAACCTGGTCAATGACTCTTCTGTTCATCTCTTCAGGGAACGGGTCGTACAAATCCCCACTTCTCAAACCAGCTTCTATATGCCCAACCTTAACACCCCTGTTGAACGAAGCAAGTGCGGCTGCCATCGCTGTTGTCGTATCGCCCTGAACCAAAATCCAATCGTATTTACGTTCTTTCAAAAGCTCCTCAAAACCTTTAACAACCTTGTACATCACATCGTTCAAAGTCTGGTTTGCCGTCATGATGTTCATGTCGATATCTGAATCAACTCCGAATATCCCTTTCATCATATCAACCATTTCCCGATGCTGCCCTGTGCAGATAAAATCTGCGTCCAAACTCATCTCTTTGGCTTTTAAATACACAGGTGCAACCTTGATAATTTCAGGTCTTGTGCCAAAGACAATGCCAATGCGCATTCTTAATCCACTCTCCTTCCGAAATTGTCCACTTTTGAGAGCCAAATATGTTTAATTCTTTGCTAACTAATTTTATCATACCATTTAAGTGCCTTCTACTAAGAAATCGAAGCGCCGAAGGAAAATTGCAACGCTTGAACCTAACCAAACAAACAAAAAAGCCAGACCGCATGCCTGGCTTGTGTTGATATGATGCATAGCTCTATTTATCCAATCACAAACTCAACAAACTCCTTTTCCTTAGCCTCGTCCCAAACGAACATGTCTTGGTATTTCACCACGTTTTCAAAAAGTATTTCGTAATTCTCATATGCTCTAAGTATATCTTCCACCGATTTATCAACATCCTCTGGCTCTATAACCTCTCCTATCACCAACTCCTTCACAAGCTTGCTCATCGTCACAAAACTGTCTCTGACAATTACTGGTGTTCCTGCTGCTATTGAATCAAAAAACTTATTTGGTAAAGCAAACATATAGTTCCTACTTGATTTACCCGAAGGTGGGTCATACGAAATAAAACTAAAAGCCGATTTTGAAATCTCCTCCATCATTCTCTCATACGGAAGAGCTTCCAAACTGATGTATTTCAAATCGTCTGGAAAGTTAGGTGTATAACCTATAACCTTTATCAAAAAGCCTGCCTCATTTAATCTACTCAGCAACTTTATATGTGCTTGCGATAAACCTCTCGGTGTCTTCCCAACTATGCATATTTCCTTGTTTTTCGATGGACTGCTCAACTTAAGGGAAGCATAATTCGGAACAACAAGACTCGGCTTTCTCAGGCCTATCTTTTCAAATATTGTAGTTTCTGTATCTTGTGAAACGCAGATTATCTTGTCACACAGTTCTATTTGCTTGCGAAAAACATTCCAAAAGATAAACCTTTTCAAATATCTCAACGGAGCAGGCAAGTTCTCGAACATGTCTTCTGGATGAAGTTCGTGAAGGTCATAGACAACCACTTTATTCCTTTTCTTTGCCCACTTAAAAGCAGCCAGCGGCATACTAAAAGGAAAAGCGTGCATGTAAAGGATGTCGTATTCTGCAGTTTTTATAAGTTTTACGATACTTCTATCGAAATCAACCCTGCTCTTAATCTTTTTTAAAGGATTTCTTTCGCTTGACTTAGTCAGAGGATAATAATGAACATTACCTTCATAGTATGACTTTGCTGGTTGTTTTGAGAAGTACTGATACATCACTTTTGCTCTCTTTGAAAGCGCATTCACTGTCCTAAAAACACGCTTATCGTACTTGTCATGGAGATATCCGATTATGAGTACATTCACTACTATCACTCCATTAGATTCGAACATCGAACTTCTTAATCCATTCTCCAAAGATGAGTACTCTCCATATTACTCGATCGTACTGTATTTTCGACTCAAGAAAGTCTCTTACGTAATCTATGAATCTTTCGCTTACAAGTCCTCCAGACAGCTCTATGGCTTCTTTCACTTTTGGCAGAACAAAATCCCCATGTTCTCTCATCCAGACACTCTCTGGTGTTTCAAATCCCAGCTTATCTTTCCTATCAAGTACCTTGTCCGGTACAATCCCGCGCATCGCATTTCTTAAAATTACTTTCGTAACTCCGTTTTGAACAAGATACTTCTCAGGAAGCGAAAGCATAAACTCAACAAGGCGGTAATCAAGATATGGCACTCTTCCCTCGACGGAAAATCTCATAGAGTTTCTATCCTCGTACCTCAGAAGAGGAATCAAACTTGTTTTGTAAAACATATCTATCCTGTAATCACGCATGTTTTTGTATGTAAATGAGAAATCAGATGCACCTTCAACACTTCTAAAAAAGGACTCTTTACGCCTTAACTTCCTGAGCTTTCCAGCAAGCATCTGTGGGATTAAATTAGCCATCACAAGCTTGAAAATTAACCCTTTTGAATATCCAAGCTTTGAAATTGCATTAAACTCTTTGAAAAATCTACCTATATCCAATTTCCTAAGAAGAGAAGCCAGGAAAGGTCCATACACATGGTGGTACCCTGCCAGAATCTCATCAGCACCTTGTCCATCGAGCATAACTATCAGTCCGTTCTTTCGAGCGGTCTCAAAAACCTTCCACTGTGCAAATATAAACGTTGAACCAAACGGCATATCATGATACCACACTATCTCTTGGAGTTTTTCACTTAGCTCATCGAAAGTAGGATAAATGACGTGCAACTTAACACCTGTGTATTTCGCCACCTCTTGTGCGTATTCAATTTCCCTGTGTCTTTTGACTTCCGTCGTTGCCGATACTGTTTCCTGATTTTCTTTGTTATCTATTAACCTGTTCATAACGCAAACAAGTGTTGAACTGTCAAGTCCCCCGGAAAGACACGAACCGACCTTCACATCGCTTCTTAGATGTATCCGCACCGAGTCGAACAAAAGTTCTCTAAACATTCGGCAGGCTTCATCAAAGGAGATATCTTTATTTTCTTTGATATCATTTAGGTCATACCATTTAAAAAGTGCGTATTTGTGCGTTGAAAGGTCGTACACAAGATTGAACCCTGGAAATAACTGGTATACACCATCAAAAAGCGTTTCTTCGGTGTGATCTGAAATTGACAACGCAAGAAAATCATACGCCCTTGCTCTGTTTAATTTAGCCTTCCAACCATCAAGCACTGTGAACTGCTTTATCTCAGAACCAAACGCAAAATAATTACCGAGTTTTGTATAATAAAGCGGCTTTATTCCAAACCTGTCCCTTGAGAGGAATATCTCATTCCGCTTCTCATCGTATATTGCAAACGCCCACATCCCGTTGAATCTCTTAACACAATCCCTTCCCCACTTATCGTACGCAGCAAGAATTACTTCTGTATCTGTGTGCGTATTGAATACATACCCGTCTTTAATAAGTTCCTCTTTCAATTCTATGTAATTGTACACCTCACCATTGTAAGTAATAACATATGTACCATTTTTACCTTCATACCTCATCGGCTGTTTTCCCGCATCGGTTAAATCAATTATCGCCAACCTTCTGTGTCCGAATGCGAAGTTTTTTCCAAAATAGAACCCCTCCCCATCGGGACCTCGATGGGCTACCACATCTGTCATCTTCTTGATCTCATCTTGTCGAACTGGAACATCATCGGTTTTTATTATCCCAGCAATGCCGCACATCGTTGCACCCCCAAATACTACCAAGAATTATCCGATTTCGATTTGAGAAGCTGCTTCACACTTCCAAGCAAGAAACTTGCTTCTTCCTTATAAACCAGAACAACCAAGCCCATACTAGTAAGCATGACTAACAGGTTCACACTAATCTTGCTTGTAAGAGTTCCAATACCTGCTGCGATAATGAGGAGCACGATACCTATAGTCGACTTCCTTAAATCATAACCAACACGAAAGACTTTTTCTGAAATCAGCGTTCTCATGAAATAAAACATAACATAAGAAAGACCAGTTGAAACAGCAGCTCCTTTGGCACCATACAAAGGCACAAGCATCGAGTTCCCTAAGAAATTTGTCGCAGCACAAACAATTAGGATGACAAAATGCCAATATGTCTTTTTAGTAAAATTTATACCACCAACCGTTGTTTCTGAAAGAGAATACAAAATTGGCATGAGAATAAGGAAAGGAGCTATATTAGCACTCACTCTGTAGCTTTTAGAAAAAATCAAGAATATAACGTCTTTGAATCCAAGGACCAAAAACGCAACTATAAACAAAACGAGCCCAACCATATCGTGAGCCTTTTTAAAGAACTGAGTGTTGTTCTTATCTTTCTCATACTCCTTGTACGCTGTCGAAATCCAAAAAGACGAGAACCCGCCTTGAATAATATTGATCGCAGTAACGATTCTATACGCTGCGCTGTACAGTCCAATCTCTTCAAGTGTGCCGTACTGCCTTAAACTTATCCTATCAATTGATGTGTAGACCCAAGAAACCAAGAATGTTGGAACCAGTGGAACTCCAAAAGCCAGGATCTTCTTGACCTCAGTCCAATTCATTCGACGTAATTTCCAATAACTCGGGGTTTTTGTTGCACCGACTACTATCGCAGCCAAATATCCGAATAGATTGCCTAAAACAATAGCATAAAAACTCCTGTTCAGCATCAAAGCAAAAAATATTGTAGATAGAATAGTGACCAAAGTATTTGCAACATTTATCAAAGAATAAAGAAATCCATTACCTTCCATCATGACCGTGAACTGGTTAAAAGTTTGGAATATCGATATATAAACTGTAATAACTAGTAATAAATTAACGAATCTGTGCTCCGAACCGTATAATAGTAAACTTACTTTCTTATCAGCTATCAAAATTATCATAGAAATAAAAGTGGCACTAATCAAGGACGTGTAAAGACTATTTGAAAAAAGAAAGGCCCTTTTTTCTTTCTCGTACTCGTTGAAAAACCTAACATAAGCTTGGTCGGTTCCTAACAAAGCAATTATATTTAGCACCGAAAAAGCAACCAAGAACATGGAAGCCTTGCCAAACTCTTCAGGTGATATCAAATATGAAATAATTGGAGCTGTAACCACAGATATAAAGGCTTTTAACCAGATTCCAAGAGAAAATGAAAAGTAAGATTTTATGTATTTCTTCATTTCAAATCGTAGCCTCCAATGTATTCTAAATGCTCAGTTTATAAAAAATATAGAAAAACTACTTCAAGGTCAAAGTTGTAACCACTATTGTGCTAAAATTTGCTGTCATCAAATCGATTTTTACTACCTCTTACTGTACATTCTATCATAATACTCCATGTACTCCCCGTTAATAATTTCCATCCACCATTCTTTATTACTTCTGTACCACTCTATCGTCTTTTCGATCCCTTCCTCAAATCCAACCTTCGGCTCCCATCCGAATTCTTCTCTCATCTTACTAATATCCATCGCATATCTCAAATCATGCCCCGGCCTGTCTTTCACATACCTTATCAATTCTTCCGGCTTTCCTAACTTTTGAACTATCATCTTCACAACATCTATATTCCTCTTCTCGCAATTTCCACCTATGTTATACACTTCCCCCACCCTGCCTTTCTCAAGTATCAATTCTATCGCTTCGCAGTGGTCTGTTACGTATATCCAATCCCTTACGTTCTGCCCTGCTCCATAAACCGGTAGCTCTTTTTCGTTCATCGCATTTATTATCATCAGTGGTATCAGTTTTTCTGGAAACTGGTACGGTCCGTAGTTGTTTGAACACCTTGAGATGGTAACAGGCAAACCGTACGTTCTGTGATATGCAAGCACGAGCAAATCAGCTGACGCTTTTGAAGCTGAGTACGGTGAAGATGGTTTCAAAGGATCACTTTCTTTGAATTTCAACTCAGGCCTGTCAAGTGGCAAATCCCCATAAACTTCATCCGTTGAAATCTGATGAAATCTTACTATTCCGTACTTTCTGCACGCATCAAGCAACACTTGTGTTCCAAGCACGTTTGTAGTAAGAAAAGGGCCAGGATTTTCGATGGATCTATCAACGTGCGATTCTGCTGCAAAGTTCACAACAATATCGAACTTTTCTTGCTCGAACAAACTAAACACAAACTCCCTATCCCCTATATCACCTTTAACGAACCGAAAGTTCTTGTATTCCATTGCTTTCTTCAAATTAGCCAAATTACCTGCGTACGTCAGTTTGTCCAAACACACATACTCATTCTCGGGATGTTTCTCAAGCATGTAATAGATAAAATTCGTTCCAATGAAACCTGCTCCACCGGTAATTAAGTATTTCATTTTGCGTCCGACCTGCCTTTTAAAAACTGTTGTTCTAGTTCAAGCAAATCCCTACTTCTTTCACGAATTTCCTTTGCAGGTATACCGACTGCTATTTTCCATGGTTGTATAGATTTCGTAACCAAGCTCATAGCACCTATGGCCGCACCTTCTCCAATCTCCACACCTGGGAGCACGGTTGACCCAGTACCTATAATTACATGTTTTCCAATGTGAACCTTACCCCCAATCACATTTCTGTATTCTTCAGGTACAGTAGGATTTGTCAAATATTTACCGCTGTAGTCATCGGTCACAGCATATATTGTAACCCTACTTGACAGACCAGAAAAGTTTTCCATTTCTATACCATACTCTCCAGCAAAAAGATAGCATCCAGATGCAATATGGATATAATTGCCCAATCTTATCTTTCCAGAAATTATACAGAAATCATCTATCCTTACGTTATCCCCGATTTCCATCAACTCAGGTGAATATATAGAAGCCTTTCTGCTTATCAGAACATTCTGCCCAAGCTTTGCAAATCCTATTTCTTCCAGTTCTTCCCTTGTATAGAATGACGTTCTGACAGCCATCATCACTTCACCCCCGCTATTTTCATGATGATGTTGCATACGTTCTCAACATGTTCACCTTCCAAATCACCGTACAAAGGCAAGTGTAGTATCCGTGAAGCTATGTTCTCAGAATTGGGGCACGACTGGTTTGAAAATACCTTATTCAGCGAAGGATAGAAATACTTTCGCGTGTTGTACCCTGCCACTTTAAGCTCCTCAAAGACCAAGTCCCTTACCTGCTCGGTCTCAAACAAAACGGGCATGTATATATAGTTGTACTTTGTGGTGAATGGATTCATTTTCTGAAACTCCACTCGAGCTTTTGAAAGCAGCTCTTTGTACTTTTCAAAAACCATCTTTCTTTTTGCTATCTCTTCGTCAACAATTTCAAGGTTCAAAAGCCCCATCACAGCTTGAAACTCATTCATCTTCGCATTTATTCCCGCTTCAACTATGTTTATATTCTCATCAAATCCAAAATTCCTTAATCTCTTTGCTTTTCTTATTAATTCACTATTATCAGACATTATCGCTCCACCTTCTATTGTGTGGAACACCTTTGTTGCATGAAAACTCGCTATTGAAACATCACCGTATTTGTATATCGAATTACCCTTGTAATACACATCAAAGCAGTGTGCGGCATCGTATATTACTTTTAAGTTATGCTTCTTAGCTATTTCTTCGATTCGTTCAACTTCGCATGGATTTCCGAACACGTGCACCGGCATGACCGCCACTGTCTTTTCTGTTATCTTTTCTTCTATTTCGGATGGAGAAATATTGAACGTCTCTGGATCAATGTCAGCAAACACAGGAACATATCCTTGCCAGATTATTGCTTCAACTGTCGCTGCGAATGTGAACGGTGTTACAATAATCTCTGAGCCTTTCGGAAATTCAAAAAGCTCAACTGCAATCAAAAGTGCGAGCGTTCCGTTTGATACCACCACACAATTTGTCCCAAACCTCTCTGACAATTTCTGCTCAAGTTCTTGTAGATAGCTTCCATTGTTCGTCAGCCACCGCGTTTCCCAAAGCTTTTCTATCTTTTCCTCGTATTTTTCCAAACTCGGCATTACACTTCTTGTCACATTTATCATCGTTCTTCTCTCCCTATTTCTAATAGATACCTACCATACTCCGTTTTCTCCATCCTTTTTCCAAGCTCAATTAATTGCTCTCTTGATATGAACCCCATTCGGTATGCTATCTCTTCTAAGCAAGCAATGTATAATCCTTGACGTTTTTGTATCGTTGCAACGAAATTCGCTGCTTCAAGAAAACTTTCCGGTGTGCCTGTATCAAGCCACGCAAAGCCTCGGCCCAATGGAATTACCTTCAACTTCCCCATCCTTAAGTACTCCTTATTCACATCCGTAATCTCCAGTTCCCCTCGCCATGATGGCTTTATTGTCTTTGCTACTTCCACGACATTGTTATCGTAGAAGTACAATCCTGGCACCGCGTAGTTTGATTTTGGATTTGCTGGCTTTTCTTCAATACTTATCGCATTGAAATTCTCATCGAACTCAACTACGCCAAAGTCTTTTGGATTTCGCACAGGGTAGGCAAAAATTATCGCACCTTCTTTTAATCTCGCTGCCCGTTGCAGTATCGGTGTAAAAGCTTGACCGAAAAACACATTATCTCCAAGCACAAGGCACACTGGATCATCCTCAATAAAATCTTCCCCAATCAGAAAAGCTTCAGCAATGCCTCTTGGCTCTTGCTGAACTTTGTACTCAAAACGAACACCTATGTGCGAACCATCACCAAGCAGTTTTTGATAAAGTGGTAAATACTCGGCACTTGAAATAACGAGAATCTCTCGAATTCCTGCAAGCATTAGGACAGAGAGCGGATAGTATATCAGCGGTTTGTCGTACAATGGTAGAAGTTGTTTGTTCACCGCTATTGTGGCAGGATAAAAGCGAGTACCCGAACCCCCAGCCAAGACTATCCCCTTCACATCAATCACCTTCTTCAAAAAAACTTCTCCACAATTGTGCACACTTTTCCTCTGAGAACTCTCTTCTGATTATCCTGCGATTATTCTCTCTATCTTCTTCACTCATGTACCAGAAATCGGTTTCTCTACCACCAGTTAAACAGTTGGTGTCAAATACTTTGACACCAAGATCTATTAACATTTTCCATGGACTCGTTTCTGACCTGATGTATACTTTTTTTCCAAGATAGAGCAAGGCAAGTATATTCCCCAGTCCAGCTTGATAGCTGTGGTTAAACACTGCTACATCTACTGAATTAAGCAGCTTGCCGTACTCCTGAGGATTCAAAAACTCCGTTAATGGCACGAATCTTTCACCGTACATTTCTTGTCCACACTCAATCACGTATTGTGCATAATCCTTATTCCCGTACGACAAAGGACAGATTATTTTTGTGTTGTGAGTCACATAGTTTCTTAAGAAGTTAAGTGCTTCAATATGAAATCCATCTGCTCTTGAACTGTGGTTCAACAGTACTATCTTGGATTCACTTCTACCAGAGTTATTTTCAAGGATCTTATCAAGCAAATCAAAGTCAACGGGATTCGGATAGAACAAATGCCTCCACTCTGCTTTGGTGTCTATATGCTCAGCTAATCGGTCGTAATCTCCTTTGACCAAACTACCTATCCACCTCAAATTCTGCACAATCTTTTTGTACATATACGCTTTTACTTTGAGCTTGAATTTCTTTGGCTTGTTAATTATGTGTGAATTCAAATAAGAATACAAATCTGCACCCCAAATGATCCAAACCGCTTTTCTTAATAGCGACCGTTGCACAAAAAGAACAGGATAGAATTTGGTGTAAAATAGCGAATGTATGATTACTTTTCTCGAATTTCTTGCAAAACGATATAATCTAAAAGTATCGATCAAATCCTCTGGATCTATTTTCTTGATTTGAGCATTACTAAGATCATGGTAAATATCTGGTTTAACTGTCCAAAACACATGGTCTTCCGCAGGGAAATTCCTGAGGATAAACTTCACGTAATTATGAGTGTAAATGCTGTCGGTAAGGAAAATGTGTGTGAACACCCAAATCACCCCAAACTGAGAAGAATTAGATCCAAAAGTTACTACAATATAAATTCAAACAGATGCAAGAAAATCACTTGCTACTTACGAAATTTTGAATTTTGAAATCTTATAATCAAAAATAAAAAACTAGACTCAGTAAAAGAACATCTCAAAAAAAAATCCACAAGTGTTGTGGTTCAAAGTAAAGTCTGTGGAGCTTACAATCACTGCCGATATATGTGATGGCAGACAAACTGCAGAAATCTTTCTATACAATGTTTATTAATTTCCTACCTTAAAACTTGATAAACTATGAAAGATAAACCATCAACATCCCATAGTTAGACTTAATCTTAACCAATTCGTATCCGCACAGGTGCACAACGCTACCTTTTTTGTTAAGTCAAATAGCCTCATTTTCTGGTTGCGCTTCTTGTCATTATCGAAACATTAACTACCTTTCGAGTACTGTTCTAAAGAAGCTTAAAAGCGCGCAGCAAGCAAATGATTCTTCAGACTTTAACATACTCTCTTAAGTTTCTTGCGTCTCCATTCATCTCCCGTATGTTTAATCCAACCTTCTCACTACATACCTCTCAAACAGCGGATCGATTATCTGATACTTCCCTCTGCCTTGCTTTTCCAGTATGCCGTGCTGCGTCAATCTTTTGAGAAGTTTGTTCAGTGCACCTGCACTGGGGAGTTTGTACTTTTCCAAATTCTCCGCACTAAAATAATCCCCATCCTGTTCACTTATTAATTTTAGCACATTTCTCAAATACTTGTAGTCGAGTGTTTCGATTATCATATCGTACCCGTACGCCTCCCTATCGCACAGATAATCAAATACCTCTTCCACCTGCTCGATACCCGAAGAACTTTCCGTTTTGTTCCACAGTTCATAGCACAAAAGTTGAAGAAAATACGGATGCCCTTTCGTAAGCTCGTATACCTTCCTTGCACTCTCTAAACTTATATTCTTATCCGTTTCCTCAAACTTTCTGAGGATATATTCAACACACTCATTTTCAGGCAACATGCTCGTCATATCGATTCGCAAACAGGAATGGTATAAAACACCGGATGCTTCAAAGAACAACTCTTCTATCATATGCCTCATCGAGCCGGAAAAGACAAAAAGCACATCGCTTCTTGTTTGGAAAAAACTCCTCAAACTCTCGGGCAACCTTTCAGATATAGCTCCATAGGCTTGGAATTCATCAAGAATCACAACAAGCCTTCGGCCAACGGCCTTCTGTGCACCTTCCAAAAGCTCATACATCTGCTCAATGAGTATATCATCACTCACATCACCATCCAGCGCAAATGAAACACTTCCCAAATCAACTGAAAACTTTACATACCTTGCAAAATTCTTCAAATACTTACCAACAAACACCATGGGACTTTCTTCTTTCAAAAGCTCGTATACCTGCTTCACAACCTTTTGCACAAACCCGCGCAGTGAAAATAACCCGAACAAATCAACATAGACCGCAGGATAACCGCTTTCAGCCATAAACTTTTGAAGCAGCCAAGTCTTGCCAAACCTTCTTGGAGCAACAACTACAGCGTTGTTTCCGCTCTCGATTGCACTGCAAAGACTCTCGTACTCTTTCCATCTATCGATAAAATCTTTAGCACTGTACAACTTACCAATCTTGAACGGATTCGACACACTCGCCATACAACCACCTCCAATTAGTTGTATCCCTTCGTGGAACAAAAAATTTATCCAAAGAAAGTGTAAAACTCAGTAGATACATCTAATTGGCATGCGTTTTGTATCTTTCCCTTGTCACTCTCCCCTTGACATAGGGGAGAAAATTTTGGTATTATATGTATACGTATGTATACACCCCCCACTGGTAACCATCCTCAAAACTCATCTGCAAGGAGGTTAATCCAATGCAACAAGGTAAACAAAATCCGTTTGAAGAACAATTCGGGCAAGAAGAGCAAGACCAACAACCAGCCGCAAAATCAGAAGACATCCGCAAATGGCACGAAAAAGTGCTAAGCTACAAGCACCTCGTGCGCAGATGGACGGCATACTTTTGGGGTATCAACAAGGCATTCCTCTATTCGTATGAAGACCTCGAACAGACTATTTGGTATATTCTAATGGTAGGCCTTAAAGAATTCGACGGAAGGGGAGATGAAGAGCAGTTTTTGAATTGGTACATAAGAAACAAAGTAGTATCTATAATGATGTACGGCAAAAAACCACCAAAGTGCACACATTTGCCATTCACACCCATTCGCTTCGACTACGTTTCCCCAGATGAGCTTGCAGAATTAAATGAACTATTCTATTCAGATGGTGAGGATGATTGAACGACTGAAAAAGCCAGGCAGGCGCCTGGCGTTTTTCGTTTTTCCAATCTTCGGTGTTTTTAAAATCCACAAGGTTAAATACTTATCATTCTATTGTACAATCACTCAAAAGTTGTGGATACACCAACCACCTACCCTCTGGCTTTATCGCAATTAATTGCTTACGTTCTATCATCTTTCTCACTGCATCCGCACTCTTTCCAATCTGATTTGCAAATTCGTCGACTTTAACCAATTTATCCCTATTAGCAGAACAAATTTCCCTATCAAAAGCCTCGATTAAACTGTACGCTATCATTCTTGCAAGTGGTTTTGTATCCTCCGTTGAGAACATTGCATCTATCTTCTCTGGCGTTTGATCGTTTGCTGACTCTCGGAACAACTTTCTAATCCCTTTTTCCGCACTTTCCAACGCCTTAATATATTCCATACGCTCACTGTCATCCATACCTTTAACTACTATATTCAAATATCCATAGTAGATCAAAATAGTATTCGTCAAAATTCTCCCTATCCTGCCGTTACCATCCTCGAAAGGATGGATGCTTTCAAACAACACATGAGTTCTTGCGGTAGCTTCGTGAACCGGGTGTTTTTGATAGGCATATTCTACATATCTGATCCACAACTTAACCCAGTCTGCAATATCGTATTCTGGTGGTTTAATTTTCGCACCGGTTATCTTTATTGGTCCATATCTAAAATTCCCAAGTCGGCTTTCATTCTGGATTAAACCATCAAACAACATTCTGTGGCATGTTCTCACTAAAGCAACAGTCAACAACTTTTCCTGCGTCTTGGAATACTCAAAAGCTAGATTGTAGAAAAATCTTGCCGTTTTAAAATAATTCACCACTTCACTTGCCGACTTGTAGTTTGTATTCAAAGCTCTGTCTAATTCATCCTCATCCACAAAAATGCCCTCAATCATCAGGGAATTCCTTGTTTCTTCCTTAAGCATATATAACCATTCTTTATTTGTTATTTCAACAAAGATAGGTTTAAAAACACTTCTTCTGCACTCTACTAGCCTTGTTAACATGTTATTCATATTGTAACCTCCGTATTTTGTCCACTTTTTTCGAGAGGCTGTATACATCTGAACCAAAGTTTCTTTATCTAAATAATTTTCGAACAGCATCCCTTTGTCCTGTTTGAAGTTAAAAAGCGATATCTGGACAAGTAGTTACACCTGTGAAATTTGTTAATAACTTTAGTGTAATACGAAAAGACAGAACATTGTTCAATCACAGCTATCTTTATTTTATCACAAAGTCGTACTCACGATTAGCAAGAGCCTTTGAAAATGTACTTTATTTTCTGTCGCTTACAATTTATGTGTTTTTTTGCAAAGTTCTTGGCCTCATCTGTCGCTTTAATCTCACCACACACAACTACTGCTTTGACTATTTCTTCTCACTTTTCCAGTTCACATCTAACTTAGTGATGTCTCAAGACTGTTTTTAAATATAAAACAAAGGGACCACCCACGCCCCAATTCAAAAGGATTTTCAAATAATCCAAACAAACGAGAGGTCAAGGGTGGTCCCAAAAATATTATACCACAAATCTTCCGCTTTCAACAGCTTTGATTCAAAAATTCTAAAGCCAAAATTTGTTAAAATAATGAGTGTACAAGCAAGAAAAAAGAAAGTTTGAACGCACGAAAGGCAAAAACGAAAAAACTCTCAGCAGCTCTCAATTAAACAACAATCTCTACATCTTCAGAGTCACCCTCGCAAAATCTTGGATACGTGCGCCATTCTTGGAAGAAGTTGATGAGCCACCGTACCCAGTCATCGCAGTTCTGGGCAAAACCACACCCTATCGACCGGGATTAACGATCATCGACGCTTTCGAATTTGATTTCGACCATCTCTTCGACTTTTTTGACAACACAAAAAACTGGATCAACTCAAAAGTACGATACGAACTCAAAACAGACTTGGAAGGTGATGAAGGCATAGTGGACCTTAAAAAATTATTCTCAGACCTGCCACCCGAGAAGTACAAATTAGTGGAGCGTATAATCAAGAACCTACCGACAAAGAAAGGTGTAAAAAAAGTCAAAGTCTGCCAAGTTTTCACATGACCCCGCCAAAAAATGCTATTCCTATTTGACTACGGCGATGAGTGGCAGTTCATTGTGGAACTAAAGAAAATCACCGAACCAGAACCGAACAAGAAATCCCCTGCAATCCTTGAAATCTTCGGCAAGCCACCAAAGCAGTATCCTGATACGAAGAAGAGCTGGAAGAAGAACCTGAAGAGTGAACACGCTCAGACACTATCTATCCTTAATCTTGTAAGCATAAGCTCCAAATCGTTCTACCGATTCGTTTCCATAGAGAACGAATTTCAAACAAAATCGTTCTGTTAGAGAACGGTTTCTAAATTTTTTGCATTTTTCGTTTTGAAAAAGAACGAAAATGATGTATAATAGTTCTGAAACTTGCACAACACTTGGAGGTGTAGGTCATGAACATCGAGAATGTGCTGGAACTACTTGAATTGAGAATGAAAAGGTCTATATCTTTTCTTCCAGCAAAGCGAAGATTGTACTTTGAGGAATTGAAAAAGCGCTTCGTAAGCAGAGGAATATTATTATGTGGACCTCGTGGTAGTGGAAAAACGACATTCCTGCTCTCAATCGCGCAGGAAGAAAACATGTTCTACATATCCGCAGACGACCCGCTTGTTGGTGTTGTCCCGTTCTACGAGCTGAGCCAACATATCCTTTCATCCTACGATGGAATAATCATCGATGAAATACATTTTCTAAAAGATTGGGGAATCCAACTCAAAAGTCTTTACGATTCATTTCCGAACAAAAAAATATGGATTAGTGATAGTAGTTCGATAATGCTGCACAAAAGCATCGCGGAACTCTCGCGAAGATTCGTTATCATCTCACTTCCCCTCATGTCTTTACGAGAGTTCATACACTTTGAGACAGGAAAAATACTGCCTGTTATTACCGACCCGTTCAGTAGCGAACTATCGGATATATCGATGAAAATACTCCGAGAGGTCGACGTGATGAAATACTTCAAATCCTATAAAGACCACGGCACAAGACCATTCTACACTGAACCAAACTTCAAAGACCGCATCATGAACATCATCCAAAAATCCATCTACTACGATATCCCTCACATCGTTGGTACACTAAGTGAGAACCATTTCGGAGTCATGAACGCCATCGTTAGCTATTTGGCATACTCGAAAATACCGACAATAAACGTAGAAAGCATGTGCAAAGAATGGAGACTGAGCAAAGAAAAGCTCTATCAACTTCTAAATGCCATGGGCCAAGTCGGGCTCGTAACCATCGTTCAAAAATCTCTCATCGAAAGCCCATACTCAAAAGGTGCGAAAATATTCTTCTCAGACCCAGTTATCTACAGCGCATTGGATGGAGAAATCGGCAACTTCCGTGAAGCATTTGTCGTCTTTGCACTAAAAGATAGAGGGACACTATTGGCTCAAAAAGATGAAACAAAAGGTGACTACGTATACAACAACATAACCATAGAAATAGGAGGGGCTAACAAGAAAAGAAAGCAGGCACATTATGCGATAAGGGACGATATAGACCTGCCGGTGAGAAATGCCATTCCCATGTGGACACTCGGAATGGGGTGGTGAAAATGTATAATTTCCAGTGCTTTTAAAATCTACTGATCCCACGTACTCAAAACCTTCACTTGTTTTGAGATTGACAGTACATTAACAAGCCCGCAAGCTACTCTCCTTTAGGGGAGTAGTAAGGGCTTGCAAGTTTTGTTCAAGAACTCTAGTATAATTGTTAAGAAAGGAGGTGAGCCAGCGCACATGCCAAAATATATAATCCGAACCTACAAAGTTCCTGTTCCAGCTGAATTGTATACTATGTGCAACGAACTTAACCAAACTGCAGCAAGAATCTACAACAAAACTCTTTCTCTTGTCAGGAAAATCAAACAAAAGAAAGACTTCTGGCTTTCTGAAAATAGCGCACAGAAGTTCATCCTTCGTTGGGCTTCCAGCATCAATATTCACACTCACTCAAAGCAAGCGTTCGTCCAACTCTACTTCCAAGCCCTCGATGGTTATTTTAAAGCCCTTAAGTCCAATCCTGATGCAAAACCACCGTACAAAACAAAAAAGTTCATGCCCTTCATTTGGAAAGATAGTGCAATCAAACTTCTGCCCGATGGTAGATTGAGGCTATCCTTAGGCAAAGACAGAGAGCCTTTTGAGATTCAAACAAGTCTGCCATCTGCTGCAAAGATTAGACAAGCTAAGTTGGTGCATGAAGCAGGCAAATACTATCTTCACCTTGGAATAGAGGTGAAGATTGAAGAGCGCAAAGAAAAAAGCACAAAGCTTGCAGCGGTAGATTTGGGCATACTCCGTCCCATCACCTTCTTTGATGGTCAAGAAGTCGTTTCATATCATGGTGGTGCACTGAACCAGGTGCTTCGCTACAGGAACAAAGAACTGGCAAAACTCCAGTCAGCAATCAGCAAATGCAAAAAAGACTCAAGAAGGTACAGAAAGCTTCTAAGAGCAAAAAACAAACTGTTGAGAAAACTAAGCAACCAGCTGAACGATATACTACACAAAATCACGAGCCAATTTGTGGGGATGTGTTATCAAAAAGCAATAAGCACCATCGTGATAGGGGATGTCACAAACATTCGAGAAAGAGTAGAAGGCAACGACAACGCAATGCAAAAAGTGCATCAGTGGTGCTTTAGACGAATAACAAACCTAATAATGTACAAAGCGCAGGTGCACGGAATAAAAGTTGAGCAAATTTCAGAAAGTTGTACAAGCAGAACGTGTCCGGTGTGCGGACAACAAAATCACTCAGAAGGTCGCAGGTACAAGTGTGCAAAGTGTGGATTTGAGTACCACAGGGACGGAGTAGGAGCGATAAACATATACAAAAGGTATCTTGGCGGTGGCCAAGTAGTAGCGGGGTTGGCACCCGTCAAAGGTGTGAGATTTAAGCCACACCTTTGTAGCCATGGAGTCAAAACAGCTCCATGGAAGGTAGCCTTGAGCTACTAAGAATCCCATCCCCTTTAGGGGACTGGGAGTGTCAATTAACTCTCTGGAAAGGAGATGAAATGGCATGTCCTACAATCCTCGAAACCTGCTTTCAAGAACCAACTGGCGTGAATTTATGCTCGATGACGTTGTCGGAGACTTACCATTAGACGATATTACCGACCAATTGCTCTGGGAAGAAGCTTGGCACTCTTGTGCACTCGATGGTGTTATCGTACCACGAGAGGAAATAGAACAAATCAAGCAAATAGCTGAACAACGAGCCGTGCTTTCTGATAAAGTTATTGAAGAATTCTTGCAAGGGAGGCTCAGTCAAAAAGAACTCTCAAAAGTTCTCAGCTATTCATTTGACAGAATAAAGCCGAGCTGGGCTGAGCTAATCAGATATTTTGAAGTGGCTTCCTCAATGTATGCCTTGGCATTGCAAGAAGACATGAATATACTCCAACAAATTCATTTGTTACCAAAAATAATCCACGCAAGCTTGTTCTACGGCATTCCGGAAAAGAACAGAGCCGGAGAGTACAGAAAACCAAACAACAAGAAAGTACTCAGCAAAGACCTTGGTATTACACCTCTGCTCGTAAAATATGCTCCCGAAGACAACATCGAAAAACTCATGGAGCTCTGGGCCGAATACACATTGTTCTTGCTGAAAAAAAGAAGATTAACTGACGAGGTCATGTTTAACGCTGCGGAACATTCCCACGCATTGTTCATGAGTATCCTACCTTTTGAATATGGGAATGGTCGAGTCAGTCGAATCATTCTGAACATTCTACTAATGCTTGCATCCTACCTAAACGCAATCATCCCATCCCAAGGGAAGGACAAAGAAACATACCTAAAAGGAATTGAAATAGCTACACTCATACTAACACCGAATTTGGAATTTGGTCCACCGGAACTGAAGATACTTGAAATCGTATACAAAGCACAACGTACCGGGCATCTTACAAAAGCAATCGCATACGGTTTGATGGATTCGTACGATATCTTGCTCACAAAATATTTGAGCGCCAAACTCATTCCACTAAGCGAATTCGCAAAACAAATCGGAAAAAAACCGTCCGAAGTAAACTACTTGCTCAACACCAGAAAACTAATTCGCAAAAAGATAGATGGAAAATGGTACGTATATCCCGAGATTGCTCCCGTTTAACCTCATCACACCTGCCTGAAAGAAGCGGGAACAGTTAACCAAAGCTGAGAGCAGTGTGCAAAAAAGTATGCTACCAGGTAGGAAAAAATAAAATAAACTTCGCTTCCAATCGGACAAACAGGTTCGGTTTGTACAATGTATCGTACATTTCGAAAAAAGGCAAATTGGATGAAGGAGAAGACGTTTACACTGAACGACTTAAGTATCATAGCTATCTGGGATTCTATCTTCTTGGACGAATCAAGGTAGGATTTGCTTGCGTACAAAACATAAACAACGGCATTTACGAGGAAAACTTTTTCAGTTTCCATTTTAACTCACTTAGTTAACATATAAGCCTTAATCACTGATTAGCTTGTCCACGCTCCGTCCTACCAATCTTGACTTCCAGGTGACTTTTTGGTGGAAAGAAACAAAAGATGGTTCTTTCTAGAGCTGTATCTCGTTAGTGCATGATTCAATCTTTTGAGTTAAATACAGTCTCAGCAAGATGATAACACTTCTCTAAGTAGTCCAACGTGCGCCGATCAGAAATCCCAAGACTCTTAACATCACCAGGCTTTCCATACAAAAGAGTTCGATAATAAACTCCAACACCTTGAAACACACATGAAAACAAAGAGACCAATTTTAGTTCATTTGACAAGTCCACAAACCACGGTTTTGGTTCTGAACCGTAAAACTTTGGAAAAAACCTGTCGTACACTTCTAAAGCTTTTCGTATCTCCTCAACTGGCACCTTTGTTTTTTTGGATAATATCTCAAACTCCTCATTCTCACGGTCTCGCAAGATAAAACCACCAAAAACTAGCAAGAACCATTGCCAAAAAACAGGATAGAGGAAAGAATAACTTTCGTTCTCAAGCGTACACAAGCCACCGTAGAATGATTTTGGTATCGATTCATCATCCTCATATGAGTCTTTCCAGTTTTTACATAACATTAGCCCGACAGCAGTCTTCAGTATAGATAACCTTGCCATATGTTCTATATACGTGGAAATCTGAAGTATATTGAATTCGCAATCGTAAAAAGTGCGCTCAAAAAGCTCCTCTGGAATCCCTCCTGTCTTTTCACTTTGATTTTTTGAATGATCGCTTACGCACTGTTCAGAAACTCTATACTTCCCTTTCTGACATTCCCTGTAAAGTTCCTTCAGCTTTTCAAAATTCTCGTTTAGGAAAAACACTTTGTCCTTTATCATACGATAGTATTCATGTAGAAGTTCAGCATGCTCATTAGTATTGGAAGATATTGCCTTAAAGTTTTCGAGTAGAGAGGATTTCTTTCCTGGATGTTTTCTTAAGGAACTTAAGAAGTTCATCAACTTTCTTTCAATTCGTTGTGTAATCATCCAAATTTTGACATCCTTTTCGTCTACAGTAACATGTTCTTCATTACATAGGATTTGGATAGCTTTTTCGAATTCACTCAAAGTTTGCGGTAAACACCTCAGTTGGACCCCAAGTTCCATAAATCTTCTTTTGACTTCCTCGCTTATTTCCTTTTTTCTTCGTGTGCTGTAGATAAAAAGCCCTTTATTTACCCCGATAAAGTCCATCCAGCCTTTGAGCTTGAACACATCTTCCAAGCCCCAGTCGCCGGATTTAACTTCGACAATAGTTGTACTTGGCGACTCATTTTGAGAAAGCTCGGTTACTATTACGTCGAGTTCGAGAGTGTTGTCCATTTTAACATTTCGTTCTACAAACATTCCTGATACTTGTAATAATGCTGAAACATAGTCCTCAAAGTCATTATCTGTAAATTCCTCAGGAAGTAGCCACTCTTGTGACATCTATATCACTTCCTTCGAAGATACGTTGATAGCACCCTATTTAATATTTTATCACTCTATTCATTTCGTGCTGTTTATTCCTCCCAAGTATCAGTTACCTTTTACGGCGCAAAATCTCTGCGTACTTAAATGCTAATACACCAATTAATAATAAAGGCACAGCTTACCGAAAGGATGGCATTTTTTGGGCATTAACAATCAAATGAACAAACCACTTGATACATCCCTATAGCAGCCTCGCAAGAATTCGACGGAAGGAGAGATGAAGAGCAGTTTTTGAATTGGTACATAAGAAACAAAGTGGTATCTATAATGATGTACGGCAAAAAGCCACCCAAATGCACGCACTTACCGTTTACACCAATTCGCTTCGACTACGTTTCCCCAGATGAGCCTGCGGAGGTTAATGAACTATTCTATTCAGATGGTGAGGATGAGTAAATGATTGAAAAAACGCCAGGCAGCTGCCTGGCGTTTTTAATTTCAGCAGTGTTTTCGAAATCCACAAGTTTTAGATACTTACAGCTTGGCATTACTTCAGAACTGATGCATCATGGTATAAAATTGATGCATCACAGAGATATGTTGACGCATCAATGATGCATCATGACGCATCATTTTGGTAAGCTAATGCAACAGCCAAATCTTGACCTACCAATAGGTCAAAAAAATAAAAAATTGAACTTTCGATAGGTCAAATTTTGTACCAAGTAATCTTGCCGGCCCACTTTTAATCACTTCTTCTTTCGTACAGCTTTGAATGGTATAATCCTGAACCTGCAAATGAATTAAAAACTATTTCTTGTTCTTCTTTTTTGCCCCATCATTTTGCTTGGATTCTTTCTCAACGGTATTCATCCTACCAGAGCCAAGAAATTCTTCGAGTGATTTTGGTGCAATTTCAGAATATACATACCATTCTCCGTCTATCTTTTTGCGAATCAGCTTTCTACTTCGCACCAACCGCTGAACTTCAGAAAGCTTCTTCCCACTCTGCTTAACAAACTCGCTCAATGGGACAAGCTTGTCCTTCAGATAATAAGTTAGCAAAATATCATACGAATCAGCCAAACCGTACACAATGCTTTTTATCAAATCGCTACTTCTTCGCATTTGGTATAGAATTGCCAATTGCATTGGAAGTGTCTGGCCTGATACAAACTGTTCGTGGAATACCTTTGCTCCTCTCTCAAGTCCTCTGAAGTACATCTTCTTTTCCTCTTCATCGGATGAAATAATTGCGTTCCCGTACTTAGCCATCAAAAGAAGCATGTTCATGATAATCCGACCAACTCGACCATTTCCGTACTCGAAAGGTAGGATGCTCATGAACAATGCGTGAGAGTACTCAACATTATCCAATGTATAATTCCACCTTTGCACAAACAAAAGTCTCGTAAATTCAGACCAAATTTTCATGAACTCTTCGATATTATCCTTTGGGGCGAGTTCTTTCAGCAAAGATGGCACACCGGCATCTTCGATACTTGATGTCTTTCTGTACTCCCCACTCTTCTCCTTCCCAGGGATACCATAGAACAGACTTCTGTGAATCAACCTTGGCAGTTTTGGAAGTAAAAACAACACGTTTTCGCGCATCTCCAGTGCCATACCATACATCGCCATGGCAACTTCGTAGTACCTTATCACTTCCGCCCAGCTCGGTTTTATATCATCAAACGAGTAACTCAAAACATCAGACAGCTTTTTCTCACTAATCTTGCCTTTCAACATCTTCTCGATTATCTTTTCTGAATACTCCAACCTCTTAGCAGCGATTTCTTTAACCGCATCCAACTCCTCACGTGGCACAATAACACCATCAAGTGCGCAAGAATGCCAGGCTTCCTCCCAGAGCAGTTCGCCTTCAATCTGCTCTAAGGTCAAATCATCAACAAAATCCATCAAAACATCATCACGCCAGTCTACAATCAATTTCAAATTTCCAGAATAATACGCCATACAACCATCACCCTTACCTACCAAAAATTAACAACCAACTTTTAACTTCTATTTTACTGCAAAGCTAATTCAAAATCAAAAAACAAAAGAACCGTTCACGGCCAAATCTAAAAGGATTTTCAATAAGATCCAAACAACAATAGACCGTGGGTGGTGTGTGTATGTTAAACCGTGAATTTTTGTGGAAGGGATTCGGGAAGTTTGCGTTGATTTTAATGTAAAATCTCTCAATAGGCATAAGGACTTTTCATGAAAACGCTTAAGCTTCACCCTATTACAGGCTTAAACTGTGGTTCATAGAACTTCACTGGCAGAACTAAGGGAAGGTTAACGCTGTTATTTAATCCTTCTACTATCTTCGTAATTTCAGTAGAACATCCTTAAGTTTTCTAAATTTTTGCCAACCTTCATCATCTTCCCTGAAGTGGCTTGTGCAAAGCGCCAATGCAACCTCTCTTGCAACAAGCGGTTTCGAGTCTCCAAGTTGGTTCCTTACATTCTCCTCCAACATAGTATATTCTTTAAAATGCTTCCTAAGAGAGTCCTCAAAATCTTTCTCAAACACACAACAAGATGCAGTTATAACCCAGTTATCTTCAATAAAATCGTTGTAGAAGTTTTTCTCAGCCATTCCTATTGTATTCAAAATGTCGGTTGTTTTCTTCCTACCGTTGTCTTTACTAGAATCATTATCGAAACAAACATAGCAGGGAATATCAAATACAGTAAAGAAACGCCACCACTTTGGTATTTCACCCTTGCCTCCAACACTGATCACATCGATTCCTTCCTTGACCAAATCTAGCCCAACCTTTTCTAGATAAATTGGCAATGCAAGTTCTTCCGAAGGTCCTTCCACCAAGACCACTTTCTTGGAAAATAACCCCCGAAGAATGCTTGGAGTAGCGCTTTTTGCATAGAATGGTACTATCTTGTCAGGACTCGCTTTAGTAGCTCCATGTTCTTGGCAATATCTAGCTAATCCTTCACGCCTTATCTGTTTCACTCTGGTAGAACCATTTTCTCTTCTAACAACGTTAATTCCCTCTAAATATTCTAAGTCAACAAAATATGGGCTATGTGTTGAAATAATAACCTGCAAGCCATTTTTTGCCATTTCGTAAAGAACCTTCGCCACATATTTCTGAGCCATAGGATGTAAATGACTCTCGGGTTCGTCTATAATTAGAATCAGGCTTGAATCGCTTTTGAAAGCTTTTGCATATGCATATGCCAAAGAAATAGCCAGTATTTGCTGTTGCCCCGTACCAAGTTCCTCAAGTTCACGAACAACATTGTTCTCAACGGGAACTAGCCGTAAATTCTTATAATAATTGCTAGGGTCGTACGCAGAAAAATCTATCCCAAGTGCGTAAGACATGTTTGAAAGAAAATTATTCATACTTCCACTTATCATTTTCTTAAATTCTTTGAATTCCTCTACTTCATTAAACACATCTATAATGCTCTCGTAATAATGTTTTAGCGCTTCAACTCTTTCTTTATTTTCAACAAGGCTCTCGTGAAATCTTTTAGTAACTCTGGATAGTAATGTATACTTGTTTGCGTAACTCAATTGATACGCTAAGTTGCGCTCAGACATAATAAAAATCGAAGCGATTTGTTCTCGAACGTAATTCGCTTGACGCTCATCGTTACTTCCGTCTTCGTTGATGATAGTTAAGACATTTTGTTTCCCCTTCTCAACTTTTAGTTCCAAGCGCTTGAGAGTTGATGAAGATTCACGTAACATACCATCGAATTGCTCTATTTCTGCCTTAAGCTCAATTATGTTCTCTTCACTTCTGTTAAAAAAATCCCAAGCCTCAAACTCTTTATATTTCGGATTCCACTCTCCGAATAGAACATCTACGGCACGTAATATATTCGTTTTCCCAGAGTTGTTTTCCCCAATTATTACAACGGGTTGGTTTTCTGGAAATTCAATAGTAATTCCTTCGGAACCTATAGACCTATAGTTTTTGATAAAAATACTTTTTAGTCTAATCATCCTTGATACCCCTTTTAAGTGATTGATGCTGTTAACTAAAAGTATTAAAAATTTCCGAAGTCCATATTATTTCCTAAGAAACGTACCCTTTTCCATCAAACTTTTGTTTCTGTCAATTAAAAGCATTGCAGAATTTTTAAAGGGGCATTCCCTAGGAGAGGCCATTTATAACGCAACCCGACCGTAGATGAGTTACAGAATTTGCAAGAGAAAAAGCCATCCACTGAATATAACTTTATTATCAAGTTTGTGAAGGTGATTGGCGGGGCTTAGTAATCGCCGGTAGCTTCTCCAAGCCTATAAGTACATTCCTTCGTTTCTAGATTCCAAAAGCCTAAGGATTTTTTCTTCCCATTACGAATGCTTGGTTTTCATATTGCTAAAACTCTTGATTACTAAGAGAATTACAGAAACTCAAATAGGCGCTGAGATGATCAAGAACCTGCTAAATCACGCATGCAGCTTATCAATACTGGGGATGGTACTCTAGCAAAGCGGTAATAACATTGGGTGCGTTGTTTTCGTTCAGGAGTTCGTAACCATTACACGTGTCTTTTTGAGATTTTTCCCGTTCCTTCACAGCAGAGTTACTTTTACAATCTTTCTTCCAAACTCACGTTGGTTTAAATGTCTGGTCTAACCAAATGAATGTTTGTGTGTTAAGTGAATTAGATAAATGCTTTTTAGTCTCATGAAAAAAGAAAGTTACTTTTATTTTACCATGTGTGATGTTAATAAAAAATAGCAGTTTTGTAAATTTTTACTGCAATAAGCTGGACGATAAACCTAAAGGTGGGGCTTTAGAATCGCCGTAATGTTTCCTGTCGAGGTTGCCTGCAAATGTTATCCGCCACAGAAGAGATTTCATAAGAAGATCATACTTTAGGTGTATCAACAAAGCATTCCTTTGTTTATACGAAGATTTCAAGCAGACTATTTGGTATATCCTAATGGTGGGCTTGCAAGAATTCGATGGAAGGGAGATGAAGAACAGTTCTTGAATTGGTACACAAGGAACAAAGTAGTATCAATCACGATAAACGGCAAAAAACCACCAAAATGCACACATTTGCCATTTACACCCATTCGCTTCGACTACGTTTCTCCAGACGAACTTGCGGAAGTCAACGAACTATTCTACTCCGATAGTGATGTTGATTGAATAATTCAAAAAGCCAGGCGGGTGCCTGGCCTCGTGCAAAATATTCAACAGTCGGTCTTGGATTCTTGGTTCCGGATGGTAGTTCAAATCCCTGACAAGGTCATAGTTAAAAAGGTCAAAATCTGCGCTTCGAGCATATTTCCTTTCGTGGTAGAACTACCAGCATTGGAAGAGGTTGCTGCACGGTACCTTCCAACCCGATGCGGTAAAAAGGTGCCTTCTCGATACAACAACAGCATTTCAGAAGGTCGTAGGGCGCCTACTGTCAAAATTCAACGATGAGACTGCTTTGTACGTAGTTCAACCTTCGCGAAAAATAATATTCGGTGTACCTGTGACGCTGTTGCCTGTTCATTCTTTCAGAAAATAACTTTTTCAACTAGTTCAGCCATTTTTCTCAAGACTTTCGAGTCTGGTTCACCTACTCGTTCCTTAAGCACATTGTACAACTTCTTGAGGCATAGTTTAATCAAAGAGCGAACAAGTTCTTTGAATAATTTAACTCGAAGGTCCGACGTACCGTCGTTCTAATCATCCGATAAAATGGCATCGATAAGTATGCTACCAAAAAGAAGTGCTAACAAAGCAATCTACCAGAAGATGTCTTTTGAATATCCTTTCATACTAACTCACCTCCTTCCTGTGTATACCGTTCTCATCCCCAAACTCTTCAAGATTATTGCAGGTGTCTCTGAAATTCTTTTAAGCTTACCATATATAAAATAACACAGGTAGCGATTTTAACTGACATAAGTTTAAGTTTGTGTATGCAATTTTGTAGTCCAAGAGAAATAAACGTCATAATGAATTGCTTCTGGCTTATGTGCAATAGTTAGTTAATAAAGATATAATCTTGCGTGCCTTTACTTCATTTAGCTTAAGGATTGGCAGAAAATTTCACAATGTTTTTTGTTAATGTTGTGATACAATAATAATAAAGTGATTCACACCACTACCCGGTCAAAAGACAACATAACGGCATCATTTTAGCTTGCGCTAAGCATGAAAAATTTATGTTGTTGACTGTTGTTTATTTCTGGCGAAAAAAATTCACTCTTTAGAAGGGGGGAAGGGGTATGAAAATCAAAGAAGTTACTATTCACAACTTCCGTTCAATCACGGATGTTACCCTTCATATGAAGGATTACAGCGTACTGATGGGTCCAAACAACACTGGGAAGACAAACATTATGTCTGCCCTTCGAGTTTTGTATGGGGATCTTGCTTTTGAAAAAGAACGGGACCTACCAAAGCTCCACAAATCGGAGAATACAAACTTTCAAGAAAGCTGGATTGAAGTGCTCTATCATTTGACGGACGAAGAATTTAAATCGTTACCAAAAGAATATCAGGGACCCAATAACACGTTGAAAATTAGAAAGTGGTTTTATACAGAAGACAAAGATAAACTCGGTGGTATATATGCTTATAAATCAAATGGAGAACTGTCAGAAACACCTTTCTACGGTGCCAAAAACGTTGGGCAACAAAAAATAGGCAAGTTAGTTTACATACCAGATGTCAGCACAAGTAATGAAACACTAAAGCTCTCGGGTCGATCCCCTTTTAGGGACCTTCTTGAACTTGTTGCAGCTAGCACCTTCGAAAGTAGCAAAGCGTATCAGAAAGCAAAGGAGGCACTTGAAAAACTCTCCAATGACCTACAGTCAAGTGATATAGATTCCGAACTATCAATCAATGCTCTCATGAAAAACGTAAACGAAGCTTTAAAACCTTGGAATCTTGAGTTTGGGCTTGAGATACTGCCACTTTCCGAGGAGCTAATAATAAAGAACTTGACGAAGTCGTACATCAAAGATGAAAATCTCGCTGATACCATCGACATTAACAATTGCGGTCAGGGAGTTCAAAGATACCTAATCTTTACGCTAATTAAACTCGCCGCTGACTTTAGAAAGAAGCAAAGCACCAAAAAGAAATCTGCTCGAAAGGAATTCAATCCAGACTTCACCCTTTTGCTGTTTGAAGAACCCGAAGTGTACCTCCACCCAACTCAACAGGAGTTTTTAAATGGGAAACTCAGAGAACTGGCAAAACAGGACAATATACAAGTGGTAGTTACTACCCATTCGCCAGCTTTTGTCTCGCCAAATCTGCTTGATTTAGAAGGATTGTGCAGGGTAAACCGGGTGAATGGCACTACTAAGGTTTATCAGCTTAACTCGGAAGATATTAAAGCACTCCTCCAAGAAAATACAGAGCTAATTAACTATCTGAAAGATTTTGCAAATAGTCAAGAGTGCGATAAAAGCACACGCGACGAAATAAATAAGATACTCAAAGATGAACCTCCTGAAGAAGAGAAAATTGAACAAGAATCCATTAAGTACTTCCTATGGATCGACAAAGAAAGGGCAACGATTTTTTTCTCAAACCACGTCGTACTGTGCGAAGGGGCTTCCGAAAAGGCACTGTTCAGCTTCTTGTTAAATAATGAATGGAGTGACTTGAAGGACAAAGGTATATACTTTCTTGACTGCCTCGGAAAATACAACATCAACAAGTATGTCAACCTATTAACCAAACTTGGAATCCCACATTCGGTAATTATCGACAAAGACTCAAACAAAAACCGTCACAGAGTTGTTAACGAATTTATATCTCACAACCTCACTGAGCTTACTAAAGGCATCTACTACTTTGAGATAGACTTAGAAAACTTCTTAGGAATCGAAAAACCAAAAGATAGTCACAGAAAGCCTCTTAACGTGCTATACGCACTTTACAGCATTTGGAAAGATGAGGAGGATCCAGAAAAACTCAAAAAACGTACGGAGATGTTGAAAAAACTGGAAGATATAAAAGAATTTCTAATAAAAGCCCTCAACTCTTAATAACAAAAATAAGTAGAGCTCTGATAAACTAATGTAAGTTTAATATCGCTTTAGTAAAGACATATCATTTGGCCTATGTATAGCTTGACATTTGCTGTACCATAACTCTGAAATAAACGCCATGGCAAAATTACCACAAGAGCTGTTTTCACTTTTAATTAACTGCGAGTTTTTTTGAACTTTTTAATCTTGTAACACCTAAACCGTTCAAAACGCGAAAGGTGGGATAAGAATGCAGTGCGTGAAGGTGGCGGATGTCGATCACAGACTTTGCGTTGGTATCAGAACCTCTTGCGACGAATTTCTTATTGTAATCGATTGTGGTTCACTGAATAGCCTGACAACGCCTTTTAAAGGGCTGCTTAGAGTTTTAAAGAAAGGACAAATATTGGAGAGCTTTATTTAATCCCATTACCACTGGGACCATTATAATGGGCTAATATATATGGCAAAGAACGGGATAACCTTCGGTGACATTGCTTACCATGGCTCACGCTTTGTCTACTTTCCAGCAGTGCCTGATATTGAATCGCCAGAAGGGAAACCATCACTGCCAGACAGTGATATTGCTTTAGCTCTTGCAAGCTTAAACGCAACACTTACGATCTATAAATACAGCTTTATTTACCAACATAAATATTTCGTACCGGTTGACTTTCTTGGAATCATGCAGAAAGTTGTGAATCAAGAATTTAAGTTTAAACCATTGTCACAAGGAGACATAATTGAAATTCGGAACGACTACCTAACCATACTCTGGCCACCAAAAACAGTCAAAAACGATGAGAGTATATATAAGGATGTCAAATCTGCCTTAGAGTCATAAAAAAAAGCACTTGAAGTAGATCCGCTACTTAAAAACGTTGATGAATTTTTCAGGAAAAGCAAAATAGTCAATTACTTAACACCGTCATCCCCCGAACAAAGTGATCGTAACGTTGAATTGTTTTATTCCTCAGAAGAGTTGAAAAAAATTCGGTTCGAGCACTCAGGTAAAGAAACAGACGAAACTGAACTCGAACCTAGTTTCATTAAGGATGTTCAAAAATCAATCCCAAAGGCTACGCGCGATGCAGACAAGAAAATGAGAGAGGTTACTAACCGCCTTAGCCTGGCTTTTTATAAAGACGATGAATTACTTTTCATGGGGGACCTTGGTAATAGAAATGCTTCCTCTTTAGATATACAAGAAGTAGTCAATAAACTTGCTCAAGGTAATAGAACGTGCTTCGATGTACTAATTACTCCACACCACGGGACTCACTGGGACGAGAGTATGAGAAAATTGAAAATTGGAGTAGCAGTTTCTTCCAACGGTCTCAACAACCTTAAGAGTCTCAAAAGTCAGTACAAGGAAATTTCAAAAATTCACCTCAGTACAGCTGAATTTTCCGACATCTGTCTTGTTGGTGCTTTTCCTTGTTGGAGAAGATGTATTTGCTGTCGCTGGCGCTTGTGACGAAAATGCTATACGCTCCGTGCTGCATAAGTAATAAATGCTAGAGCCATCGGAATAGTAGTCAAACCAACAAATGCAAGCTTTGGCACATTCAAGACAAAATTAGAGAGGATGAATATATTGAAGTAACCGTTTAGTCATTTACACATTTCATAACTCAGCCAGACGAACAGCTGTAAATCAAACTTCACAAGTAGGAGGTGCTTATGGGTGAATATTAAAAACCTTCTTGAATGGGAAGCCTTTTTTCCTGATCTTGCTTTTGATTGTAAAAAAGAGACCAAAGACAGCATAACTCATTACCAAAAAATTAAGATTGAACGCGATGAGATGTACAGACTAATCCTATCGATCTCATCAGATAGCATAGTGCCAGAGTATTTTCAGCTCATTGGCTCAGATGGAGAATTTGACTTAGAAGGATCATGTTTGAGCAGTTTGGTGAAATGGAGTTCAAAAGGTTGCTTAGTGAAAGAAACGGAATTTAGTTCCCGCAACGTTCCATTTCGGTTTGACGTAACTTGCAACGAAATAGAAATACGTTGGCAAAACGCCAAAGAAAATGATGAATCTAGAATCGTGTATTGGTACTTGAACGGTCCGGGTTGGAACGAAAATTTCTATTTCTTTAGAAAAACTCAGAGGGTATTGACAACCGAGTACAAATTAGAAAGACGCATCTCAGAACCGATCAGTATACGAGTGCTCGAGCAAGGTAATACAGCTGTGGCTTTTGATTTCTTTTTTGTTGACATTGGTAAAACAAAATTCATAGTTGCACTGGTACCCAAGGAATTTGGTCCCAATTGGTCGCGTAACTTGGCAATTGAATACCGAAAGGAATGGGGGTTACCTGAGGAAGAGACAGAAGAAGCGATCTCCGAAATAGCAGGGTTTATTTTGGGAAAACACCTTCTAAAAGTAGGTTACACAACGTATGACTTTAACTCAAGGCCTATAAAAGCTGTTGGACTCAACCCTTGGGGTGAAAATATCGTTGCAAAATGCAGAAAACAGCCTGTTCCTCCAATCCCAGTTCCTACGAATCCATTACAATTTGAACAGACATTTTCAGTTCTGACTTTACAATATCTGAATTTACGTGACAAGCTCGGACTAAACGACTTTTTGGTAAGACTATTCTACTCATTGGAAGTTCCTCTGGAATTACAAATTCCAATCATGCAATCTGCACTGGAAATGTTGGCTAAAAGGTACCTCGATTTACAAAACAAAAACGATTTGAAAACATACGTTCCAAACGATGAGTGGAAAGAATTAATTAAGCCAGAACTTAAGGCCCTAAAACAAAAATTAAAAGACTATGACTTCAAAGAACGCATTATTAGCAAGATACAAAACGCTAATAGTATAGGAATGAGCGAGAAAATTGAACTCTTTCTGGAACGCATAGGACTGAGAATCGGCAAGACTGAAAAAGAAGCAATAAGAGAAAGAAACGCTCTAATACATGGGGGGACTCCTAAAACGCCTAATGAATACGAAAGATTATTGCGGCTATCTATGGCGTACAGAACACTTTTACACAGGAGTTTCCTCAAGCTGCTGAACTATTCTGGTGATTACATTGACTACAGCTCAGCAAACCAGTTGCATCGAAATATCAACGTACCATTAGGTGGCTAATGAACATTTGCTGAGGCTGTTCCGAAATATATTAGAGTTGAAAATCGAATTGTCTTCAAACAAGCTTTTGCCACTTGTTTTTTCGCTAATTTTGTGTTATGAGCTTGATAAACAAAACGAAAGGTATGAGGCAAACCAAGAACATGTATTAACAAAACATTAACAAGTTTAATACGTAGTGCATTTTCTCATCTCGTCGGTGCTTTATCGTTTTCATGCTGGGGAGTGTAAAACCAGAAATTGATAGGGTTCTTTGGATTCCATGTTTTCAAACCATTTGTCTCGAGTAAACTCACTCCCATTTTTCTCTTTTTACACTCAGAATGAAAATATTGGTATAAGAACACACGGCCAATCCGGCAAACAAATCGGCAACCTGGACCAGAGGATAATTTTTAGAATCCACGGGAGTTATTCTTGCAATTGAAAATTCCCGTTTTAGAAACTCGAAGAACGAAATTGGCCCCTTTGTTAATTGTTTGTTTTCTGTATATGTTAATAAGTACTGTTCTAGTCGATTCCAGTTCACCACCGTGTTCTGGTCAGGCATTAGATGCCAGACGGCACCACCGTCCCAGCGCTGGCTTATCACATTCTTGAAAAGATGATAATACATCACCTGCAAATTTAACTCGTCGTCCCTTCCAGGAATGTCGTGCCTTCTATCTTTTATATCCCATATTAGAATATCAATTCTTATTAACTTTTCTTCTTGCGTTGCTAAGGAGAGCACTTTATCCACAAAAGCATATGCTATTCTCTTATAAACCGCATCGTGTATCTTCTTCCACTTGAATTCTTGCTTTCCATTGGTAGTTAGTATTTCTTTGAAATCCCGTTGAATACCTTGGAACTCTTTAGCAGGCACACTTACCATTGCAATACTTCTGAACCTTCCTTGATTCCAGTTCGATTCATCACAGAATGCAAAATGCGTAACTTCCATGTTCAGCTACCTCCTTTGTGGATATGTTCAGCTTCCTATTTAATATTTTATCATCCAACTTCCTTTCACGCTGTTTAGCACCTCAAAGTATAAGATATCTTTTACCACGCCAAATCCCTATGCACTTACCTGATAATACACGAATTAGTAATAAAAGCATGCCTTAGCATATGGACCGCATACTTTTGGGGTATCAACAAGCATTCCTCTATTCGTATGAAGACCTTGAACAGACTATTTGGTATGTTCTAATGGTAGGCCTTAAAGAATCCGACGGAAGGGGAGATGAAGAGCAGTTTTTGAACTGGTACATAAGAAACAAAGTAGTATCTATAATGATGTACGGCAAAAAACCCCCAAAATGCACACACTTGCCATTCACACCCATTCGCTTTGACTACGTCTCTCCTGACGAGTTGGCAGAAGTCAATGAACTATTTTACTCTGATGGAGAAGATGACTAAGCAGAAAATACCAAAAAACCGACCGGGGTATCCCTGGTCGGCTATTTTAATTCAGGCATGGAACTGGTCATTTACAACATTGTTGGATGAACACCTTCCAAAAAGTACAGTTGCTTTTCTCTTAGGTGTTTATGAGCATAGTGTTCAAACTTGGATCAAAAACTTTCTAATTTCTGGCATTGTTGAACATAAGAAAGGTAGACCAAAGAAACATAATACCTCTTCTCGACGTCCTTTTATCAAGAGCCAATATTCACTTGACACTCCCAATTCCCTAAAGGGGGTGGGATTCTTAGCTGCTCATTTAGGCTGCCTTCCATGGAGCGTTTTTAACTCCATGGCCACAGAGGTGTGGTTTAAACCTCACTCCTCTGACGGGTGCCAATCCCGCTACTACTTGGAATTTTTTTCCAAGATACCTTTGCAAAATGTTTATCGCGCCTACTCCGTCCCTGTGATATCTAAATCCGCAACTCTTGCATTCATAGTTCCGACCATCTGCATGATTCTTGTCGCCACATACTGGGCAGATCGGGCTCGTATATTCTTCTGGGACAAGTTTCACTTCACTCCCCAGTACCTGTGCTTGATAATGTTAACTAAAAGTATTGAAACTTTCCAAAAACCGCATTATCCTTTAAAGAGGGGACACCCCTCAACCAACTCTTGACAAAAGCAGGTCCCCCAAGATGAATAACTCAATGCTTTCTTGGCCAAGCAGTATCATTTGGTAAAAACATGTGTGAATCCAAGTTTTCATTGCTGAAAGACTTTTTCCGACTCAAGCGAGGACTGAAGAATAAGAAGAATTTAGCGAGACATATTCGAGGTTTTTGTGTAGTGAAGAATCTTTGGAAAACGCACAATGGTAATATCAATCTCATTCTTTCACACTTACACTCTTTCATCACTATAAGTTAACACTATCTGTTTTTCCGAAATACTTCTCGATTTTTTTCATCATCAGCACATCATTCTTTTCCATTTTTCCGGGAGATAGTATAAGATCCGAGATTTTCGTAGAACTTGTCGTTTGTGTATAACTTTTTCTTTTACAATAATATCCCCTATAGTGAATTGAATTATTTCAATAAGCCAACACAACCAATAAAAACACACCAAGAACGATTGCCCTTCAGCTAGTAGGAACTACAGCAATATCAGACGTCCCCAGTGAGCTTTCTGACTATCAGAAACGATGCTACTTTAGAAAAACGTCTGGTTCAAATATTTTCACGCCTAATCTTGCAAAATGTTTCTTGTCAAAAGTTATTACTCCATCTGCATCTGAGCTTAGAGCATGTTGCGCAAGGTATGCGTCAATAAAATCCACGTTCCTTGACTTGTAGCCCTCAAGAGCCAAGAGCACGTTGTCCCTTTCCTCACATTCTATACCTCTTGATGACACAAATACCGACAAAGTATCTGCGATTTGGGATTTTGCAATTTCATAAAACGATTCTAATACCCATACAACCTCAGCAATGGTTATCACAGATACTAATAGTGTAATTTCTCCCTTATCCGCCATATCCATTACATGCTTTGCTTTTGGTGACAATTCATCGTTATCGTTGAGCAAGTATCTTAGGATGATGTTTGCATCAATCCAGTATTTTTTCATCTCTTCATCCTCTCACTTTCCCTCTTAGCCGTCCACATCTTTTTGGTGTTCTCTGTCTCATCTTCCAAACTTGAAAACTTCACACCTGATTTTAAAGAGCCGTACAACTCAGAAAGTCTTTTCCTTTTCACTATTTTCATCAGAATAGTTCCATCATCAAGCATACGGAAGATGACCAAATCTCCCGTCTGGGCACCTATTGCCTTTCGTATTTTTGCTGGAATCTGCACCTGACCTCTACTTGAAATAATAGCGGAAGACTGTACAATTTCATGCATTACTATCACCTCCTGGATAATTATATTATATCATGTTATTCTAGCTTTATTATGCAAAATCTATAATGACATTAAAAATTTGGAAAGGTGTTTCTAGCAAAGACAACTTGCAAATACTAAGAAAATCGCTCAGAAGAGAAATGTAAAAACGATCTAGGATCACGAAAGTCTGGGCAAATTACAGACTGGCAATTTACAAACCAGCAGTAGGAAGGAAATTTTACTGAGAGAAAACCTCCCTAGAAAATGCATAAATGTTTGTATGATTTGCTGGGAAACTCACTGAAAACCGTCAAAGCAATAGTCAACATTAACGTCGAGACCATGTGCAAAGACTGGGCTATGAGCAAACAAAAACTCTACCAAGTTCTCTATGCAATGCCGCAAGTCGGTTTAATTACAATTACTTAAAATCACCGGCTGAAAAGCCAAGCTCCAAAGGTTCAAAGATATTCTTCGCTGACCCTGTTATTTACAATGTCTTAGAAGCAGGATGTCTTCGCATTGAAAAATCGCGGGACACCATTTGCTGAAAAAGACGAAACAAAAGCAGATTTAGTTTTCAACGGGATTCACCTGGAATTCGGAGGAGCAAACAAAAACCCAAAACTGGCAGATTTTGTCATCCGAGACGATATAGACCTGCCTGTTAGAAATTGTATCCCGATGTGGGTGCTTGGGATGGGGTGGTAAGGAGCTGTTTGTGGTCTTTGTATTCATGGGGTATACCAAAACCTTGCAAAATCGGACTACTTGCCTACAAAAGAATATCTCCAGAAGTCCTGGTCTAACTCAGGTTTCATACGATTACCTCAAAAGTCGCGCCTTTAGAACATCCAAAAACTCTTTTTTTACTAACGTAAAAGGTTCTTTGTAAACAATTATCGTAATTATTATCCCCAATGCTCCCAAAACCATATTCACCGCAACGTTGTTTTGAAACGTCTCAATTAACGCAACAGTTGACATCAAAACAGTTACCAATGTAACTTTCTTCAAATTGTATCCTGCTTCCGGATGCAACTTCATCGCAACCAAAGTCCTCATCCAGAAAAATACAATATACGATATCCCGGTTGATATTGCCGCACCTCTGGCTCCGTAAATCGGAACTAATACTGTATTGCCGATGTAGTTTGTTAAAGCGGAAACCGTCGCTATCAACATATGCCAATAACTTTTTTTCTTAAAGTTTATCCACACTACCGTTGTTTCAGAAATAGAATACATTATTGGCAAGAATGCTAAGAATGGAAACACCATACTACTTTCTCTATATGACTTTGCCAACAACAAAAACAATATATCTTTAAAACCCAAAAGAAGAAAACCAACCGAAAACATAACAAAACTTACCATTTCATTGGCTCTCACAAAGAATGATGTATCCTGATTATCCTTTGAGTATCTTTCATACGCTGTTGGTACCCAGAATGTGGTAAAACCACTTTGTACTAAGGTTAGTACTTGTACAACCTTGAAAGCCGCACTGTAAATTCCTATCTGCACAAATGTGCTATATTGCCTTAGGCTTATTCGATCTATTGAACTAAACAACCAAAACAACAACATGGTTGGCACAAATGGAGCGCTATACTTAAGAACTTCTTTTAACTCTTCTTTCCTTGGTTTCGTTACCCTCCAATAGCTCTTCCCTTGAGAAATACCTACTAAAAGTGCAAGCAGTGTTCCAACAAATCCTCCCAAAATTACCGAGTAAAATGTGCGACTGATTAGTGCAAAGATTATCGTAAAAACTGTTGTTGAAATGGCGGCAACTATATCTATCAAAGAATAGAGCATCCCTTTCTTTAACATCCTTACTATCAATTGATTGTACCTTTGGAACAATGACAGGTATATATTTACAACGAGCATGAGGTTTATAAAATCATATCTCTGACCATACAACACTACGCTGATTCTGTCCGACAGAACTAAGACAAACAGCGAGAGAATAGTAGCAATAAAAACAGAAGGCAAAAGACACGACCATAGAAGTTCATTTTTCCTGTCTTCTTCGTAGTCATAAAAAAATCTTACGAAAGCCTGGTCGGTTCCAAAAAGCACAGTTGTGTTAATTACACCAAAAGCTGTTGCATACATCGCACTTTTACCAAATTCTTCAGGATTTATCAAGTAAGTGATTATTGGTGTTGTGAAAACAGAAATAAACGCACGCAACCACGTGCCAATTGAAAAGGAAAGAAAAGATTTAAAGTATTTTCTCGTGCTCATTTATGGCTCTCCTTCGAAAGGGTATAACCTTGTTTCAGTCTATCGTTATACATTCTTCTTTCTTTTCTTGCAGTACAGCTTCATAGACCTGTTTCTCCATCTTCACAATGTACTCCCAGGTGTATTTCTGGGCTCTTTGAACAATCTTCTGCCTATCATATCCACTTCGTAGTACTTCAACGACTTTCTTTGCGAACCTTTCCTCAAAATCTGGTCCTTCTTCAACCACGTATTCTTGAAACCCAATCGCTTCTGGAATCCCCCCGTTGCTGCTCCCCACCACACATGTTCCACATACTTGGGCTTCCAAGACAACACATGGCCAGCCTTCATTTCTACTTGGTAAAACCATAACATCCATTGCATTCATGTATTTCGCTACCTCAGATTGGTCTAACCTTCCTGTGAACAAAACCTCCAACCCTTTATCTTCCGCTTCCTGCTCCATCTTATCCCTCAAATGTCCAACTCCAACTACAATAAACTTAACTTTTGGATATCCTTTTCTAATCATGTCAAATATCTCAACAAGTTTATCAGCTCGCTTTATCTCTATCAAATTTCCCACGAACCCAACGTACTTGTACCCTTCGGTGTATATTCCAAGCTGTCTTCTCACTTGGTCTTTGTCGAGCGATCTGAAAATCTGTGGATCGTACCCGTTTGGAATGACGACAGCGTTTTTACCTGAGTAACCAAAAGATCTTGCTTTCTCCAGAAGTGCGTTGCTGACAAAAATCACCGCTTGAGCCGACTCGAAAACGTCCAAGTAGACCTTCTTTCTTTTCTCCATGAGAATATTAACATCGCTTCCATGAACAGTCAAAACGTATGGTTTTGAATACTTTTCAGATAGAATCTGTGCGATTAAACCTGCTGGTGGTGTGTACATTCCATGGGCATGGATCAAGTCGAAACTGGATAAGTCAAAACGTGACTCCACACAGCGTGCAAAACTTTCGGCTTGCTTTGCTATTATGTGCTCTTCAGTGATCAGATTTATCTTTCTAATCAATCTCCACACCAACCAGGTGGCCTTTCTTTTGCAATCCACCCGCGAGTACTGAACCCCGTTGAATTCTTTAACCGGGTTAATCTGCTCTTTTCTGAGTAAGCGTCTTGCAAGGCTGTCTAGCCAACCATCTTTGAACCAAACCGGCACCGCTGTATAATCAATGCCGAGTTTAACGCATTGTTCGATCCTCCTTGTTATGAATACTCCATCTGCCGAACCGCTTGCCAAATTCACCTCACGTGGAAAAAGGTTCGTCAGGACGAAAACTTTCATGTGAATCCACCTCTTTAACAAAGTTCACCGAGCGACGTTGATTAATGATGCCCGGAATGTTTCATTAGACCTATCCTCTTGTCATAGAATAATGTCAGAAAAAAGTATTAAAACTTTCCAAAAAGCGCATTAACCTTTAAAAAGGGGCACTCCCCAACCAATTCCTGACAAGAACACGTTTCCCAAAGATGAACAAGTCAATGCTTTCTTACCCAAGTAGTATCATATGGTAAAAACATGTGTGAATCTAAGTTTTCATTACTGAAAGACTTTTTCCGACTCGAGCGAGGACTGAAGAATACGAAGAATTTAGCGAAATATATTCAAGGTTTTTGTGTAGTGAAGAATCTTTGGAAAACGCACAATGGTAATATCAATCTCATTCTTTCACACTTACACTCTTTCATCACTATAAGTTAACACTATCTGTTTTTCCGAAATACTTCTCGATTTTTTTCATCATCAGCACATCATTCTTTTCCATTTTTCCGGGAGATAGTATAAGATCCGAGATTTTCGTAGAACTTGTCGTTTGTGTATAACTTTTTCTTTTACAATAATATCCCCTATAGTGAATTGAATTATTTCAATAAGCCAACACAACCAATAAAAACACACCAAGAACGATTGCCCTTCAGCTAGTAGGAACTACAGCAATATCAGACGTCCCCAGTGAGCTTTCTGACTATCAGAAACGATGCTACTTTAGAAAAACGTCTGGTTCAAATATTTTCACGCCTAATCTTGCAAAATGTTTCTTGTCAAAAGTTATTACTCCATCTGCATCTGAGCTTAGAGCATGTTGCGCAAGGTATGCGTCAATAAAATCCACGTTCCTTGACTTGTAGCCCTCAAGAGCCAAGAGCACGTTGTCCCTTTCCTCACATTCTATACCTCTTGATGACACAAATACCGACAAAGTATCTGCGATTTGGGATTTTGCAATTTCATAAAACGATTCTAATACCCATACAACCTCAGCAATGGTTATCACAGATACTAATAGTGTAATTTCTCCCTTATCCGCCATATCCATTACATGCTTTGCTTTTGGTGACAATTCATCGTTATCGTTGAGCAAGTATCTTAGGATGATGTTTGCATCAATCCAGTATTTTTTCATCTCTTCATCCTCTCACTTTCCCTCTTAGCCGTCCACATCTTTTTGGTGTTCTCTGTCTCATCTTCCAAACTTGAAAACTTCACACCTGATTTTAAAGAGCCGTACAACTCAGAAAGTCTTTTCCTTTTCACTATTTTCATCAGAATAGTTCCATCATCAAGCATACGGAAGATGACCAAATCTCCCGTCTGGGCACCTATTGCCTTTCGTATTTTTGCTGGAATCTGCACCTGACCTCTACTTGAAATAATAGCGGAAGACTGTACAATTTCATGCATTACTATCACCTCCTGGATAATTATATTATATCATGCTGTTCTAACTTTATTATGTAAAATCCAAAATGACCTGAAACATTCTAAAAGGTGCTTCTGGCAATAAAAGGATAACTCACAAATGTTAAGAAAATCGTTCAGAAGAGAAATATAAAAACGATTGGGAATGACGAATGTCTGGGCAAATTACAGACCGGCAATTTACAAACCAGCACAAGGTCATGTGCAAAGACTGGGCTATGAGCAAACAAAAACTCTACCAAGTCCTCTATGCAATGCCGCAAGTCGGTTTAATTGCAATTGCTTAAAATCACCGATTGAAAAGCTGTATTCCAAAGACTCAAAGTGTTCTTCGCTTTATTCACTTGACACGTTTTTCCTAAGAAGGCTTAAGAGCTCGCTGCGAAGAATCTTGAACTCTTCACCATACATGAAAGTAATTAACACCAACCCTGAGACTCCAACCAAAACATTTACAGTGTACGAATGATTAAACGTGCCCACTACCAAAACTGCTAATGTTACTAAAGTACTCACTGAAATTCGCTTTATGTCATATCCTACAGGGAACAGCCTCTCGGAAATGAACATTCTTACAAACATGTAGAGAATGTAAGATAAACCTGTTGAGATAGCTGCTCCGCGAGCCCCTAACGATGGAACCATAAGTCTATTGCCCAGGTAGTTAGCAGCAGTTGCCATAATAGTTGTTGCCAAATGCCAATAAGTTTTCTTACTGATGCTGATTCCTATTTGCGCAGTATCGGAAATAGTCAACATTACAGGCACGAGTATCAAAAAGGGAAGAATTTGTGCACTTTCTCTATAACTCCTTGAGAAAAGCAGTATTAACAAATCCTTGAAAATAAAAACAACCATTCCAAATGAAAACATGGCAAAACTCACAACTGAATTAGCTTTTTTAAAAAACGTTCTATCATCTTTGTTTTGCTCATACCTTTCAAATGCCGTCGGACCCCATATTAGTGTAAAACCAGCTTGGACTAATAATAAAGCAGACGCTATTTTGTAAGCTACAGAGTACAAACCAATTTCTGTATACGTACGATACTGTCTAAGGCTAATTTTGTCGACGGAACTGAACAACCACCCCATCAAAAGTGCTGGCACAAATGGTAAGCCATACGCCAACAACTCTCGTATATCCTTCAATGAAACAGCAGTTGGTTTCCAATACCCTTTGAACTGAGGGATTCCTACAAGCAAGCTTGCCAAATAGCCAATAAGTTGTCCAACTATAATGGAGTAAAAGCTTCCGTGGGTTATTTTTGCGAGCACAATTGTAGATAGAGCGGTTGCAAGCGAATTGACAACTTCGATTATTGAATAGAGGAAACCCTTTTTCTGTAAGCGCACTATAGAAGCGTTATACCTTTGAAAAAGTGACAAATATATCGTAATGACGAGAAGCAAAGAAACATACCTATACTGCTCTCCGTAAAGATACCTATTGATGGCATCACCAAATGTAAAAACAAGAACAGCTATTATTGTTGATGTTGTCAAAGAAGGATAAAGACAATTCCATAGTAGCTCACGTCTACCGCTTTCACTTTTCTCGTAGAAAAATCTGAAAAAAGCGTGGTCACTTCCCAAGAACATTAAGGTGTATAGAGCTTGGAAAAACATACTATACATTGACGCTCTACCAAATTCATCTGGTGTTAACAAATAACTTATTAATGGTGCTGTTATCACGGTTACCGCTGCTTTAAACCAAGTCCCTAAGGAAAATGTTAGATACAACTTCAAGTATTTCTTCAACCAAATTCCCCCTTGATAGCATGAAAAATCCATCGATTAATTGTTTCAGAGAGTTAAGGCTTTTCCGTTTAGACACCCCTAATCAAATCACAAAACCTTACTTGATACGCAAAACAATATATTTTTTAAATAAGTCTAAAAACATTTCTTCGCTTTGAACCCTAATATGAGCTTAGTTTTGGAATATAAATGTGGGAATTTAGACTTTGGAAGATCTGAAAGTTTTATAACAGCTTTCAACTGTAAGCGAATTTTAAACAGAGGTACAAGAAGCCAGCAAGTTAAATATTTAAGTCGAAACCTTCGGTATAGTCATGCCTTCTAACATCGACAACTTGCCCATTTAAGTCTGAGAGAAGAACGGACAACGAAATACGTGCAACATGCTCTGGAGATAACAGCATAGAACTATCTTCGTATCCGAAGTTCTTCCTTCTTAATTCTGTATCTGTGCGTTCAGGATTAATAACATTCACTTTGATTCCAGTCGCAGACCACTCGTTGGCTAACGCTTGTGCTAAGTTTACGATAGCAGCCTTGGTTGAGGAATATATAGAATATAACTCTCGACCACGCGTGTAAGAACTTGAGGCGAACAAAAGTAGCATTCCTCTTGTTTCTCTTAAAAACCTATAGCTTTCCTTAGCTACAACTATCGAACCAAGATAGTTTACCTCTATTTCCTCCTTAATACTGTCATATTCCCTTGCTTCTATAGTACCTAAGTTCATTATAGCTGCAGTATTTACAACATAGTGAATTTGTCCATGTTTGTTATGAACTTCCTCTAAAGCTTTCCTAACACTTTCAGCATTTTTAACGTCAACTCCTGTTCTTCGGGAGAAGCCGTAAGCATGTGCGCCGTATGACCTTGCCATCTCGACAATGGATTTACCAATACCACTAGTTCCACCAAACACACAGACAACTTTTTCAGACAAACTGTCAAAATGTGACACATCTTGCGTGAGCAAATACCTCTTAACCTGAAAAATCTTGTCAGCCAGGTATAGGTCTTCTGGGTAAGTAATTTTAATGTTAAATCTTTCTCCTTTGACGATACCTACTCTACCCAGACCGTATCCTACAACCAGACCACAATCATCTGTAACTTTCAGAGGATTTTCCTCAAAGCGTTTATAAGCTTCTTTGATAACACTAAGTCTAAATCCTTGTGGGGTTTGACCAAGCATCAGTTTGCTCCGATCTGGTATGTCTCGAACGACAGTACCTGTTTCATCACGCATTATAACAGTATCAGTCGCATCTATCGCAACATCGACGGATTCATATTCATACAGCATACGAATAACTTCACTTATAGTCTTGTCTGAGACAAAAGGTCTAACGGCATCGTGAATCAGAACGTAAGCATCATCATCATCGTCATCTATGGAAAAAACACCTATTTTAGAGCTTTCTTGACGTGTTTTCCCACCGTTTAGTATCTTTTTTACCTTTCTGAAATTATTCTTGGTAACAATTTCTTCCACATAGAACCTAAACTGTGGATTTACAACTATTATTATTTCGTCGATCAAGGGATGGTTCTCAAAAATATCAATAGTATGCTCAATAACAAGCTTACCGGCTAACTTGGAAAATTGCTTAGGAATCTCGCCACCGAATCGTGTTGAACTTCCAGCAGCTAAAATTATAACGTAGGTCTTCTTCAATTTTCAGACCTCCTTTCATATTGTTCTAAGAAGATTATTAATAAAACTCGCCACTCTTTCGGTAGCACCGCCGTCTGTAAACTTATGAAAAAACTTTTTAGAAACTTCTAAGTCGTACTCGGCAAAATCTTTTTCAGAAAGTTCAAGTATTTCCTTGAGACTTTTGAGTTTTGGACCTGGCATATGAACTTTATTATCAGGATCGATTGCCAACCCCCTTACTTCTTGGTATTTCTCTATATCAGGCTGGAAGAACGCCACTGGACGGTCTATGAGAAGATAATCAACAAAAATAGAACTGTAATCAGTTACGAGCAAGTCAGAAGCTAACATCAGAGGTCTAGGATCTGGAAACCTCTTACTGTCGCAAACTATAATATTCTTCCAATTTTGGTATTCTAAACTCACTATGGAATAGTGCGGCCTGTACAATACGTAGACCCTCTCATTTAAATATCTTTGCAATTTCTCTAATTCCCTAATATACAAGTTGAGAACTTCAACATTGTACTCGGGAATGTCCCTATAAGTTGGAGCTATTAAAATGACTTTTGCATCTGTTGGTAGCCCAAGTTTTTTTCTTACTTCTGACTTGTACCCAATGTTATCTTTATTCTTGACCAAAAAATCGTTTCTCGGATGTCCAAGAGGAACAAATTCAGGCATTGGAAGATCATCAAGTAAAGGATGTCGGAGAAAATAGGTCTTGTCAAAGTCACTGTAACATATGACATAGTCTGTGTACTTTCTAACCAATCTGGAGTCTTTTAGTTCTTTTCTATTTTTAGAGACAAGGTGCGAAGGCGTGCGTTTGGTGCCCCAGCCGTGATTTAAAAAAACGGTTTTGAACCCCATTCTTTTTAAAACAGCCATAATTCTTTGCTTGCTCTGAGTTACAAGAATTCCGCGATCGAATAAGCATCTTCCTATCACCATTGCTCGAGATAAAACCTTATTTATTTTTCCAGTTTTACTATGAAGCAGAATGCTCGTAGCATTGAGCCTTTCCACTAGTCCATATCGATCATCTTCTTCTAAATAATCGAAAACTGTGTATATAACTTTCAATGAAAACACCTCCTACGTAAAAGTAGATAATGTTAACTAAAAGTATTGAAACTTTCCAAAAACCGCATTATCCTTTAAAGAGGGGACACCCCCCAACCAACTCTCGACAAAGGAGGTATCCCGATATGAACAACTCAACGCTCTCCTGTCCCAAATGCGGTTCCACCAGCTTGTACAAAAACTGTCACGACAAATACGGTAACCAACAATTCCTTTGCAAACTCTGCCATCATTCTTTCAAACTTTCCCATTCTCACAAACGCAAAAAATTCCCTTTCCCTTATCCCAAATGCACTTCTTGTGGTAAATCTATACAAATTTACAAAGTCCATCGCTCTTTCGTTGTCTTCTAGAGCTTGTCATACCAAAGATAGAGTACCTTTTAACCTTCCTGAACCAGTCACTCTTATTCCTGAGAACTTTAAATACTTCCGCTTCCCTATCTTTTTCGTCTTAAAAGCTTTCGTTTGGCGTATATGAAAGTGCAGTAAAGACGTTGTTTAAAAATATCAATACTAACAGACTTCTTCCGACTAAAGCAAAGCTTGAGGAAACTGACAACCTTGATTTATGTATTAACGGCTTTGGCATCATTAGGAACCTTTCTAAAAATAACAAAGGAAAAAAATCAACAGCGCCGGTTCATAATTAACTTCTTTCATCACTACAAGTCAATCTACCGTCACTACAAGCTAATGCTGTCCGTCGTATCCGCTATGTTCCTCAGTTTTTCTAAGCTCTAAAAATAACGGAGAGTGGTCTCTAAAATCTACAAACAATCAACTTATCAAATTAAGCGCTCTTAAGAATCTTTCTGCTGCTTTTTCAATGGTATAGTTGCTTATAATTTGCCTGCTAACAGCTCCTAATTTTTCCAAATCTTTTTCCATATTGACCAAACGATCCAATATTCCTACCAGCTCATCCTTTCTCTCTGGGTCAAAACCAAATCCATTTTCACCGTCTCTCACTAAATCCCAATATGCTCCCGCTTTCTTTGAAACAACAACAGGTAATCCACACGCCATAGCTTCGTTTACCACCAGTCCCCATGGTTCCGAAATGCTTGGAAGAACGAAAACATCACAAACTGCCATTATCTTGGGAACCTCATCCCACGAAGTGCCTCCAGTAAAAACAATACCATCAACTTTTAAATCAGAAGCCAGAGTTTTCAACTCCTCTTTTTGAGGTCCGTCACCCACAACAACAAGTCCCCATTTCTCCGCCTTTGGATTTTTCTTCTTAAGTTCGTTAAAGGCTTGTATTAGAAGTTTTAGGTTTTTCTCTGGACTAAGTCTACCAACGTAAATAAAATTTCTTGTTTTTGAAATTCCATATTTGTCAAGAATCATCGAACGACTGGACTTAGCATCCTGTGACAGTTCAATAAGTTTCTCAACATCAGTTGTTAATGGAACAACAGATATCCTTGTTTCAGGCACACCTAATTTTCTCATGTATTCCTTCGCTTTTGTTCCACAAGGTAAAACATAATCACACATTCCTAAAAATATTTTTTTCAAAACCTCTTTGAAAAAATATCTTTTCTTATCAAACTCATTAGTTTCGATGACTGTTCCCACCTTTACTTTATAGAGTTTTCCATAAAATGCAACGGCCCACCATGCCATATCATCGTACCCTGGTAGTACAATAATGTCAGGCTTAAATGCTTTAGCCTGAGCAACAAGTGAGGTTATTTTTCTCAAAAGTGGAATTTCTTCGAAATTGGTGTTAAATAAAACATTACATGGATACTTATGAATCGAATAATCAACATCACCTATCCCTTTTCTATTCCCAGAAGTCGAAGCGACTTGGATAACTTGCATGTGGACATCATGCTTCTGACTTATCTCATAAATCTTTGTGAAGAGTAATGCTTTATAATGACTCCAAGCAATGTTATGAACTATTAATAAACGCTTTTTTCCCAATTTACCACACTCCTTCCAAGCAATTTACTTGGCAAGATTTTCTCAAATAAAATCTCAACAAAGACCGGTATCGAAAAGCCTATAGTATAGCTCAATGAGCTGAGCAAATCCCCTCTAAGAATGAAAAACAGGAATCCTATGTAAAAAGGGTAAAGTAATTCTATCACCAGCACATTACTACTAAAACGAACTATAGAGCCATAATATAAGGAATCTAACTTTTTCGTCACATAGCCAAGTGCAATTGCAAACAATGGTATTCCCAAAATCCCGAAGTTAATGTATGCCTCTCCCACGAGCGGACATGACACATTTGTAAAGCTCCACCCAAGTCTTTGAGCTATTTCATGACCACTTCCCACAGGTTTATTCTGCCACATAGACCTGGGAACGAAAAAAAGCAGATTGCCTAGGAGTTGTCTCCCATTTGTTGGTCCTTCCTCGTGAACTACCGCTATGGTTCTTACAAACATTGAATAGGCGTCGAAATCACCGGTAGTTATAGTTTCAAGAATGGTTGGTGGTTTGATGTTCGAACCAAGTGCTTCGTTAATGGCTTGTGCTCTAAAAAGGTTCAAAAGTGGAAATAGTATTATGAAACTTACTATAAAAATTACTTTAAACAAATTTTTCTTTTTAAAGGTTCTTTTCCAAACTATAAAAATTCCCAAGTAAACTGCCCCCGTCCAAAATCTTGCTCTTCCTGTTGGAAAATTTTCCAGTATAACCAGTAACGACGCCAAAGCCAGAAGTATGCGATTAATAGACGCACGCTTTCTTGCCGTAGCAATAACATAAGCTAAGAGATGTACCGAAATTCCGCCAAAGGTAATGTTCAAAATCAGCATAACAGGCTGAGATACATCTGTGAAGACTTCCCCATAGGTACCTCTGGAAAACAAAAGAACAATAGTTGAAGCTTCCCGAAGCAGGTAAGCAAAGTAAAAAGCTGAGACAATCAACAACCAAGAGATGTAAAGCCTGTGGTGTTTAATTTCCTTCTGAAAAATCTTTCCCAGAAATGTTTTGGCACGTTCATTCGTTTTTATATATGTTAGCTCAAATAGCACCGTGAAGAGCAAAATGAGAATGTTAGCATAAATAATTCTTTCATTTGTTAACAAGTATGTATCCCACCAAGGAAACTGTCCAGAAATGTATTGGATAAGCGGTGCTACGAACATGAAAATTACCATAAACAAATAATATATCTCTTTGAGACTAAATCCGAGCGGGGATATAGTTGCTAACTGTATTAAAAAGAATGAGCCGTTGAGCAAAAAGGTAAGAATAGCTACCCAGTGTAGCCCAGGATTGAGCTTGGGAGTTAATAATGTTAGGTAAGCGGTATAAGAAACGATTATTGCAATAATTATAAATAACACTTTAGAGTCATAAATCTGTGCGCTTCTTGTACATCTAGAATTAGACGCCAACAACTTTTTCATTCCCTTCACAATATAACTCTTCGTACAAGCCAATATATGAGTTTACCATAAACTGGTGAGAAATAACACTTCTCATCGAACTCTCTATAATTACACCTTTTGTACCAATTGACTTCAGGCTTTTTACCAAATCCAAGATGTATTTGGCGCTGCAAGGTTTTATAGCCATCCCTGATTTCTCTGAAACGATAGTTTCACTAGAACCGCCAGAGTCAAAGGTTATTACATATGTTCCACACGCCTGTGCTTCAAGATTTACGGTTGGATAATTGTCTTCTAACGTGGGATTAAAAAACACATCTGCTGCTGTATAAATTTCGGCAAGCTCTTTTGCTAAGCTGGTTCTCTTTATACCTATTACGTTTCTTGGTAGCATTTTAATTTGTTTATCTGATACCCCAACAAGTACGATAACTTCGTCATCGGATAGATATTTAGACAATTCTAAGAAATAGTCGAAACCCTTTCTCCTATCCCATACATTAGCAACTCCGAGTATCACAAACTTATTGGCCAACCCAAACCTCTTTCTGAAATCGCTCGGAGTTGGTTTGAAGATAGACACGTCAACACCATTTGGAATTACTTTTACTGGGTACTCTGCCAAAAAGGATTCCTTGACCAGTCCTGCTAACCACTGAGATGGTGTTACCAATGTCATGTTTCTAACACCAGTAAAGATTTTTCTTTTTCGTTGATAATTTGATTTAGAATTGTCCAAAAAAACACTTTTGGGATATGCCTTCTTTTCTGGACATGAATAACAGCCTGTCTTCCATTTATCACACCTTGCATAGAGAAAATGAGCACAGTGACCTGTGAAAGCCCAGCAGTCATGCAAGGTCCAAACAACGGGCTTATCATATCGTTTTAGAAAGTCAAAAAGTACCTCTATGTGCAAGTAGTACCCGTGTATGTTATGTAGATGTATTATGTCTGGGTTAATTTTCTCCAGAGTTTTTACAAATTCCTTTGTTGCTTTCTTTGAACCAAATCCATGCAAATCAAACATTCGAGTGAGTAAAACATGAGAGTACACGTCAAGGTCATTCCCTATTCTTATAGCTTCCTCGCAATTTCTCACTGGCTTACGTCCGTATGCGAGGTAACTTTCGTGACCTTTTTCTTTCAAAGTGTTATGAACCTGCAACATTATTCTCCCAGTGCTTCCAACACCACAAACCGAGTTAATTTGTAAGACTCTCATCAGTACTCTCCCCAAACGACTCTCCTTACGTAGTCGGTATATGAAAGGATTATTCTAACAATTTTATCGGAAACATTTGGAACGTTGTAATCATCTACTATCCTCATTCGACGGTTTTCTTGCATTTCAAGAACCTTGAGTCCTTGGAGTATTCTATCTTTTTTTAGTCCAACCATCATTACTGCTGCTTCTTCCATTGCCTCAGGTCTTTCGTGTGCTTGTCTTATGTTAAGAGCCTTTAGTCCAAGTATAGACGCTTCTTCACTTATCGTACCACTATCGCTAAGGACTGCTTTTGCATTCATCTGGAGCTTTACGTAATCACTAAAACTCAGAGGCTTAAGTGTTCTAATCAATGGATGAAAGGTTATACCCTTTGCTTCTAGCATTTTCCTTGTTCTGGGATGTGTGCTCATTATAATCGGCAATCCATAAATCTCTGCGATCGCATTCAAGCTCTCTACCAAATCAAAAAAGTTTTTTTCATCGTTAACGTTTTCTTCTCTATGTGATGATACTACAAAGTATTTATCTTTTTCAAGTCCGAGGCGTTCAAGTATATCAGAATTTTGTATCTTCTGCATGTTGGCATGTATTACCTCGTACATCGGACTGCCAGTTTTTATTACCCTGTCTGGTGGAAAGCCTTCTCTAATTAAGTATTCGCGAGCAATGGTACTGTATGTAAGGTTTATGTCAGCGATATGATCAACTATTCTTCTGTTCGTTTCCTCAGGGACTCTTTGATCGAAACACCTATTACCAGCTTCCATGTGAAATATCGGTATCCGTCTTCTTTTAGCAGCTATTGCCGCAAGACAGCTGTTAGTATCTCCTAAAACGAGGAAAGCATCGGGCTTAACTTCATTGAGAATGGGATCTATTTTGATAAGTATGTTCCCTATAGTCTCAATCGGGGAACCGGTTGCGGCATCAAGGAAGTAATCAGGCTTCCTTAGACCCAAGTCTTCAAAGAATATTTGGTTTAGTTCATAGTCGTAGTTCTGACCAGTGTGCACAAAGATGTGTTCTATAGCTTCGCAACTGTCAAGTTTCTTAATCACCTCGGAAAGTCTAATTATTTCTGGTCGAGTTCCAACAACAGTCATAACTTTAAGTTTTTTCATTATCGCTCAAACCTCCAAGTAGTATGTGTCCGGCTTATCTGGATCAAAAGGTTCATTTGCCCAGATTATAACTACCATATCTGCATCGCCCGTGTTCTCAATGTTGTGAGTGTAACCTGGTGGTATGTCAACAACCTGAAGTTCCTCACCTGACACATGGTATTCGATAACTTCACTTGAATCTACTCTTCTTAGTCTAATAACACCTTTACCGCTAACTACGAGAAATTTTTCGTTTTTTGTATTATGCCAGTGGTTACCTTTTACGACACCAGGCTTTACGATATTTATAGAAATTTGTCCCCTATCTGGTGTTCTTAGAAACTCTGTGAAAGAGCCTCTGTGGTCGACGTTCATTTTTAACTTGTATCCAAATTTATCCTTTGGTAAGTACGATAAATACGTAGCATGGAGCTTTTTAACGAACTCATCAGATAATTTGGGAACCGATAGGTCTTCGCGAGCTTGTTTAAAACTGTAAATCATCTCTGCCAAGTCACCGAGCCTTATTGTATATGTCCTCGGTATTTCACAAAATTGACCTTTTCTTGTCTCTTGACCGTTCATTGCTCTGATAAATTCGTCTACCACATCGTCTATATATACAAGCCTTAAAACTGCGTTGGGATCTCTTATTTCTATTGGTAAATCATTGGCTATGTTGTAGCAAAACGTTGCAACAACACTGTTGTAGTTGGGCCTGCTCCATTTTCCAAACAAATTTGACAGTCTATACACTAGGACTTTATTGCCGTGACTCTTTTGGAATTCAAAAAGTAGGTCTTCAGCAGCTTTCTTACTTCTTCCATATGGATTATCGAGCTCTGCCTGAATGGAAGATGCATAGAGAATAGGAGCTCTGTTCTCATTTTGTATAAGAGCTTCTATGAGTTTTCTTGTAAATCCGTAATTCCCCTCCATGTATTCTTCCTCAGATTGAGGTCTGTTCACACCTGCTAAATGATAAACGAAATCACATTCTTTAGTATAGTCATATAGAAGTTTTTCTTCAGCTTCCCTGTCATACTCATAAATTTCGTTATAACCAAGGTTTTTAAGTTGTGCAACAAGATTTTTCCCAACAAATCCCTTGGCACCGGTCACGAGGATTTTCATTCCAATCAACCCTCACTATACGAATTTTTCTATTTGAAAAATTCTTATTTTTTCTTTCTTGTACTCAGCCAGTTCTTCTTGTATGTATTCAAGAGACAAGAGCTTTTCTTTGATTTGCTCTATGTTTAAGATTGTTGTGTTGTTTGAAGCATAAGGTTGAACATTTTCTACCCTAAGATCGCCTTCAACGAAGTATTTGTCATAGTTTAGGTCTCTTGTATCAGTTGGTACTCTGAAGAAATTGCCAAGGTCCTCTGCAATTGTGCGTTCTTCCTTGGTGAGAAGAATTTCATGCATTCTTTCCCCATGCCGAATGCCAATTATTTTGATTTCGTTGTCTGCTTCAAACAATTCTTTTATAGCCTGAGCTAAATCTCCTACGCGTGCAGCTGGAGCCTTTTGGACTAAGATGTCTCCACTTTTTCCATTCTCCATTGCGTACAAAACAAGGTCTACCGCTTCGTCTATGCTCATGAGAAATCTTGTCATCTCAGGGTGTGTTACTGTTAAGGGTTGACCTGTTTTAATTTGGTGAACAAACAAAGGAATAACAGACCCTCTTGAGGCCATAACGTTTCCATAACGTGTAATACACATCGTGGTTTTATCGGGGGGCACCGTTCTCGATTTTGCTTGTACCACTTTTTCCATAAGAGCCTTTGTCATGCCCATCGCATTGACAGGATAGGGTGCTTTATCAGTCGAAAGACATACAACCTTCTTCACACCAAATTCTATTGCAGCGGTGAGAACGTTATCCGTGCCAATTACATTTGTTTTTACTGCTTCAAGTGGAAAGAACTCACAGCTGGGTACCTGTTTTAAAGCTGCTGCATGGAACACAAAATCTACCCCAGGCATTACATTACGAACACTCTGTAAATCTCGAACGTCCCCTATGTAAAACTTGATCTTGTCATTTTTGTAAAGCTTTCGCATATCATCCTGTTTCTTTTCATCGCGTGAGAATATTCTTATCTCTCCTATATCAGTATTGAGAAATCTTCTAAGTACAGCATTTCCAAAAGTTCCAGTTCCCCCTGTGATGAGAAGGGTCTTCCCAGTAAAGATACTCATTTCCTCACCTCCGCAATCGCATCCTTGATATATTCATCCATTAAATACAGCAACTTATTTTTGTCAAAATGTTTTTTGGAATATCTAAGGGCGTTTTCCCCCATTTTTTCCAAAGTCCCTTTTTGAGTACTTGCCAAGTATAGTATTGCCTGCGTCAAGCATTCCACATCTCCGGCGGGACAGACAACTCCAGCCTGTGCGTCTCGCACTATGTTCGTCGCTTCACCATTTGCTGATACGATTACTGGCTTTCCACATGCCAAATATGTTTGGAGTTTAGCCGGAATGTATTTTTCATAAACTGGGTTGTCACGTAAAACTAACAATGTCGCATCACAACATGCTATCATTTCCGGGACTTTTTCGGCTGGTTGCTTTCCAAGAAAGTTGAAAAAATCCTCGACTTGTTCTTCCTGAATTTTCCTTATGAGCTCTTCCTTATAACTTCCATCTCCAACCATGTTAAATCTAACCGGTGCACCTATTCTTTTCAGATTTTTTGCGGCTTCTACTAAAATATCCAATCCTTGGGCGTATCCAATGTTGCCAGCGTATACAATATTGAAACGGTCTTGAGGTATGTAAGAGCCGTAACTACATTCACTTAGCGGTCTATAGAAATCCTCTGCATATTGTGGCCAATAAACTAATTTTTCCTTTGTTCCACCGTTTTCTAATATGCTTTCAATAAAAGCCTTTGATGGGACAAAGATTTTTGTGCAGTTTTTGTATATGTAACTCACCAGCTTCTTAATCACTCCGACAAAAACCCGATTTTTGACACCTGTGACAGCGACTACGTTTTCTGGCCATAGATCCAAAACATATAAAAAACACGGAATCTTCCGCCTTTTGGCATATACTATTCCTGGCAAGGCTTGAGTTATCGGTGAACCAGCATACACGAAAACTATATCTGCTCTTAATCTTGCAAACAGAGACCAAATAATTCCAGATAATGCAAAAGAAAGGTAATTAAGCGATAATGTAAAAAAATTTCTTCCCCTGGGGATTATTGGAATTCTGTAAATCTCTGCTCCTTTGTAATATTCATGACGCCTTTTAAAAAAACCGTATCCTTTATAGAACTTGCCTTCTGGATAATTTGGGATACCGGTAAGAACTGAAACTTTGTAACCCCTTTTTGTCCACTCAGCCACTAGGTCATTAACTCTGTACTGCTCTGGGTAGAAAACTTGGGCAACTATAAGTATGTGCTTTGCCAAAACAAAGCCACCTCACCAAGCTATGTAGGGTAAAATAAACCTTAGTCTGTTATCTAGCTCCATCTTTGAACACCAATCTTTCCAAAGTTTGCAGAATTATTCTCAAATCCAGAAAGATACTTCGATTCTTGACGTAGTACAAATCATACTCCGTCTTTATTTTGTATTCTTCCAATGTCGACGAATGCTTGTAATTAATCTGTGCCCAGCCAGTTAGACCCGGCTTTACCAAGAGACGATATGTATAATACGGTATGTGTGGTTTCATCATTTCGTGATATTCAACCATTTCTGGTCTTGGCCCCACAAGACTCATGTCACCTTTTAGAATAAGCCAGAACTGTATTGATTCGTCTATTCTTGTTTTTCTTATGAACTTACCTATTTTTAGAGCTCTCTGTTCAATATCCTTATTTGGATTGCTTACATCTATCTTAGTATTTCTTAATGAACGAAGTTTGACTATTTCGAATATTTTCTCGTTCTTGCCAACCCTTTGTTGCTTGAATAAAATTGGTTTTCCATCTTCGAGGAATATCCATATCGCCGATATCAATATCACTGGAGAATATACAACCAGCCCGATGAGTGAAAAGAATATGTCCATTACTCTTTTTGCCGGAGATTCTTTGATGTTGTCAAAGTAAACTTTGTAGTATTCTTCGAATTTTTGCATAACTTCAAGAGGGATGCGTTTTAAAACCATTTCTGCTAAGTTTGGAAGATATTCGATTTTGTGAGTTTGCCTAATTTGCTCCAGTTCGTTTCCGATTTCTTTTTCAAGTTGCGGGTCTGTTATGAGAACATTATCGTATTGTGCTATTTTCTCTTTGAATGTCACCGGTGATGGGTTAATGTATTCTACAAATTGATACTTTCCCTTTGATTTTTCTTCGATTTCCTTAAGAATGCTATAAATTTCTGATTTTCTTCCAACCACAAGATAGCGAATTGGCTTAATTGTCTTCGATGATATTTTTGATAATATGTAATTGAGAAATGGGAGGATGAAAATGAAGATAAGTAATATAAGCATAAGTTTTTTTGTGAAAAATTGTATATCAAAGAGCTTACAGAATGCGAAAAGAAAGAGCGAACCAATAGTAATTCCAAAAATACTTCTTGAGAGCGCCTCGTTTAAGTCGTCTGAGTATTCATAGAATTTAAAAGCATACAAAGTTGTGATAATTAAAAATGGGTATAAAAGGGACATATAGTAGTTTTTGGTCACAAGTAACCCAGATGTTGCTAAAATGACGTAATTTGCTATAAACTGCAGGCTCAAGAAAGCCCCCCCAATTCCAATGATTTAACTCTTTTCATTAATTTAGACTTTCTTTGATGATATTCCGTTCATCAGTTATATTTTACTACCATTTTTAATCATTAATTTTTCTCCCGAATTTCAAAAATTTTTCTATTTCTTGTCAATCCAAACGAAGTGGACGTTTTTGAATAAACTACCAAAGAGCAACTTTGGTTTTTCTGAAATGCTTGGTTTTATAACAACAACAGAACTGTTTGCGATATCTTCGAAATACTTTGCTTCAGCAGAATCAGAGTCTGGTGTAATTATCATTATTGCATCCATTGTATCCTTAAGTAAATTGACCTTCTCTAAGAAGGTTTCATTGAAAAATGCATAAGGTTCGTCATCTTTGCTCTTGATAACAAAAGACAGCGTGTCCTTGTACTGAGCTAAGTCGCTTTGTGAAATGAATTGAGCAAAAGATAGTGCTTTTGATTTATCGATGAGATCACTAAAATCACCGGTGGTATCTATAATTAAGGTTCTCTTACCGAGTGCGGAGAAAAATTTTGAAAGCTCGTAGCTGATGCTGTTTTTCTCAGTTATTCTTCCTACCGATGTGATATGGATCATTTTGGCAGTTTTATTTGATTCTTCATGTGAAAAGTTATTGCCAAAGAGTTTTACGTACAACTCTTTCATTGCTTCAGTGTTCTTTGCACTATCAATTGGTAGTTTGAATTCGGTTGGTATAACTCCAGTGATGGCGGTAAGTTGGTATTTATCGAGAATTCTTTGGTCTGTTGCTTCTCGTAAAAAGGCAACAAGAATACCAAGAAAAATACCAAGAACCCCGCTAACAGCAAGCATTAGTTTTTTATTTGGCTTGGCGGGTTTTTCTGGAATGTATGGTTCATCGATAACAACAGGTACGTCGAAGTTCATTCCAGCAGTTGAAAGGCGGAGTTCTTCCTCCTTGGCTTTAAGAGCTGTATATGTCTGTTGTTTGACAGTGAAATCTCTTTGCAAGGCAACATATTCACGTTGGATTTCTGGGTACTTTGAAAGTTGGTTGTCAAGGTCATTTTTTGTCTTTTGAAGTCCTTGGAGCGCAGCTTTTAGGCTTTCTTTTTCTGTGATTGCTTTTGAAAGCGAAGCGTAAAGTTCACTGAGCACAGGGTCTTGAGCTTCAACTTTTGCTGATGTTATTCTGTTTAGCTCGTCATTTATCATCTTCTTAATAACTTCTATTTGTTTTTCAACATCTTTCACAGGTTCTGCTTCTTCTGTGTATTTCAAAAGTAAAGAACTGCGTTGAATTTCAAGTTGAGATAGTTCCTTTTTTAATTCTTCAAGTTGGCCACTGGTTGGTGTGTATGACTGTGCTTTTGCCAGTCCTTTTACTTCCGAAATCCTTTTGTTTAGCTCCGCTATTTGAGCCTCTGCCGATTGAATTGCAAGCTGTGTGTCAACAATTTGTTTTGTTATGTCACTATAGCTTTGGATCAACTGTTCTATTTCTTTCGTTGGCATGAGCGATTTTGTCTTTTGGAATTCCTGAAGCTTGGCTTCTACTTCGGCAAGTTCTTTTTCAACTATAGGTAGTTGCTGCCTTACAAAATCATACAGGTACGAATTTTCATCCTTGTTGAGTTCTTTTGCAACTTCGATGTAGTTCTTTATAACCGATTGTGCGATTTTGTAACCAAGTTCTTTGTCGTCAAGGGCGACTGTAAGACTGATAAGTGATGTATTCTTCTTAGATGTTGCAGTTACTATGTCTTTAGCGAGCATCTTAATAACCTGGTTTTCTGTTAATTCAACTTTTTCAGGATTCTTTGCCTTTTTTTTGAAGTAATCCAGTAAGTTTAGCTCTTTTACAACATTCCCAAGAACTTTTCTACTCTTGATTATCTCTATCTGCTCATCAACAGCTGGAGAGGTTGTTGAACCTCCCAGTACGAGTTCCGCCGCACCAGAAAGGCTCATTTTCGAAGATTTTGGAAGCTTTATCGTTGCAGTTATTTCGTATGTAGGTGCTGCAATGAAAAATAAGTAGACAAGAGTTAGTGCAACCGTGATAACAAATGTTGCAATTAAAAGCCATTTTCGTCTTTTGAGTATTTGGATTATATCGCTCAGTGTTATTTCATCGTTAATGACATCTTGTTGCAGCTCTCTTGCTTCCATATTAGGTTTCCTCCTTTGTCCATTTATAAATCATTTGGTTTTTCATCACTTGCTGCCGCCGAACAAATTAGTTGTGTACGTGTAAAATTCCAATAAGCTCTTAATAACAGGCAACCAATCGAGAGCACTTCTCCAAGGATCAGACGGTACAAATATGATATCCCCATTCTCAACAACAGGGTTAAACTTGATTACTCCTCCAGAAACTGTGGCGGAGAGGTCTACTTGTATCGGTTTACCTTCAACTCCGCCTTTGTAGACCCAAACGGTCGAAGGTGCCGCTTTTGCGGTGAAGTATCCTGCTTGGATTACCGCCTGGAGTACGGTTGTGCCTTCTGTGAGCTGGATTATGCCCGGTTTGTTGACTTCGCCGAGCACATAAGCAAAGTTTTGTGGAACATCGAGTACCTTGACTACATCACCCGGATAGACATTGTATCCTCTTGCTTGAGCAAGGTCTTTGAGTTCAAGTGTTTGTTTCTCTGTTCCGCGTGTGAGCTCAATTTTTCTGTAATTTTTGTCGATTCCTACTTTTGTGAGTATTTCGTAAAGGGTTGTTGGTTTGTCTGTGTATATCATATCTGGTCTTCCATCTTGGCGAATGATGTAGACATAGTTTTCTTTGTCTACATCGAAGAGAATGATACTATTGCTTGTAAGTTTGAAGTTTGTATATTCATCCCATTTGATGCTTTCGACCTCTTCGCCACTGACGATTGTCAGTTTTCTGCTAACACCTTCTTTAATTCCGCCCAGCTTGCCGATAAGCGTTCTAAGGTCGAATTCTTCACCTTGTGTGAATTTGAATAATCCGTTTGGAACGCCTTTACCAAAGACATAGACTTGGTTCGGGTCTTTTTGGGTTACATAGACGAAGTCGCCATCTTTAAGTTCCGCGTTTTCTATGCCTTTGAAGATATTTTCCGCATCGAACTGTCCTATTAATTTTCCTTCACGTATTACGAGTACTTTGTCAGACGCATAGTAATTTTCCGGTCCAACTATGAATCCACCGAGTTTGGCAAAGAGTGTTTTTAAATCAGGTGTTTCGTAGTAATCAAATTGCACTCTGCCGGTGTTTCTGATATATCCCATTGCCGTTACAAAGACTGGCTTCTTGAGTTGGACGTTAAGAATTGCACCTTTTGGTATTGATATATCGGATGTGAAATTCACATTTGTTCCATCAAGGGTTATGCTTTCGATTCTTCTAAAATCACTCAAGCCAACCTTAGCAAGGATCCTTTGGATTGTTATTGGTTCGTTAAGTGCGAACGTAACATACGAAGATATATCGCCAATAAGGTAGACGGCGTTGACGTCTGCTTGTTTGAAGACGACAGTGTCGTTTCTTTCAATTACTGAGTCTTTGAGGCCGTAGAGTAAGTCGTTTGATGAATAGACAGTTTCTTTGCCATTGCGTACAAGTGTAACCTGTTCGATGTTTTCTGGCGTGTTAACAAGCTTTTTGAAGATGTAGCTAAGAGTTTTTGGCTCATAGTAAGACAATTGAACAACACCGGGCATGCCAGAACCTGTTACGTAAACTAGGAACGGTTCGTATGAAATAAGAACGGTATCACCGAGTGAAAGTGGAATATCTTTATTAGAATAAACAACATCTTTGAGTGCAACAGTCGTGGCGTTATTAATTATTGCTTGACCTTCATTTTCCACATCTGGAGATGAAAGTCCGATTTTGTTAATAAGGGTTTTTAGTGTCTTTGGTTCCTGTGGTTCAAATACGATTTTTCCTTTTGCATTTGCATATCCTTGGACATAGACGTAGAATTCTGCATACCTTCTTATCTCTACCTTATCACCATTGTTCAACATATAGCTTGCAGCTTTCGATATGTCAGCTGGTTGTCCATTTATCGTTACACTCTCTATCCATTTTTGTTCATTTACTGGTATTCCACCAAGTTTTGTCAACAGCCCTTCGAGTGTCTTTGGTTCATCTGGTTCGAATGATACTATGCCCGGTTTGTAATCACCTGTGACATACACTCTGAATTCTGGGTATTTCTTGATTTCGACACTGTCGTTGTTTGAAAGTGTGTAATCATCGAGCTTTGCCAGGTCCACAAGTTTGTTATTTATCTTTATCCATTCTATCCATTTGAGCTGGTCTGTCTTTAAGCCACCTACTTTCGTAAGTAATGTTTTAAGTGTCTTTGGTTCAGTTGGTTCAAAGACAATCACACCTGTAGAGAAATCTCCTGTTAGGTATACTTTAAATTCTGGGTACTTTACAACGTTCACGATAGAACCCGTTTGCAACAGGAGATTTTCTGATGATTTAATGATATCTGGTTTGTATTCTCGTGTTTTCCCATCAGGGGTTGTTATTGTGATTTTTTCTATCCATTTTTCGTTATCTGGAGAGATGCCACCAGATTTGGCAAGTGCGTATGCAAGAGTTAGAGGTTCTGTTGAAAGGAAAGTTTTTGGACCAGGAGAAGGCACAAAGCCAACAACGTAAATGAATCGTTCTTCACGCTTTGGGATGTATAGTGATGAACCAGACAAAATTGGGTAATCGATTTTTCCACTAATAACATCCTCGAGGTTTACAACTATTGTCTTTCCTGAAATCGTAAGGTATGAACTTTCGAGGACCGCTTTTTCTTTATCAAGCGTTCCTAGGCGTAAAAGTAACATTTTTAATGTCATACCAGGTTCATATCTGCCGAGGTAAGTGTAAGCACCGCTGACTTGGATAGTCTGGCTATATTTCAACGGCGGGAAGTAAATTACATCACCTTCTTGGAGTTTTGGGTCGTTTGTGATAGTCCCATCGTAAAAATACGAAAGCATATTCAGTGTTTGAGTTTTGCCTGAACGTCTCAGCTGAATGTTTTCAAAGTCTATATCAGATGACATGGACAAACCCAAAAGTGAGAATAGCTGGGTTAAAGTAACTTCTTTGTAGTTGGAGATATCAAATGTACGGTTGATAGCGCCTTGGAGATATACGTACATAGGTGCGTAATCGACAACGTAAACGGTAACAACTGGGGCTTTTATAAACCTCCTCACTGTTTGTTCGATTATCGATTTGATTTGGTCTGTAGTAAGTCCCACAACTTTCACGTTTCCGGCGTATGGATAAGGAATCGTGCCATCAAAAGCAACTTTAACCGTCCTGCTGAATTGCGGTTGATCGAAAACTTCGATGGCAATAGTATCTCCTACTCGAACGGTGTAGGCAAAAATAGTAGTTAGTGTGAGCAGTAAGATTGTACCAATGAAGACTTTTTTCATGCCTTGTGTACACCCCTTTTTATGTTTAATTTTAAACTACTATACCATTAGATTATACCATGTCCAAACAAACTTCCAAAGAATTTTTCAATCAAACACCCTTAACGCCTCTGAAGGTGGAATCTTCTGCGATATGCTTGCGGGAAGTGACACAAATATTATTGTAATTCCAAAAACACCAGCCAGTGTTACAAATACCTTCCATAAAGGTATCACTATCTTGAACGAAGTGAGTAAGGGCTGTACAAACGCAACGAGGTCTTTGATAACGAACATGCTTGCGAGAATTGCAACAATAGTTGCGATGAATACTATAGCCAGTGCTTCGTAGATGAACATTCGATAAACCACTTTGCTGTCTGCCCCTATGGCTCTGAGCATACCGATCTCTTTTTTACGCGCATAAACGTTTCTAAAGGTAATTATCGCCAGACCGGCAAAACCGGCGATAAACCCGAGTTGGAAAAGTTGCAAGGATAAGTCAACAAGGTTGTTTGTTGAAGCGTACAGTTTTTCGATTTCACCGGTTATATAAAATGCACCATCGAGTTTTCTTGCGACAAATTCTTGGGCTTCAAGTGCCTTTTGTGGATCTTTAATAACACCTGCATAGCCACTTATGGCACCGAAGAATTTTTTGTTTCTCCAAATGAGAACACCGTCCAAGGGCAGCAAAGTTTCCTGTGGGTCGTAGATATCTTTAACATAAAGTGTTTCAACGATTTTTGGTGAAATACCTGGAAGCACACCTTTTAAAACCATTGTGACTTCTATACCAGGGGTTTTGAGAATTTTGTTTGATAGATACAATGTTTTGTCTGGTACTTTCGACCAATCTTGCCTTTTGATTTCCTTCATGAGCTTTTCATTTGGGAGTTTCAAGTATTCGAATATCCGTTCGTCTGAGACGATGATCGTGTATTTTTTCTTGTCTTCTGGGAACGATGCTTGGACAAGTTGAATTGGGACGAGTGCTTCGAATTTGGAGACGAATTCTTCATCGTTGAGGTATTTGTAAGAACCAAAAAATGTTTTAATTGGGTTTTCAACAATGATGAAGTTGTATCCAAACGCGCCTTCTTCTTTCCTTTCGTTTATGTATTCAGAAATGCTCGTTGGAACAATTGCACTTACAAGGATTAAAATAAGGGTGACAGCGTATATCACAAACATCGCAAAGTTGCGCATTTTATGTTTGTCAATATAAGATAATGCCAAAACCACAGATACATTTTTAAATCTTTCGAAGAAGGTTTTGGCGTATGGGATGAAAGCAAAGATAGAGTATATACTCCCAATAAGTACGAAACCTGCGCGGATAAGTAGATCCTTCGCTCCACCAGAACCTACAACGGGGTAGATGGAAGCAAGGATGGAAAGTCCGTATACGAAAGTAACTAAGGAATTGCGGTAAAAAAGAGGAACGATGGAAAGTAATCCCAAAAGCGCATAGATATACGATGTGCGCAAAAGGAAGAGGAAAAGGAGAATTCCTACAATTGCTACGAAAACTCTCTTTACTTTCCCTTTCTTTTTCTTTTTTTCAATGGGTCTATCACCATACAGTTCGGATGGGGTGATTTGGGAAAATTCCATGCTACGGTAGATGAGGATTATAACCGGGACAATCATAGCGATGAGAATACCAAGGACAATGGTTGAGAATGATATGTTGAAAGGTATTCTATCCTGGACAAATGCGAAGAGCTGGTCTTCTCTTCCAAATGAGTTGATTTTGTCAAGTAGGTATCTACCAAAGAATATTCCAGCGACTGCACCGACGATTTCCGAAGATATCAGGTAAAGCAATCCCTCAACAAAAAGCACCGAGAACATTCGAAGGCTTGTGTAACCTAACGCCCTTAGCACACCGAGTGAGCGTTTGCGCTCTTCAACAATGATGCCAAAAAACGAGGAGACGAAAAGAAAGCTTGAGATAACTGTGAACCCGGAAAATCCAATGAACAGGTAGCCGATAATCTTATTCAACGGGGAATTTGATAGCCTGTATTTGCCAGCGATGACGCGGATTGAACCTTCTTTTTCTTCCAATTCTTTAGCAAATGTTTCGTGTTGTTCGACAGGCAAATTCGTAGAGACAAAATAGACGTTCGGGTCTTTCAATGGGTAAACACTGTATTCTTCAAAATAACTTTCGGGTAAAAAGATTGTCCCATTTGCTGATGCTGTTTCTCCTCTGAAATTGAGTGTACCTCTACCAAAGGCTCCAATTTTGATGTTGAAAGATGTTTTCGCCGTGATTATCTCTATCTCATCTCCAATATTAATTCCAAACGCCTTTGCAGTATCTTCACTGATGGTGAATGGTTGAACATTCTGTCCAAGGAATTTTTCGAAATTCTCGTTAATCGCTATTGCAAATAGGTCAACGTATTTTCCTTTTATTTTGGCAGTTACTTGGGCGATTTTGACAGGAACGTATTTTGTTACTTGGGGGTATTGCTTAAGCAACAACTCGACAGATTCTGCGTTAACAGCTTTTGGAAGGAATATCGTGTCCGCTTTATCTTTGATTATTAAATCCACATCTCCAAAGTTTTTCGTGAGCTTTTGATGCAGATAAGCAGAAACAGAATCATTAAGAGAAAGGCCACCAACAAGGAGCATGGTGGCCACCATCGTACCAAGGATTGCAAGTAAACCGACTTTCCAGTGTTTGATGAAGTTTCTGAAGGAGATTTTTACTATTGTGTCGTAGATTTGTCGTAGCATAGTCTCAATCCTTAATCTCTTTTTTAATCTTCTTCGGCAAGTTTCTGGAGTAATCTTAAGTATCTGCTACGTGATGGATGTCTGAGTTTTCTGAGTGCCTTGACTTCTATTTGTCTTATCCTCTCACGGGTGACACCGAAGTATTGACCGACTTCTTCGAGCGTCTTGGGTTTTCCATCGAGTATACCGTATCTCATCTTTAAGACCATCTTCTCTCTGTCGTTGAGTGTTTCCAATAATTTATCGATTTCTTCTTTCATGAGTGTTCTTATCGCCTCTTTTTTAGGCGACCCAACGGATTCGTCGGCGACAAAATCGGCCATTGAAGAGTCTTCTTCTTCACCTACTGGAGTTTCCAAAGAGAGTGTCTCGGGTGTTGCCTGCAAGATTTCTTCTATTTTTTCAACCGGTTTCCCAACTTGTTCGGCGATGTATTCCAATGGTGGTTCTTCTCCGTGCTCTTGCATGTATTCTCTTTTGATTTTTTGTATCTTGTTTATTGTTTCAACCATGTGGACAGGCACCCTGATTGTCCTTGCTTGGTCAGCTATCGCCCTTGTTATCGCCTGTCTGATCCACCAGGTTGCGTATGTGGAGAATTTGTAACCTTTCGACCAGTCGAATTTTTCAACAGCTTTTATTAATCCCAAGCTACCTTCTTGGATAAGGTCGAGGAAAGAAAGCCCCTTACCCAGATATCTTTTAGCCATGCTGACAACGAGCCTAAGGTTGGAGATGATGAGTTCTTCTTTTGCTTTTTTGTCACCCATTTGGGCTCTTTGAGCAAGTCTGCGTTCTTCCGATGGCGTAAGCAATCTGATTTTTCCAATGTCGCGCAGGTACATTTTGATTAAATCTTTGGGCTCCGTGCTGTCGAATACCTCAGGACCTTCGCTTAAGTAACTTTTCAATTCTTCTTCCATGTTGGTAAAATCGGTTGTATCTCTAATTTCTATTTTGTTTTTTTCAAGTGTTTCGTAAACAAGATCCAAATTTCCATCAACTTCTTCGCTTTCCCCTGGTGGGAATGTGCGGTCGATATCGTCGTATGTGATGTAGCCTTTTCTTTTGCCGAGTTCGATGAGTTTCTCGAGCTTTTTCTGTAATTCTGTGTTGTCTTTTACCGCTGTCTTTGACATACAAAAAACACCTCCTCACTGTTTTGAGGAATTTTATTTTTATTTCTGATTTTTTATCTTCATCTTCTGCCGGACTAATTCTGTCCTAGCTTTTAAGAGTATGCGCTTTTCCTCATCGGATGTAACTTTTAAAACGAGGGCATCGATTTCTGCAATGCGTTTGTCGATGCGTCTGAGTTCGAGGTCTTTCTTTATGTATTCTACTATCTTATCGTCAACTTCGAAATCGATTTTGTCAAATACCTCTTTAACATATTCTCCCATATGTTTAGACAACGAATCTAACGAAACGTTCAAATCTTTTGCAATTAAAAAGAACTCTCTTGCTTTTCCCTCGAGTAAATCTGGTGTAAAATCAATTTGTTTGAATAATTCTGGGTAGTTGAAATACATGTAAACAAGGTAATCTTCGGTTGTTGGAACTTTTTTGACAGGTGTTTTGGGAAGTTGGACGTTTTGTTGCTGATAGCTTCTAGATGGTTGATTGTACTGACTGTACTTATCACCTTGATTTTGCAATTGTTGAGATGCGAGTAAGTTTTTCAATTCTTCCTTCATCACACCCGCCGTTGTACTCGCATGCTCGTAGAATTTTTCCAAGCTTTTGGGATTGGAAGAAAACAAACGTTCCCAGTTTCTAAGGGCTCTGATGAATGTGTTGAACCCGCTCGGGTTGGATAAATCGTACTGTTTCGCCACGCTTTCAACAACAAATTGCTCCGCTCCGATGCTGCTGTCAAGAACTTTGACAAGACCTTCCATTCCAAACTTCGAGTATGTTTCATCGGCATCTTTTGCTTGTTGAAATTTCGCAACAGCAACGTTGAATCCTTCAGATATGAGCATTTCTAAGCTTCTCAATGCCGCTTTAATTCCGGCACTGTCTGAATCAAAAGCAAGGACGATGTTTGTTGTAAGTTTTTTGAGCTTGTATACGTGTGATTTTGTCAACGCTGTCCCGAGTGTTGCCACCGCGTTCTTTATACCAGCCCTGTGAAATGCCAAAGCATCAAAGTATCCTTCACAGATAATCACGTAATCTACTTGCTTTATGTATTCTTTCGCAAAGCTGAACAAAAAGAGTGTGGAAGATTTTTTGAAAACTAACGTGTCTTGTGAATTTAGGTATTTTGGAACGCCTTCCCCTATGAGTCTACCACCGAATGCGATGACCCGACCAAAATCATCGGCGATAGGTATGATGAGTCTGCCGGCAAATGGGTCTGAGTTTGAAAAACCGAATTTTTCAAGCTCATCTTTGCTCAGTCCTAATCTTTGTGCAACCTGCTGTGGAAATTTTGAATCGACAGGAGAAAAGCCGAATTCATACAAGGAAATCTCCCGTGCATCGTAACCACGTTTTTTTAGATATTCAATTGCAATTTGATTCTGATTCAATTTGGATTTGTAAAGCTGGTGGAGTTCTTTGTAGAATGTGTAGTATTTGGTTCTGACCTCGTCTTCTTCCGTATACGAAACAGTTATACCTACACGTTCACCAAGCTTTCGAACCGCTTCAACATACGAAATGTTTTCAATCTCTTGGACGAACTTGATAACATCACCTGAGGCACCGCAACCGAAACAGTGGAATATCTTTTTTTGTGGGCTTACGTAAAACGAAGGGGTGGTCTCAAGATGAAATGGACAAAGCCCTCGGTAATTTGAACCCACTTTTTGAAGGTTTACATATTCCGAAATAACTTCAACAATGTCGTTCTTCTCCCTAATTCTTTCAATTATGTCTCTTGGTATCATACCACTCACCGCCCCTTTCTTGAAGCGGGGAAAGAAAAAGTGGAAATACAAAAATCATGAAAATAAAGGTAGCAGATGGAACGTACCATCCGCCACCTGATTTGTAATCTTGTAGGTCGTTAATTGCGAAATGTAAGTAAGATTTGAGATTTCCAAATTAACGCTTGGAGAACTGTGGAGCTCTTCTTGCTTTTTTGAGACCGTATTTCTTTCTTTCGACCATTCTTGGGTCTCTTGTGAGGAATCCTTTGTCTCTGAGTGTCTTTCTAAGGTCTGGGTTGAATGCAACAAGTGCCCTTGCCAAACCGAGTCTGACAGCTCCGGCTTGTCCGTTCTTACCGCCACCTTCGACCCTGATTTGGATGTCGAATGTACCTTCAAGACCTGTTACCTTGAGTGGTTCGATTGCGTGCATTGTCCAAACTTTATTTTCAAAGTATTCATTGAAATCGTTGTAGACTTTATCGTTTATCTCTATCTTTCCTGTTCCTGGTCTGAGGTAAACTCTGGCAGTTGAAGTCTTCCTCCTACCTGTGCCCATGTAGATTTCAGCCATTTATTTCCCTCCCTATCAGAGAAGTTCTACCTTCTCAGGTTTTTGCGCTTCATGTGGGTGTGTTTCACCAACGTAAACTTTCAATCTCTTGAATTGGTGTCTACCAAGGGTTGTTTTTGGAAGCATTCTCTTGACCGCAAGTTCGATGAGTCTCTCTGGATGCTTTTGGAGAATCTGTTCTGCAGTCTGTGACTTAAGTCCTCCAGGGTATCCTGAGTGGTGGTAATAGACTTTCTGTTTGAGTTTCTTACCTGTGAGTTTTACTTTTTCTGCATTTATTACAACAACAAAATTACCGTTGTCGTAGTGCGGGGACCATGTTGGTTCGTTCTTGCCCTGGAGCAAAAGGGCAATTCTGGTTGCAAGCCTGCCAAGTGGCTTGTCTGCGGCATCGACAAGATACCATTTTCTTTCTACTTTTGGAAATGTGGTTTTCTGTATGGGTAATGGCCTTGCCATTTCACTTTCCTCCCTTCGCTTTCCTTCTAATCGTTTCGAATATTTTAATTTTCAAAAATTCTCGCTATTCGTTCTCTGATTAAGCTTGTTACAACCGCATCGATTGAAAACTTTATCGCATTAAAAGCAGCGATTATCGGAAGATACTTCAAAGTTTCTTGCAACGGGATCTTCCAGTACAACGGTACAACAATCATGTTGAGTACGGTCATGACGCCTGCAACTACGACCACACCGACGACGTAGCCGATTATTTCAAACGCTCTGTTCTTCCTGATTCGGTATATGTAGATAGCTGGTAGTAAGAAAGATGCACCTGCTGCAAAATTCATCGCAATGCCCACGATGTCGCCGGATTTTAGTAAGAAGAAGAGTATGTCTTTTATCAGCAGCACCAATATCCCGTCAATTGGTCCGAAGATGAATCCTGCAAGTAATGGGAGTATGTCGCTTGGATCGAATTTTAGGAAATTGACAGATGGAAATATGGGAAATTCCAAAAACATCAGGCCTGTTGCAAGTGCTGACATTATTCCGATCGTTGCTATTCTAACTGCAGAATTCTTCTTCATCAGGTTCCCCCCCTGGTTGCGCAAAAACGCTGCTATCAGATTATTCTTCAACAACTGTGACGTACCTTCTGTTGTTCCTTTCTATTATCTTCACTACTCCGTCTTTGAGGGCAAAGAGTGTGAAGTCTCTACCCATACCGACGTTCTGACCTGGCCAGAATTTTGTGCCTCTTTGTCTGAGTATGATGTTGCCTGCGATAACTTTTTCACCGTCGTATTTCTTGAATCCCAAGTACTTTGGATTGCTATCCCTTCCGTTTCTACCTGCGCCGCTGGCTTTTGCGAACAGTTGTATATTAATGCGCATCATCGTTCACCTCCACTCTTACGTATCTTGGATACTGACTCGCGATATCTTCAAGTGTTGTCTTCAGTTCTTCAACGAATCTTTGTGAGATTTCGTCTTTAGGAATATCCGTAACGTTCAGGTAACCTTCTTCAATTTCTACTTTTGCAGCGTTTATGTTCAGAGCCCTTGCTGTGTGTTGAGAGACCGTACTGACCGCTGCACAGACTATGTCTTTTCCCTTTTTTGCGTACAGTGCGTGTCCTGTGATTGTGAAAGAATCGTAGAATCCGTTTCTTACAGTGAATTTGCACACTATCATTTCAGCACTTATATTACTTTACTTCTATCTTTTCGATCTTGATAGTGGTGTACCACTGTCTGTGACCTTTGATCGTCTTGTGGCCCTTTCTCGGGATGAATTGACCAACGAGGACTTTTCTTGCCCTTGCGTGTTCAACAACTGTACCTGTGACCTTCACGTTTGTGAGGTATGGTTGTCCAACGAGGACCTTACCGTCGTCGGTTCTGACCATGACGACCTTGTCGAGTTCTACCGTTTCGCCTGGGGCCACGTTGAGTTTTTCTGTGTGCAGTAGCTGACCTGCCTCCACTTTGTACTGCTTTCCTCCGCTTTCCACTATCGCGTACACAAAGTTCACCTCCTACCAGTTTTACAGGCACTAAAACAACGTAGGTTGGAGACGTGCGGGGGATCCCCAACCGTTTGCGACGCGTTTTAAGTGCCCGTTTTGCATGTGCGTTTTGCGTACGTGTATTATTTTACCATCGAGTTTATTTTTTCAAGAAAATTTTTCGTTAATATATGCTTACAGGGATGTTGCCAAGTAGTCCAAGCGTTCAGCCACGCGATTAAAGTTTTCCGATTGACGGACGATAAGAGATATGGTAAAATTCATTCAGTGAATGAATTTTGTGGAGACGCAATTTTGGGAAAATCAGAGAATGGTGTGTTGGAGGGGATGGAGATGAGTTTGTACGAGAAGATACTGAGCAAGGAAGCGGTAGTTGGCGTGATCGGGATGGGGTACGTGGGACTGCCTTTGGCTGTTGAAAAGGCACGAGCTGGGTACAAGGTTATCGGATTTGATATCCAGCAAAAGCGCGTTGATATGATCAATAGAGGAGAGAACTACATAGGGGATGTGGATAACAACGAGTTGAGAGAACTTGTTCAGGCCAGAAGATTGCGTGCAACGACGGATTTCGATGAACTTAGAAATTGCGATGTGATCAGTATATGTGTCCCAACACCGCTTGATAAGTTCAAGCAGCCGGATTTGAGTTATATAACCAACAGTGCGAATGAGATAAAAAGGCGCTTAAGGAAAGGGCAGTTGGTGGTGCTCGAAAGTACAACATATCCTGGCACAACAGAAGAGGTGGTGCTCCCTATTTTGCAGGAAACAGGACTAAAGGTGGGGCAGGATTTCTATTTGGCGTTCAGCCCAGAGAGGGTTGACCCAGGTAATCCGAGGTACAAGACAAGGAATACGCCGAAAGTGGTCGGTGGGGTCACACCGGAATGTACAAAGCATGCTGTTGCGCTGTATGAGAACGTGCTTGAAGCAGGCGTCTTTCCTGTATCCTCGCCAAGGGCTGCGGAGATGACGAAGATTTTGGAAAACACGTTCAGGCTCGTGAATATCGCGCTCGTTCAGGAGATGACAAAAGTTGCCGAAAAGATGAGGATAAATATCTGGGAGGTTATCGATGCAGCAGCGACGAAGCCGTTCGGTTACATGCCGTTCTACCCAGGACCTGGGATAGGTGGGCACTGTATACCAATTGACCCGTTCTATCTGGTGTACAAGGCGAAAGAGTACGACCTGCACATGATGCTCGTTGAGGTAGCAGGCGAGATTTCCGACGGTATGCCGTACTATGTGGTTGACAGGCTTACAGATATCCTCAACGAAAGGAAGCAATGTTTGAACGGAAGAAACATTCTGCTGCTTGGTGTGACGTACAAGGGGAATATAGACGATTTGAGGGAAAGCCCGGCATTGAAGGTTATTGAAATTCTTGAGAAAAAGAAAGCAAATGTCTTCTACTACGACCCGTTCGTTCCGGAATTCACACACAACGGAAAGTACTACAAGAGAATTGAGTTAACTGAGGAAAATTTAAGAATGATGGACGGAGCGATAGTAACTTCCGGGCATACAATAGGCATCGATTACGAATTTGTCGCAAAGCACGTACCGTTTGTGTTCGATACAAAGAACGTAACGAAAGGAAAGTACGAAAATGTGATTTTGCTCTGAGTTCTCTTGAATTTTTCAAAAATAGACAATTTGTTCAGTACCCCGACGTCCGTCGGGGTGTTTTGTTTTGCAAGCTATTGGTGGTGGTATGATAATTTTTGGTTTTGTGATATAATAACGGTAAGAACAGTAGAAAAAATAACTAAAAGGGGGTTTTGGAATGTTTGGTAAGTTCAAAACTTCAACTTTGCTTTTATGCTCCTACGTCCTTATTTTGGTCTTCTTAAGTGCTTGTGTAACACCTCAAAAGAGTGGTCCCGAATTGTTGGAACCTAAGAACAACGCGCAGAGCGTCCCGTTCAATAATACCACGCTGCTTTTTGGTACACCGAGTGACGGAGAGTACGAAGTGATCGTCAAAGAAGCAGATACAAACGCCGAGGTTTTTAGGCAAGTGGTGAACGGAGGGCAAAACATTTCGGTTGTGGTTCCAAAAGGAAGGCTCAAACCCGACACGAAGTACAAGTGGTACGTTAGGCGCAAAGGCAACGATTCCGGAGCAAGTTCGATGTGGTACTTCACCACAAAGAAGAATTCTCTACCGAGTGTGTATGGATTGAAACCTGACAAGACCGAAGGACATCCATTCGGCGCACTTGCTCTGACTTGGAATGCCAACGATCCAGACGATGATACGTTGACATTTGTTGTAAGGGTTTTTGAGGTTGGAAAAGATGCACCTGTTTACGAGACGACCAGCGCAACAAATTCGGCTGTTGTTAAGGACTTGAAACAGCTGACAAATTACCGCTGGACCGTTGAGGCAATTGATCCGTGGGGTGCTAAGAGCGGTCTTTCTGAAGCTACTTTCAAAACAAAAGCAAACGAAGCACCCGAGAGAATTGAGCTGATCAACCCAAGGAACGGGGAACTAAATGTGAAGTTCAACAACCTGCTCTTGAAGTGGCAGGGCTACGACAAAGATTACGAAGACCTTCGCTATACGGTGACGCTTAGGACTGGCAGCAGCAGTGGTCAGGCACTCCTATCTAATTCAACACTCACGGAGTTCTTAGTCACAGGTTTGAATCCTGATACGGTGTATACGCTAAGTATAACGGCTGTGGATAAGTACGGTGAAACACGAACCGAGAGTTTTCAGTTCACAACGAAGGTTAATACCCCACCAACCAAGCCTGAGTTAACCAATCCGGCAAATAGTGCAAGGGTGAATTTCGTCAGTGCTAAGCAGATCACCTTTACGTGGACAAACGCTACAGACCCAGACGAAGATGACGTGGATTACGAGTTCGTTCTGGTTTCAGGTTCGCAGATAGTGCACAAAAGAAGTGCTGTGCTTTCAAATAGTTATACAATCGATGTAAATAGTCTGCTCGATGTTGGAAAAACTTACACGTGGTACGTTGCAGCGAAAGATAGGCACGGGGGCAGAACGGAAAGTGACAGGTTTACGTTTGAGACCTACAGAAATACTCCGCCAAGTGTTCCTACATCGCCCTATCCGGCTAACGGTGCGCGCAATCTTCCAAATAGGATCGAGCGTTTTTCTTGGGATTGTTCGGATCCCGATGGTGATGCCCTGAAATTTGAATTGTACATAGGTGAGAGCCCTGACAATTTGAAGCTTGAAGCCAGTAATTTGACAACAAAAACCTACAGCACGTCCAGACTTTTTGATTTTGGGAAGACGTACTATTGGAAAGTGGTTGTAAGCGATGGTTATAACCCACCGGTGGAAGGGCCAGTCTGGAGCTTCACGATAACAGCCGAGGATAGGCCACCAACAGCACCTGTACTGTCGTCGCCGTCGAATGGAGCGAATGGGATTTCGTTTAACAACATCACACTCAGATGGAGGGCTAGCACAGATAAAGAAACCGCACCGGATAGGCTTGTGTACTTAGTGTACTTTGGTAAAGCCGATAACATGGAACTGGTTGCCACGGTGACTGGTAAGACAGATGATGAGATCTTCCATACGATCAGTTCAGTTGCACCTGCTACAACGTACTACTGGAGGGTGGAAGTGAAAGATTCGTTCGGTAACTACGCCTACAGCACCACATGGAGTCTCAAAACAAAGCCCAACGAGGCACCTAACATACCACTAAATCCAAACCCAGCTGATGGCAGTCAGGTTCCCGTTTCAGGTGTGCCCACAACGGTTACTCTGAGCTGGGATTGTTCGGATCCTGACGGAGATAGTCTAACGTACGAGGTTTATATAAATACCAGCGATGATTTCTCGTCGGTCACACCTTATACGACAACCAATAAATCGGTGGTTGTACAAATCAATACTCTTGGAAGGTATTACTGGTACGTTGTAGCGAAAGATAAGCACGGTGGTGAGACAAAGAGTAAGACCTGGAATTTTGACGTGAAAGGTCAGTAGTCACTAAATGGCCAGAACGCTGTTTTTGGCAAACAGCGATTGGAAGAACCGTGGCTTTCCGCCACGGTTTTTTTAAACGAGCTTAAAACAGGAGTGGTTCAATGTGAAGGTGGGAATAATCGGTGGTGGTCCTGCGGGTGTTGCTTGCGCAGTTTTGTTGAAAAGATACGGTGTTGATGTTACAATCTATGAGAAAGAAGAGATCGGTGGTCTGATAAGGAACGCGTGGCGAGTTGAGAATTTTCCACCCGTTGGATTTATATCCGGCATTGAATTTGCAAATCGGTTGAAGTGGTACGTTGAGGAGTACAAAATAGAAGTTGTTAAAGATGAGATTTTAAGCGTTGATGAATACAAGCTTGCAGGGATAAATGGGAAATACCAGTGCGATATCGCAGTTATCGCAACAGGTACAGAGGCGAAAAGAATTGAGCAGCTGGAAGGTCCAAAGACGTTCTATGAATATGTAGAGCTTCCTAAAGATATCGGCAGTGTAGCGATTTACGGTGGGGGAGACGTTGCACTGGACTACGCGATTCATGCAAAGGAAGACGGAATGGAACCAATTGTTTTTGTGAGAAGTGATAGGTTGAAAGCTGTTAGCAGGTTGGTTGAGTACGCAATGCAAAGGGGTATTGTGATCAAACTCAAAGAACCAGTAGCCTTCGTTGAGCACAATGATAAAAACGTGTACATCTATACAAAAACCGGTTCGTACGTTGTAGATGCTTTCTTAATCGCCATCGGTAGAGAAGGAAAAATGCCCAAGGTAACAGCAAAGTCTATGCCTGTGCATGTGATCGGTGATGCGGCGCATCCAGATATCCGGCAGTCATCGATTGCTATCGGCGATGGAATTAGGTGTGCGATGGAGATTGTTGAACAGCTGATTAGATAAAAGATAAAACGCTTGGCTGGAGGTGTTTTGAGGGTATGATACTTTCTGATGTTCAGCATGTTCTGAACGATTTGAAGATAGTTGCCAGCTACGGTAAGGAAGATATCGCTATGGTTTACCTTGCCGAGAGTAAAAACGGTGCCCTGATAGAGTTTGTTGAGTCCGTCCAGCCTCCTATACCCAGGGAGAAAAAGTGGGTCTTGATCGTCTCTACAATGGATGGATGCCCTGTTGGCTGTGCGATGTGCGATGCAGGAGGGTACTACAGAAGGAAGTTGACGGAAGAAGAAATTTTAGCGCAGATTTTGTTTTTAGTTAATAAACGATTCAGCACGCATGTTCCAGTTGAAAAGTTCAAAATCCAGTTCGCGCGCGTTGGGGAGCCTGCACTGAACGACCACGTGCTTGGCGCAGTCGAAAAACTACCACAACTACTCGAGGCACCCGGGCTGATGCCTTCGATAAGTACCGTTGCACCGATTGGAAGGGAGAATTGGTTTGAAAGGCTACTGGAGATTAAGAACAAATACTACATAGGAAAATTCCAGATGCAGTTCTCTATCCACAGTACAAGTCAAGAGCAACGAGACAAGATAATCCCGATTAAGAAATGGGGATTTGAAAAGATCGCAGAGTACGGTGAACGATTTGTGCAAGAAGGCGATAGAAAGGTAACGCTGAACTTCGCACTAGCCCAGGAGAATGAAGCAGATGCGTCGGTTATAATGAGGCACTTCGCTCCGGAGAAGTTTTTGATAAAGATAACGCCAGTTAACCCAACATACAGGGCTGTTGAGAATGGGTTGAACTCGGATGTCGATGAACGCGGGCTTGTGTTGAAACACAGGAAATTCGTTGAGGAATTGGAAAAGAATGGATACGAGGTAATCATCAGTGTTGGGGAGCTGGAAGAAAACAAGATAGGGAGCAACTGCGGTCAGTACGTCCAGCGGCATTTGGCTGCGCAACGCAAGTTGGAGAATTCGTACGTTTTTGTCAATGAAAATTGAGGGTAATGGGAGCGATGTGTATGGCAAAAATCCGAGTAGCACTTATTGCGCACGATAAGAAGAAGCTAGACTTGGCGATGTTTGTTAAGGAGTGGAAAAACGTTTTCGAAAGGTGCGAACTTTTCGCTACAAGCACTACGGGAAAGGTGATTGAGGAGAAAATCGGGCTGAAGGTGAACAAGTTCCACTCAGGTCCGTACGGTGGCGATTTGCAGATTGGTGCGATGATTGTTAACGGAGAAATCGATTTTGTGATTTTCTTAAGAGACCCACTCACCGCTCAGCCGCACGAACCTGATGTGAGCGCTCTTTTGAGGGTGTGCGATGTGCACAATGTTCCGCTTGCAACAAACCTCGCCACCGCGGAAGCACTTGTGCTGGAAATTGAAAAGAAAATTGTTAAGGAGTCCAATGAGGATGAAGGAAAAGAATGAGAAATCAAAGGTTGGAGAGAGTGTCGGGAATCCTGAACGGTCAGTTTTCAGGGATACGTGGCTAGTTTTGGTTTATTTTGTTTTTTTCATCTTCCTTGCTTGGAAGGTGCCTTTTGTCGTTGGTGCGCTCATATTGGGCTATTATTTTTCAGTGATTCTGAGCGTGCCATATGACTATGTGCTGAAAAAGACAAGGCAGCGCTATCTTGCCGTAGTTGCTTACGTGATTGTCGTGTTGATTTTTGCGTACGCAATTGGTTCGTTCTTCCCGATAGTTGTGAATCAAATCAGTTCTGTGCTCCAGAGTGCACAGTCAGCACAGTTTAATTTAGCCCTGCCACCCTGGGTGCTTAATTATTTGAACGAGTTTAAAACCAACATCTCTTCGTTCCTTACACAGTTGTTGAAGTACGTTGCAAACGTCTTGCCATCGCTTTTCACTATGATCGTGCTGCTCATCGTTACGATGGCGGGTATAGAGAGCATCAGGTTCTATTTCAAAGAAAGGCTCAATTTGTTGTTTGTCGACGATCCAGGGTACGGAGAACAGTTCATCCTTCATTTCTTCGGTGCAGTGAAAAGGTACTTGCGCGGACAAGTGCTTGTTTCTTTTCTGAGCGCGACACTTACGACGATAGGGCTTTACGTCATCGGTGTGCCGTACGCAATGACTTTGGGGATTTTGTCTTTCATAGGCGGGTTTTTCCCATTTGTCGGATTGCTGATCACGGCTGTGCCGATGTACCTTTTGGCGTTCACTTCGCAAGGCGTTAAGGGCATGATTTGGCTCACAGTTCTGCTTGTTGTTGTGAATCAGACGGAATCTTGGGTCTATGGGCCGAGGATACAGGGGAACAATTTGAAGCTCCACTGGTTTGTAATACTGCTTTCGATATTTGTTTTCGGAAGTGTGCTGGGGTTTGCCGGTGTGTTGATTGCACTTCCAATTCTGCTTTTTATACGAGAATATTGGAAGTTCTACGTGCTGCCACTGAGAAATAGAAAGTCAAGTTACCAAACGCAACAGGGTGGTAAAAAATGAACAAGATAAGCTGCGATGTCTACACAGATGGGAGTTACAAAGACGGTATCATTGGAAGTGGTGTTGTGTTTGTTTGCGGTAATAAGATTGAAGAATTTGCCTTTAGTATCGAATCAGAAGAATTGGCAGCACACAGAAATGTTTCCGGTGAGATTTATGCTGTGATGTATGCAATTTTTTACGCTTGGAAGGAAGGTATAAAGAAATTGCGGATATTCCACGATTATTCCGGACTTGCGTTCTGGATCGGTGGTGAGTGGAGGACGAAAACTGAGCTAACAAGGTTGTACAAGACTTTCATTGAACGTTATAAAAGATACATAGATATTGAATTTGTGAAGGTTCAAGCACATAAAGGTAACCATTTGAACAATTTTGCGGATAAGTTGGCTAAGAAGGTACTTGAAGGTTGGACGTTCGCACCGCACCTTGATGAGTTCTTAAGAGAAATCCAAATTTTAAAATCAAAGCTGCCCTGAGTGGGGCAGCTTTTTAGCTTATTATTTAATCTATTTCACCCCAAGTGCTACAGGTATGTTTCGAGGTGTGCCGCTTGTTACGTATTTTCCCGCGTAGACCATCGAGGTTGAGCTACCGCCGTCGAGCATCATCGCAGATTCGTAACCTTTGGATTTCAGGAACTGGGCAGCCTCATCGAAGTTCATTCCAGAACCGTTTTTGCCTTCTATCGTTATTAGATGCACTTTGCCATCCTTTATAGCTATTATCGTTCTATCGGCACGTGTTGTTGGTATACCTCCACCGTAACGGAGCTTCTCTTCAGCCGCATCGGGAATAATGTTGCCGTCCTGCAAGAGCAAAGGACCAGCACCAACAGCGTTCTTGATCTGGTAACCCTCGTCCGTGTAAAGTTCAATAGAGACACTCTGACCAACGGACAGACCGGGCAAGAACTTATTCTTTACATCGTTGCTGAGCATGATAACCTCTGAATTTGCAGGTACACTTGCAACATACCCTATAGACGATACCTTTCCGCTTCTCACAACGATGTAAGTTTTTGTCCTGTCGTTTGGTATCCTGAGTGCGAATTCGGAGGTGTAGAGGTTGACTTCGCTTAATGATGTGGTATTAACACCCTTAACCAAGAGCAAAGTTCCCCCAATCCTTATCGTGATGTCGACATATGCCTTCTTAATGAATGCTTTACCATCAACTGTCTGGATAAACATCGGCCTTAATCCGTACCTGTGCGAGAGGACTTTCCCGTTCGCAATGACTATATCTATCGGCAATGCTGTTGACGGGTCGAAGTAATTCGCATTCACACCGTTTGAATAACCGTTTTGAGATAGAATTGTCGCCAAGGTCGCCGTAGAACCTATGCCCTTTGACGGCAGTAAAGGTGCTATGTTGGTGTACCTTGGGTCTGCGATGATGTAGTTGACCGTGAATGTTCTTCCAGCAAAGGTCTCTGTACGCTGGATGTAATCTATCCTTTTAATGACAGGTTCCATCTCAACGACTATGTTGTTCCCCGAGTACGTTACTTTGTAACTCGATATCGCCTTTGCAACTCCCAATGAAATGGTGTGATTCGTCTTAGAAATCGATACACCGGAAGGGACCTTTACATCACCCTGTGCAGGTGAGAGTTTAAGTGACAGGACGTTGTTGGAAAGCGACGCACTGAGAAATTCTTTTCTTGCGCTCACAGAAAGAGTGATAGTTAGGACGTCGTCTTCATAGCTGATACTTGTTATTGTAAATGGCTTGTCGTAATACACGTCGTTGATTTTGGTCAATTTAAGGAAGTTTGCAATGAAATCCGCCTTTACCTGCACCACATTATTCGACAATATGTAAGTTTTTGGTACATACTGGTCGAAATCGACAAGAAAATCACCGTCGGAACCGATGATGAGTTTCTTGTTGTAAATAAGGTAGACTCTTTCGTTTTTTACGATGTTAAACCCCATGTCTCGGAGTTGCGATTCCGTGAAGTAGCCATTCGAAGGTTCGAAGACTTTGTTGTTGATTAAAAAAATTTGGGCAGCCAAAAAGGTTGCCAAAGTTAGAAAAATGATAGAAATGAATTTCAAGAGCTTCGAGTATTTTGAAAGCACGGAAGCAAACACCCCTTGGGCTTTATTTTTCTAAATTGATAACTTGCTGAATTATTATACCATGTTTAAACCACTATTTCAAGAACCGGTAAAACAACAAGATGAAAGAATGAAAATGGGCGGATGTATTATTCCACCCGCCCATGAATTATCAATATTGCGTAGTATTCTGAACGATTAGACAATGCTAAGCACATCACTGCACGATTCCGAGGATTATCGGTTTGTGCTCGGGTTTTTCGCTGCTGAATTCGTAGCTTTCCAAAAGTAGTTTAAGCGCAGAATCTACATCAATTTTTTCTGAGATGTAGAGTTTTGCAATAGGTTCACCTTTTTCCACGTAATCGCCAAGCTTTTTAAGTATTTCAATACCAACACGGTAGTCGATTGTGTCTTCTTTCGTCTTTCTACCAGCACCGAGGTAGTTTGAGGCGATGCCTATTTTTTCTGTATCTATGGCCGTTATGTATCCATTCTGCGGTGCGGTGAATTCTACGGTTCTATCCGTCATCGGTAATACTTCGGTGGGCCTGTCGACTACTTCCGGATTGCCTCCTTGATGTTCAACAAGTTGTCTAAATTTTTCAAGTGCCCTTCCGCTCTCCAGTGCTTCTTGCGCCATTTTTAGACATTCTTCAAATGTGCCTTTTTCTGCAAGATGACACATCCATGCAGCCAAATTCAAGCAAAGCTCGGTAAAATCATCAGGACCGTTGCCTTTCAACGTCTCGATTGCTTCCAATACTTCCAGTGAGTTCCCCACCATTTTTCCAAGTGGGACATCCATGTTTGTAAGAACAGCAACCGCTTTTTTACCGTGTGCTTTCGCAATTCCAACCATGGCTTCGGCGAGTTCCGTTGCTTGCTCTAAAGTTTTCATGAACGCACCGCTACCAACTTTCACATCGAGCACGTAGCCGTCTGCTCCACCAGCTAGCTTTTTACTCATTATGCTCGATGCTATTAAAGATACCTCATCAACGGTCGCCGTTGCATCTCGGAGTGCGTATATCTTCTTGTCGGCAGGGACAAGGTTTGCCGTCTGGCCTACGATTGCGATACCTATCTTCCGTACGTTTTCGAAGAATTCCTCTTCGGAAAGCGCTGTGCGAAAGCCAGGTATCGACTCGAGTTTGTCTATCGTGCCACCTGTGTGGCCGAGTGCCCTACCGGACATCTTCGCAACGGGCACACCGAGTGAGGCAACAATAGGCCCTACTACTAGCGTCGTTTTGTCTCCGACACCGCCAGTCGAGTGTTTGTCTATCTTGATCCCAGGTATCGAAGACAAATCTATCCGGTCACCGGAATTCGCCATTACCTCTGTTAGTATCGCACGTTCCTCTGGGTCCATATGACGAAAGTAAATGGCCATTAGGAATGCGGCCATCTGGTAGTCTGGAACATCACCTTTTACGTATCCGCTAACCATGAATTCTATCTCTTCTTTCGAGAGCTTTCCACCATTTCTCTTTTTGAGTATTATATCGTACGCTCGCATCATCTACGCCTCCAAAATCTCCAAATTTTGATTACGACGTTTGATGTTATTTCATCTTCCCTGCTTTTGATTGCCTGCTGTTTCTACCTGGTTTTCTTGTTCTTTGTATTTGTTGAAAAACACTCTGAACGTTGTACCCTCTCCGACTTTGCTTTCAAATGTGATGGTTGCGTTATGGCGCTCTGCGATTGTTTTTACGATAGAAAGTCCAAGACCGGTGCCACCAACTTTTCTGCTTCTGGCTTTGTCGACGCGGTAGAACCTTTCGAAGAGTCTTCTTTGCGCATCTTCTGGGATACCAGGTCCCGTATCTCTGACTTCAAAGACGATTTTGTCCTCTTTTTCGTAGCACCTTACAACAACTTTCTTCTCACCGGATTCTTTTATGGATGTGTATTTCACAGCATTGTCAACGAGGTTCAGAGCCATTTGGACGAGCCTGTCGAAATCACCGTAGACGACTTTCGGCTCATCGCACTCCATCTCCAGTTCCACACCGTAGTCGTGTGCAAGTGGTTCAACGATGCTGTAAACTCTGTCCATCACCTCGCACATTTCAATAGGTGCAAAATTGAATTTCGTGTCACCGGACTCAAGTTTCTCAAGGTCAAGCAGGTCGTTTATGAGCCTTGTCATACGTGCGGATTCGCTTTCGATGACCTTTAGGAATTTTTTAACGAGTTCTTTGTTTGATAGGTCGTCTTCAAGGAGCGCTTCTGCATAACCATGGATAGAGGTGAGCGGTGTTCTGAGTTCGTGGGAAACGTTTGAGATAAATTCCCTTCTCAATTTATCGAGTTGTTTTTCTTTCGTTGTATCGTGCAATACGATGATGTAACGTTCGCTCTCTTCGTCGAATTTTATTGGTACGACCTTTGCATCGTAATAACGTGTTTCAGCATCGACAACTAAAGAGACATCCGCACTCTGAATCTCGCCTGTTGCGAGCGCCCTTTCGAACAGTTCCAGCAGATGGTAGTTTTCGATGATGTCGTAAACCCTTCGACCTTCGATGCCTGGACGTGTGATATCGCGAGCGGCTATGTTGGCAAATGTCACGACACCGTCACCGCGAACGATTATTATCGGGTCCGTTATGTTGTTGAGAATAGTAAATATGTTCCGCCTCTCGCGTTCTGTTTCCGTGATCTTCTTTTCCAGCTCTTCCAATTTTTTCCTAACGCGCTCGTAAATGTATAGGGGAGGAGTACCTGCCTCCTCTCCTATACTTAAAGCGATTTTGTCCATGTATTTTGCGTATGTTTTTTCGTTTTTCCTTGCCAGAGCGTACAAGACAGCAAATGTAATCGCAAGGACGATACTAATAATCGTAACTATTGTCATCTAATTATTGTTCTTCCTTTCCAGGATCTCTAAATTTGTATCCTTTTCCGCGTACCGTTACAACGTACCTTGGGTTTGATGGATCCTCTTCGATCTTCGTTCTCAATCTTCTGATGTGCACGTCAACGGTTCTTGTATCACCAAAATAATCGTAGCCCCAGAGTTTGTCAAGGAGAACGTCCCTGGAGAAGACCTTACCTTCGTTCTCGGCAAGGAATCTGAGCAGGTCAAATTCAAGTGGTGTCAGGCTAACTTTCTTTCCTTTTACCCTGACTTCGTACTTGTCGATGTCGATTTCAAGGTCTTTCGCAACTATCTTCTTTGGCTTTTCTTCTTTTACAACGTTTCCAAGCTGCATTCTTCTGAAGACCGCTCTGATTCTTGCAAGTAATTCTCTGATGCTGAACGGCTTAACGATGTAGTCATCAGCACCAAGTTCCAATCCGAGAACCTTGTCAAACTCTTCGCCTTTCGCACTGAGGAATATTACCGGTGTCAATTTGTGCTTTTCAGAGGCGCGGATGTGCCTTACGAACTCAAAACCGTCCATGTTTGGAAGCATGATATCAACAATGAACATGTCCACATCTTTGTCTTTAAGTTCCTGCAACGCCTTTTCTGCATCCTCAACAGGGATGACCTCGTATCCCTCTTTTTGTAAAGTGAAGCTCACCAATTCGAGAATCTCTGGCTGGTCGTCGATAACCATAATCGTCTTTTTTGCCATGCTTTTCCCTCCTTAAAATGATATTGAATTTCTTTAAGATTATACCACAAACGTTTACCTTTTGTAAAGAGTTTTTTTATATCATTGAGCATAGTTTAAATGTTACAATGTTACAAGGACTAACATGAACTAAATAAAGAAACGCCCCATCCGAAGTGATGGGGCTCATCATGAGTATTAAAACTGAAAAAATGGTAACTCTTAGAACGTTGTTTTGTAGTTCACAGAAAGGAAGTAGTTATTTAAATCAACGGTTTTGTAGAAGAATGTGAGATTATTCCAGGACACTTTCAATGAAAGGATGTTGTAGTTTTCTTCACCTGCGCGCTGTGGTGTTGTTGCGCCCGGTTCTGCAACATTTCCTGGCCAGCCATCCCAGAACCATTTCCAACGTATTGTACCGTTGTCATCTACAAGTCCTTTTGTCAACATGTTGTACACAGCTTCTAAATCTACACCTAAAAAGTTTCCCTTTAAACCAAACGATAGCATCTTGGCATCGGGACCGTAGATAAAGCCAAGCGGATAGTCGAACATGAGTCGCCCGGATGGGTTGTTTTCCAGATCAAAATGCCGCACGCTAATTCTGAGATACGGCAGATAGTTTGTTACGTACATCCACTCCGATGTTTCGGCATACTCCACCCACAACAAGACGTTACCAAAATCCACCTCTGCACCGATGTCGTAAGCGGATGCACCAGGCTTGTAACCATATCCAACTTCTGTTGGACCAACTATATCGTCAAGAACATATTCGCCGTATAAACTAAGAAATTTCCATTTGAGAGAAAAATCCACACTGCCCGTCACGTTGCTGTAGCCTTCACCGTACGTGTTGTGGTAGATGAGTATCGGGCTGAAGTCGGTTAGGTCCAGGTATTTACCACCGACAACGTTGAGCTCGCCAAACCCAACCCTTAGATTTGCATCTCCAAACGCGTTGTAAAAATCAAATCGGTGAGCAATTATCCATTTCGATGGTTCATTGAAATACCTGCCAGCGGTATGTTGGTCTGAATAATTCGATTGGACAGCGTATTCTTGCGGTGACAACAGAGGATACGAAGTTATTGCGTGGAATGTGTAGGTCGTTCCAGGGAATCTCAGCGCAAACGTTATGTTGTCCTGGTACGTTGTTGGTGAGATATGGACCGGGTATTTCGCATCGCCCCACTTGAGTGGAAATCTGCCAACTGATAAGTAGAGATTGTCGCTGGCGAGGTATATGTAACCTATGCGCGGGAAATTCAAATCAACTGAGAGCTTCGACATATCAAGCGGATTGAACAGGCTAAAAGGTAGATTCGTGTGCTCTGATAAGGTCACGAGTTTGTTCCGGTATTCTTTTTCAAAAGGTAACTCCAAATATAGTGAGAAGTTGTCCAATTTGTAGTCAAGTACTAAATTTACGAACGGCGGTATCTCTTCTGGAAGATAGAAGATGTTTTCAGCAGGGTTTGCGGGAACACCCCACCAGCCACTGTATTTCGTTGTTACTGTCGTAGGCCAACTGGCTGTGTACAATGAAAAGTTGAGCTCCAGCTTCACGGTGTTGTTAGGTATCAACTGATTGCTCAACCAACTCTCTGGAAGGGGATAAGCCCCTGTGAAATAGACTTCCGGTATCGCTGGGATAACCAAGTGTGCAAATGAGGTGCAGACAAAGACGTTGAAAAGCAGAACAAGTAATATCTTCTTAAATCCTCCTAAACGCATCGAGTACCGCCTCCGCTACAGCTCTTTCGTAGTTTCCTTCAATGACGGCTGTTCCGATTATGCCTTCTTCTACATTATTGTACTGCTTTGTGATGTGAACAAGAAGGTATCTTTTCCCAACAAAGTAGACCTCGGCGATATCGTCGAATGAGAGTGCAAAATCGTGAATTTCCGAAAGGGCGTTGAGAACGGCGTTGCCGATAACCCTCGGGATGTTTCGCGATGTCTTAGGACCACTGTACTCGCCGTAGAACTCCTCTTCACCGTGTTCTATCGTGACCGTTACGCGGATGTTTCGCTCGTCTACGTGCTCGACCTTTAGGTTTGAAATTTGGTAAGGAAGGACTTTTTGTGTCTTCACATCCGATTCGACCTGGGCTATCGAGATGATTTTTCTGTCGAGCCTGATGCCTGTGCTTGCAAGGACAACGGTTTCAATGTCCCTGACAAGCTGTTTTGGACTTTTATCGCTCGTCGTGATCACGTGAATTTCGTGCAATCCTGCTCCGTCTCCCACAACTTTAACCGCTTTTACACCGGGAACTTTAGATATCAACTCTTCGATTTTGACAGCATCTACCACCGGCATATTATACCCCCCATTCTGGGACAGTGAGCTTTTTCGCTCTGATTGAATTATACCACACGCTTTCTGAAAAGGTGCCAGTTTTTTTCGGTTCTATGATAAGAGTTTATCAACACTTGCTATTTTCGATGGAAATTGCTAAACTTGTTTTAGAAAATAGGAAGTCCAAGGGGAGGCGAAAGGATGGCAAGGTTGATCTACGGGACTGCGTACGACGGAATGATTAGGTTTTCAGTCACCGATTCAAAGGATGTTGTTCAGGAGTTGAGGGAAAGACACAAGCTATCGTACCTTCCCACTGTGGTGCTTGGAAGGTTGATAAGCGCTTCGATGTTGGTCATCCCGTGGCTTGGAGAAAGAGAGACTATCACGTTCGTTATCAGTGGCAACGGACCGGCAGGAAATGTTGTTGCACAATCGACCTGGAAAGGGACGGTTAGGGGGTATATAACGAATACGTCGTTTGAGTTGGAAAGGAACGAATTTGGAAAGTTCGATGTGAAGAGTGCTATCGGTGGCGGAGACCTCACTGTTGTGAGGGATGTGGGGCTTAAGACGCCATTTGTTTCAAAAGTACCCATTGTTTCCGGTGAGATAGCGGAAGATGTTGCGTATTATTATACAAAATCCGAGCAAATTCCATCTGCATTCGCTCTTGGTGTGTTGATGGACAAGGAAGGTGTCGCAAAGGCAGGTGGATTGGCTGTTCAGATCTTGGATAGAAGTATACCAGAACACGTAATATCCGGTATCGAAGGAAGGCTCAACAGTTTTGCGATTACGAATTTCTTAGGAGAAAAGAGTTTAGAAGAGATCGCTAAATACGTGCTTGGAACGGAGAAGTTGTTGCTTGAAGAGATGAACGTTGTGTTTCAGTGCCTTTGTAGTAGGGAAAAGGCTTTTGAGTCTCTCAAGGTTTTAGACCTCAGCGATTTGGATGAGATGCTCGGGGAAGGTAAAGCGGAAGTGACGTGTAAGTGGTGTTCAACAACTTATACATTCGGGCCAGATGAGATTAAGATGGCGATCGAGGAAAAGAAGAAAATAGAAAGCCAAGAGAGTTAAAAGATTGAATCGGCAGGGTTGAACCCTGCCGATTTTTTATTTTTGCTGTTCGCTTTGTACTACCGCATCCAAGATTGTCTTTAGTAATTCAACTGCCTCTTTTTCCTTTCCAATAACGAAGAGTTCCATCGCTTGTTTAACTATTGTTTCTATCTGGTCGGATGTTAGTGAGATTTCGGTGTATCTGACACGAGAGATCTTGGGATGGTCGGTTGGTTCCGGGATTTCGAATTCGTAAAATAGTTCTTCTTCAAACTTTTCTCCGGGCACTGCTCCTGTGTAGACAACCGGTATGTCCGGTTTTCCCATGAGTTTCGCCAGCGTTTTTGCTACTTTCTCAACGGGGATCTGTTCACCCATGTCCAGTACGTAGAGTTCCCTGCTGTTTGAAAAGGCACCGGATTGTATGACCAAGGAGACAGCTTCTGGGATGCTCATCCAGTAGCGCTTCATCCTTGGATCAGTTATGGTCAAAGGACCGCCTTTTTCGATTTGCTTTTTGAATTTCCAAAGCACGCTTCCGCGACTACCTATGACGTTCCCAAACCGTACGATTGAAATACGTGTAGTGCACGTTTTGGGAATGGTAAGAAGGTAAAGTTCCGCAATCCGTTTGCTCAGGCCCATGTACGATGTAGGATGGACCGCTTTGTCCGTCGAGATGAAGACGAACCGTTCAACGTTGTGTATACACGCAAGTTTCGCTAGGTTTATCGTTCCTAATGTGTTGACTCTAAGTGCTTCGTAAAGGTTCGTCTGCATGAAGAACACATGTTTGTGGGCAGCAGAATGGAAGACGATGTCTGGTTTGTGGTTTGAAAAGACTTGGTCCATCAATTTTTCATCTGTTACGTCGGCTATTACGGGGATTAAGTCAAGATTTTGGGCTTTTTCTTTGAGTTCGTTGTATATTTCGTATATACTGTTTTCACCACGCCCCAGAAGAATTAAACCTTTTGGTGAGAAGTTAGAAACCTGCCTTGCGATTTCCGAACCGATGCTTCCGCCAGCACCTGTAACTAAGACTGTTTTGCCTGATATATAACCACTTATTGAACGCAGGTCAACCGTAACAGGCTCTCTTCCGATGATGTCTTGGATGGAGATCTCCCTCAGGTCCTCAATCGTCGGTTCTCTGTCCAAAAGTTGAGATATCGGAGGGAAGGTCTTCAACGTCACACCTTTCCCAACAACTTTGTCTGAAATTCGCGCTATGAGTTCTTTTGATGCTGAAGGAATCGCTATCAGTATTTCATCGAGTTCAAGTTTATCGATGAATTTGTCTATTTGCTCTATGGTACCCACTACTTTCACGTTGGCTATCGTCTTGTGCAATTTTGAAGGGTCGTCGTCAAAAAAGGCAAGTACGTGTCCATAGCTGGTGCGCTTGATTTCGTTGAGTAAAATAACACCGGCGTCACCTGCACCAACTATCGCAATCCGCTTGCCGGATGCCTTTCGAATGCTCAACAAGAATTGGTACGTGGTCCTTGCGCTGAAGAGCAAAAAGTACCCACCAAGGAATGTAAGCATACCAACGGACCTTGGTAGCACGGCAATCCTCGTGAAGTGGATGAACAACACAGTGGAAGCGTAACCTATGAAAAGCCCTCTGAGAAGCTTTAAGAATTCGACCGGCTGAGCGTAGCGCCAAACGATTTGGTAAGTGCCGTTCAACAGGTTGGAAAGCGATGTGAATAGGATCAATAACAGAACACCAGATGCGTACTTGCGCATCTCTGCGAAATCGAACCCGAATCTGACAAAGAGCGCAACAGCACCTGAAAGAAAAAGTAGGGCAGTATCTATCAAAAAGAGCCAAAAGTTCCTTGAGATTTTTAGAAAGTGGGGACGCTTCGGATGATTTGATCGCCTAATTTCAGCTCCAGTACCTGATTTTTCTGGCTGCTCCATTCTCAAATTTCAGGTGCACCTCCGGGGACGTACTTAATCTTTGCTCCGAGTTTCGCGAATTTCTCAATAACGTTTTCATAGCCTCGGAATATGTGTTCAACTTGTGTAACTTCGGTTGTTCCTTCCGCTGCAAGACCTGCAATCACAAGTGCTGCGGTTGCCCTTAGGTCTGTGCCCATAACGGTTGTTCCTTCCAGCTTGGGAACACCGTTTATAAAGACCGTGTTGTCTTTTATTCTCATGTCTGCTCCCATTCTGACAAGTTCGCCAACGTGTGCAAAGCGTGTTTTGAACACGTTTTCCGTAACGGTGCTCGAACCATCTGCAAGTGCAAGATATACGATTATTTGCGGTTGTAGGTCTGTCGGAAAGCCTGGGTAAGGCAGTACGTTGATGTCACATCCTTTCCAACGGTTCCATGACCTCACTTCAACGTAGTCTGGACCCTTTTTCACGACCGCACCAGTTCTCTCAAGGACAAACCAGAGTGCATCAAGATGTTCTGGATTGACGTTTTTGATCAACCCTTCTCCACGTGTGGCAAGCAGAGCAATAGCGTATGTACCCGCCTCAATTCTGTCTGGTATGACCGTGTGCTCGCAACCGTGTAAGTTCTTGACACCTTCAACAACTATCCTACTTGTCCCGGCTCCTGAAACCTTCGCACCCATTTTGTTAAGTAAGTTCTGCAAATCCACTATCTCCGGTTCCATCGCGGCGTTTTCAATTATTGTGGTACCGGGCAGTATCGACGCTGTGCTCATTATGTGCTCGGTGGCACCGACACTTGGGAATGGTAGATAAACGGTTACTCCATCTTGTTTTGTACCTCTTTTGGCAAGTATTTCACCGTGATCGTACGTAATATCAAAACCCAGTCTTTTAAGACCTTCGATGTGGAAATCCACAGGTCGCACACCTATTGCACAACCACCAGGAAGTGGAGTGCTCGCCTCACCCATGAGTGCGGCGATGGGACCAAGGACGTTGAACGATGCTCTCATTTTCCTTACTAAATCATAAGGCACGTGCGTTTGGACTATTGGACCAGATATGTGAACGGTGTTTTTGTCTTTTTCAAAAACCACTTTTTTTCCTGTGGTTCTTAAGATATCTATCATTGTTTCAACATCTGAAAGGACCGGTACTTTATGAAGAGTGACTTCTTCTTCTGTTAATAGTGCGACAGCTAACAGAGGAAGTGCTGAATTTTTCGCCCCGGAAATTTCCACTTCACCTGTTAACTGCGACCTCTCGACGATTATTGAACCCATTGGGCAAGTCTCCTTTCTAAATCTAATATGAACTACTGAGCTTATTGAACCATCTTTACGAGCTCTTCAAGATTTGTCGAATCGTCAGGATATGCTGCAAACTTTACAGCAGCGTCGATGTTGTGCAATGCGAGCGCATTCTCTATGCGCTCTTTCACTTTTAGTGCGTTATCTTTCGTAATCTCAGTTAGCAAGACTATGAACTGGTCTTCAGCGGACCGTCCAACGCTATCAAGCGGCACTCTGACAAGCTCTTTTAGTAACTTTCCTATGCTCAGTAAAACGCGTTCTTTTTCCATTTGCTCAAGTTTGTCGAAGTTATTTATAGTGATTGTTAGTAGCGAGTATCCGAAGCTTTCTTCGAACGCCTTCTGGTGGTAGTAGGATATGAGTTTTAAAATGTGCTCATGTGAGTAGACCCTTGTCAGAGGGTCTATCATACGTCTTGTTCCCACATCTTTGATGAAATCGTCGAAGACTTCGAATTGTTTCTTCATTATTGAAGAGTACTCGTTCAAGAGCATCTCAAGTTCAGATTCGCGCATTTTAAGTCTTGAGACTTCGTCTTCTAATTCACGTACTTTTTGGATGAGCTCTTCTTTTGTAAGTTCGTTGTAGTCCCTGTTTCTTGTGTTTTCCATGTTGCTCCCCCCTGTTGTAAGGTGCATGCTGTTAACTAAAAGTATTGAAAATTTCCAAAAACCGTATTATCTTCTTATTAGTGGAACACCCCCCACCATCAATTCTCACAAAAAGGAGGTACTCCACTATGCAAAATTCTGTAGTCTCTTGCCCCAAATGCGGCTCTACCAACATCTACAAAAACGGTCATGATAAGTACGGTAACCAACAATACTTTTGCAAAGACTGTAAGCGCACTTTCAGACTTGTTCATTCAAAAAAACACAAGCTCTTCTCTTTCCCTTATCCTAAATGCCCTGTCTGTGGAAAAACTATGCAAATCCACAAAATCAAAAAAGCCTTCGTTAAGTTCCGTTGCCGTTCTTGCCATACCAGAGACGAAATCCCAACTAACTTACCTCAATTTGTCCCTCTTCCTTTCGACTCTTTCAAGTTCTTCCGTTTCCCTATCTTTATTGTCCTTAAAGCCTTCGTCCTTTATTTCAAAGCTGTGTCCTTGCGTTCCATCAGAGACTCACTTAATATCAAAGTCTCTCATGTCGCTATCTACAAGTGGATCCTTAAGTTGTCTTGTTTCTTTTCCATCCTCGTTCCTGTAGATGCTTTCAAAGTCCATGGTGATGAAACTGTCGTTTTGTTTAAATCCAAAAAGTACTACGTTTGGTTCTTAGTTGAGCACGATTCGAATCTTATTGTTGCTTGGCATGTATCCAAATATCGCGATATGGGTCAAGTGAAGATATTGTTAGAGAAGTTCTTTGGTAACAACGAAAGAACAATCGAACTAATTACAGATGGACTTGGTGCGTATGGTGCAGTGAAGATACTATACAAGAATATCAACCATATAGTTGTGAGACTTGGGCAGAACAATCAATGTGAATCTAAATTTTCGTTATTCCAAGACTTTGTACGAGCCAAGCGTGGATTTAAGAATATTGACAATCTTCCAATGTACGTGAACAGCTTTTGTGTAGTGAGAAATCTCTTGAAACTGAACAAGAATGATATTGCGCGTGTTATCTGTGTTCTATTGTCTTCCATCACTACAAGTTAACAGCATCCCCCTGTTGTAAGGTTCAAACTGAGTTGTTTCAAATTTCATTTATTCCGAATTTTCTGGATTAGCTATATCTGTCTCGTAGTTTTCAAGTAAGATAACCTTCTTTGAAACCTTAGGAATGTTTATTTCGAATCTTCCGTTTTCGTAGTAGCCTAGATTTAGGTCATAGTTTTTTAAGAGTTTACCGTATGGAAGATATTCGGACATGTAGACTTTACCTTGTAGTTTTTCTGTCGATATGTTTGGATCCGGAATTGTGATTTTATAATCTTTGTAGTATCCGATAACTGTTAAGTCTGTTGCCTGGACGGTTACAGGGAATTCCGATTCCCACCACTTTGAAACGTATCCTACGTCTCCTGTCTTTTCGACAAAACCAACGAGCTGGCCCTTTTCGTTTAAAATCAATCCCTTTTTCCTGAGATTTCGAACGTAGTATCCTTTTAAATCTTCGCTTAGTACTACAAACTCGTCCGGTTTTACATCGGAAAAGAGTTTTATGTTCTGAATAATTATGTATTTTTCAAAATAATCTTCAAGAAAGGCCTTTGCACTGAAAAGCGGTGATGCAATCGCCGAGAGTATTGAATGCAATGAACGTGATATGCTGTTGTTTGTGAATACATCAAGAAAAAAGATTGTCAATAAGATGATGAAAACTAAAGACACATAGTTGATTTTCATTCTACACTCTTCAGCCTCGCCAGTATGTCGATTTTGTCAAGTACCAACCCTGCACCTTTTGCCACACAGCTAAGCGGGTCGTCTGCTTGATAGACCTTTATGCCCGTCTCTTTTGACAAAAGTTCAGCCATGCCCCTAAGTAAGGAACCACCACCAGAAATAACGATTCCTCTTTCGGTGATATCTGCAACAAGTTCTGGAGGCGTCTTTTCAAGTGTTAGCTTCGCTGTTTCAACTATCTGCATAGCCGTTGGACGAATCGCTTCTCTGATCTCGCCTCCAGTCAGTATCAGTCTCTTCGGTAGCCCTGACGACAATTCAATTCCAACAATTTCAGTCTGGAGCTCGTCGAATTCTTTGAGTGGGTACACGTTTCCGATCTCTATCTTCACTCGTTCGGCCGTTCTCTCGCCTATCGTGACCCTGTATATTTCCCTAACGTACTGTATTATCGCTTCGTCAAATTCATCACCAGCAATTCTTGTCGATGTAGCGGTGACTATGGAACCAAGCGAAATAACCGCAGCTTCGGTCGTTCCACCACCGATATCTATTATCATGCTACCCTGAGGTTCTTCAACCGGAAGCCCGGCACCCAATGCACTGGCCATAGGTTCTTCTATGAGGAAGACTTTCTTGGCTCCCGCTTCTTTTCCAGCTGTGAGCAGTGCACGGCTTTCGACTTCGGTCACACCGTACGGAACGCCTATGACTACTCTTGGGCGGAAGAATGAGAACTTTTCCTGCGCTTTGTTTATGAAGTACGTAAGCATGGCAAGTGCTACGTCGTAGTCTGCGATGACGCCGTCTTTTAGTGGCCTTATCGCTTGGATGTAAGACGGTGTTTTGCCAAGCATCTTCTTGGCTTCGGCTCCGACCTTTATTATTTCGTTTGTCTCGACGTTGATTGCGATGACGGATGGTTCGTTAATTACTATACCCTTGCCACGTACGTAGACAAGTGTGTTAGCCGTTCCAAGGTCTATTCCCAGATCCGACCTAGCAAACATCACTGCACTTCCTTTCTTATTATCTTTTCAAATGTTTCTATTGCTTCCGGGATGTTCTGAGCAATCTTTCCTCCTGCTTGTGCGAACGTCGGACTTCCGCCTCCACCACCACCGAGGATTTTGGCCACGACTTTCGCGATGTTTCCAGCATGGTACTCAGTGGTCAGCTCTTTTGGAACTTTTACAGTGAAGACGACCTTTTCACCGAGTTTGGAGATGAGTAACACCAAACCTTTGATTTTTTCAGAAACTTCGTCTGTAAGCTCTTTCAAAACCTCAGGGTCGATCTCTTCAAGAGTACTAGCCACGTAGTTCACGTTGTTCCAAGTTTTTACGTTGCTCGCGATAGCATCTGGGTTAACAAGGCGTTTTTTCAAGTTTGCAAGTTCGCGCTCTAGTGTCTTTTTCTCTTCTATGAGTCTTTCAACTTTCAAAAGAAGTTCACTAACTGGGGCTTCGAGTTTTTCTTTGAGGCTGTCCAATATCTCATCTTGCCTGCGTACGTATGCAAGTGAATTGAAGCCCGTTATCGCTTCTATCCTTCTAACACCTGCACTTACTGCGCTTTCTGACACTATTTTGAACAAACCGATTTCGCCAGTGTTCTTGACATGGGTTCCACCACAGAGTTCTTCGCTGAAGTCACCAACTTTTACAACCCTTACGTAATCTCCGTACTTTTCCTCAAAGAGCGCAATTGCACCTTCTTTGACCGCTTCATCGTAGCTCTTTACTTCGGTAACAACAGGAATCGCGCTGAGTATGACTTCGTTTACTAGGTTTTCTATTTCCTGTATCTGCTCTTTCGTGAGTGCTTGGTAGTGGGTGAAGTCAAATCTCAGTCTTTCGGGTTCTACAAGTGAACCAGCTTGGCGCACATGGTTGCCCAGTACTCTTCTCAGTGCAGCATGGAGTAAGTGTGTGGCTGTGTGGTTTTTCATCGTCCATTTTCTAATTGGGGCGACTTTTGAAAGTACTTTCGTTCCAACGCTGAGTTTTCCTGTTAGTTTTCCTCTGTGAACAATTATACCTTCTACTGGGTTGTAGACGTACTCAACTTCGAATTTTCCATGCTCCCATGTAATTGTTCCTTTATCTGAAACTTGGCCACCCTTTTCCGCATAGAACGGCGTGACGTCCAAGACAATTTCGCACAGGATCGGTTCTGAAGATTCTACGTTATCAACGAATTCACCATCTTTTTTGATCTTCAGCACGGTACCTTCAGATTCCATTGTGTCGTAACCTACAAATACGGTCTCTACGTCGAGTGTTTCGTATCCGGTTTTTTGTGCGAATTCGACTTCGCCCTGCGCTTTTCTTGACCTTTCGCGTTGCTGCTCAAGATATGCTTCAAAGCCTTTTTCGTCGAGTTCGTAGTTGTTTTCTTGGGCTATGTCGCGCAGTATGTCTATCGGGAATCCGTACGTGTCATACAGTTTGAATGCATCCTCCGCGGTTATCTTGCCCTTTGTTTCAATGATCTTCTGGACAAGTTCGAGACCTCTTGAGAGGTTGGAGATGAACTTAAGTTCTTCTGCTTTGACTATGTTTTCAACAAAGCTGCGTTTTTCTAAGATCTCGGGATAGATATGGCCCATCTTCTGAACAACGCTTTCAACTATCTTGTAGAGGAATGGCTCTTTTGCACCAAGCAATACCCCGTGTCTTAAAGCTCGTCTCAGCACGCGTCTTAAAACGTAGCCTCTTCCCTCGTTAGACGGAAGGACTCCATCGGCTATCATGAACGTGACCGCTCGTACGTGGTCGGCGATAACTCTTATCGAAACGTCCTTTTTTGGATCTTCTTTGTATTTGACACTGAGCACGTTTTGGATTCTTTCGATGATCGGTGCAAAGAGGTCTGTATCGAAGTTCCAGAGCACTCCTTGCATCATCGCTGATATTCTTTCAAGACCTGCTCCGGTGTCTATGTTCTTTCTTGGAAGTGGGTGCAATTTGCCTTCTTCGTCTTGATAGAATTCGGTAAAAACTAAATTCCAAATCTCGATGAATCTGCCATCGGTGTTGGCTGGGGTTGGAATACCCCCATCCTTGACCGGTACTTCAAGGCCTGTGTCGTAATGGATTTCAGAACACGGACCACACGGACCTGTTGGACCAGCTGGACCCCAGAAGTTGTCTTCTTTTCCCATTCTAATTATCTTGTGCTCAGGGATACCGATGGCTCTCCAGATCTCAAAGGCTTCATCATCGTACTCGTAAATCGTTACCCACAGTTTTTCTTCTGGCATTTCAAGTACTTTTGTGACAAATTCCCAAGCCCATTCGATCGCTTCTTTTTTGAAGTAGTCGCCGAAGGAAAAGTTACCGAGCATTTCAAAAAAGGTGTGGTGCCTCGGTGTTCTACCAACGTTCTCTATGTCGTTCGTTCGAACACATTTTTGGCAGGTTGTAACCCGTGTGTACACAGGCTCAACCTTACCCCAAAAGATGGGTTTAAAAGGCACCATACCTGCAACGGTAAACATGAGTTGCGGGTCATCAGGTATAAGCGAAGCACTCGGCAATCGTTTGTGCCCCTTGCTCTCAAAAAAAGATAAAAACGCTTCTCTTATTTCATCACTGGTCATGTATTTCATTAACCTTAGCACCTCCGCTCCAGACTATTTTGCAAAATTAGTAGAATAGGTTAAGAACAATGTAAATAACAGGTGTTATGAACAACAATCCATCGATTCTATCGAGCATGCCACCGTGGCCTGGCATGAGATTTCCCATATGCTTAACTCCGTAGTGCCTTTTTATCGACGATTCAAAAATGTCACCGAACGTGTCAAAGACACCGGTTATAACGGCCAAAGCAAGTGCCAGTAGTGGATTCATATGTATATTCGACTTAAGGACAGTGTTTGTAACAAATTGGTATATCAATATGTAGACGAACGTTCCAAATATACCACCGTAGAAACCTTCCCAGCTTTTGTTGGGGCTGTAATAGCTGCCGAATTTGTGCTTGCCCATCGTCATACCAAATGCGTAAGCAAAGCTGTCGTAAGACCAGGAAAGTGTGAGCGTAAGCAAAGACATCGCTGCACCGTACTTCGCGTACAATGGGATAAAGAACGAAAGTAAGAAGCTTATGTAAAGCAATGCCACCGAGTAAGCAAAGTACACTTCTGTTATTATCTCTCTGTTTTTCACCCTACTGAGTGCAAATACTGAACCCACTATGAAGACAACGGCTAACAGTTCCATCGGGTTGTTGGGGAACGCGGCACCGTAAAGAACTGGGTAAGTTGTTACCAATGCTGTGTAGATTATTGATAGCCACGGATCATGTTTTTTCAACGTTGTGAAAAAAAACTCACCAGAGCTGATCAAGACGATAGTTGCAACAAGTCCAACTAAGCTGGGATAGGAGACAAAACAAAATACGACAAAAGGAACAACTATAAAAGCACTTATTACCCGTTGGATAGTTTCTCTCTTCAGTGAGTTATCCCCAACTGAATTTTTGCCTGTGCCTTGGTCTTGCATATTAACCCTTTATCCCCCCAAAGCGTCTTTCACGACGCTTGTAAGATTCGATCGCTTTGTCAAGTTCCTGTTCAGTGAATTCTGGCCATAGTAGGTCGCTAAAGTATAGCTCGCTGTACGCACCCTGCCATATCAAAAAGTTGCTGAGTCTCATTTCACCAGAAGTTCTGACTATAAGGTCTGGGTCAGGGATGTCCGGTGCGTAAAGGTGCTGTCTAATGGTCTCGTCGGTTATATCCTCAGGATTAATTCCAGCTGCTACTATCTTCTTCACAGCATCCACCATTTCCGCCCGACCACCGTAGTTCAAAGCAAGTATTGCCTGTATTCTCTCAAACTGTTTTGTCTTTTCTTCGTACTCAATACACTTTTCTTTTACCGGTTCTGGTAATTCGTTGATTCTACCTATGAAACGCAGTCTGACATGCTCTTTCGCCATGCGTTCGTAGAACTCGCCTACTTTTTCAACAAGCAAGCCAAGGATAAAATTGACCTCTTCTGGCGGACGTTTCCAGTTTTCTGTTGAAAATGCGTAGAAAGTGGCGTACTTTACGCCACGTTCGGCGCACCATCGGACAACATCCTCTATTTTATATGCACCAACGTAATGCCCGTATGTGCGTGGCTTGCCTTGTTTTTTTGCCCATCTTCCATTTCCGTCCATTATGAATGCGATGTGGGCTAAAGACCGAACTTGGCTTTGGTTTTCGCTTACCATCAAAATTCCATTATCTCCTTTTCTTTCTTCTCGAATAGTTTATCGAGTTCTGCTATGTATTTGTCAGTGACATTTTGTATTTCTTTTTCAAGTCTTTTTTCATCATCTTCGGAAATCTTCCCATCCTTCTTTGCATCTTTTACTTCCTTCAATATGTCACGTCTGATGTTCCTGACCGCTATTTTTCCTTCTTCTACGATTTCTTTTGCCTTCTTAACCCATTTCTGTCTTTGCTCTGTTGTCGGCGTTGGGAAGTTGATTCTTACAACGTTCCCATCGTTCACTGGGGTAAGTCCAAGGTCGCTGGCAAGTATTGCTTTTTCTATTGCCGATAATAGGTTCCTTTCCCAAGGTTTGACTATGAGCTGTCTTTCTTCAGTTGTTACCTGAGCAACTTGGAGAACGGGAGTTGGAACGCCGTAGTAGTCGACTTTTATTTCTTCAAGGACAGCTGGTGTGGCCCTTCCTGTCCTCAAATGTTTGAGTTCTTCGGCGATTTTCTCGACAGATTTTTTCATCTTTTCTTCCGCTTGTTTCAGAAAGCTGTTCACCATCCCTAACACCTCCAGTTCTTTATTTAAAGATTTTCAAGATTCACACCTTGTCCACATTTGTTACACACATTGCCGTTATTCCCTTCATCTCGGATTCAGGGTATACACCATTACCAGTTTTGAATTTTATCGAAACCGGGCAACCCAGGACGTTTTCGAGCCTATTCGATATCTTTTCCCTGTAATCTTTCAACTTAATCGGTGAAATTATAACACAATCTGCAGATGATGGGAAGAAACCGCTTTTGTTAACGGTCTGCACGACTAATTCCAGCATCTCTAAACTGCTCCGACCTTTGTTTTCGTCGTTTTCTGGGAATACAGCACCTATATCCTTTTTCAAAGTCACTCCAAGTAGGCTGTCGATAAGCGCATGGCAAAGCACATCTGCATCGGAATGACCGTGAAGGCCAAGTTGAGAATCTATTTGAACTCCACCGAGTATTAATTTTCTGCCTTGGACAAGCGGATGAGTGTCCCAACCTATACCGGTTAATGTGTGGTAGTCACAAAATTTCGAGAACCTTTTCAGTTTTGCATGTATTGGCTTTTCTTCTCCAAAGCTGAACCGCTCGTATAAATCGGAATTCAGCGTATCAACAATGATTTTCTTATACCTGCTTGATTTTATGAACCTGTATAAAAGCTGTTCTTTAAACTCTCCAGCCAATGAAACAACGTACAAATCATCGATGGAAAAATCCATCAATATTCTTTCTATGATGTAGATCATCTTGGCTCCAACAGGAATTATCTTTAGTCCAAGAACACTGAACCACCTTTGGTATCCGTGTCGAAATTCTGCTTTGGTTGCGTACAAAAGTACAGCTCTTACGCCTTTTTGATCTTCTAAAACTATGCAGTTCTTCTTTATGAAAGGTGGTATATCGTACTCAAATGCTTCTTTTATGTACTTCAATGCATTCTTACCAAAAAGTTCATCATAGAACTCTTGCTTTTCTTCGTAAACGAGTTCTACTACCTTGCCGATGTTCTTCTCGTTCACAGTAGTTGTCTGCAAGATACCACCCCTGATTTTGCTTATTGCTCAGCATTTGCCTATTTTTCATTATTTGGCAAAGAGGTAAATAATTATGAGTAAAGCCCCCGTTATTAAAAGTGTGGTCATGAGAGATATAAGAAGTTCGGATCCCGTTGTTGATGGGATTTCAACTTTGATGGTCTTCGGGTATTTTTCTGTGGGTTCTTTCTGTTCTACTACGCGCTGTCTTCTTCTTTTTTCAAAGTATGCCTCATCACTTAGTATTTTCAGAGCAGGACTTACTAAACCTTTTGCTATCAATCCTTCGTCAAGTTCCACTTTTACCAGGTACAAGTTTCCACCTTTTACCCGAACCAGTTCCTTGCTTAAGATAGTTGCCTCTATTGATAACTTGTCCTTGTCAAAATTGGGGAATTTTTCACGTATCTGCTTTTCGTACTTGCCAGGGTTTAAAATAACGACTGGAATTTTGTCACCTACGTCAAATTGGACAATCGAGGTACCGTTAATGGGGTCAATGACAGGAAAGACCTCCGGTAAGTCTGCAACATCCGGACGTGTGTAAACTTTCGCAACATTTTCATCGGAAAAATCTTCTTGCATCGAAAGAAACGTGTACGCGGAATATTCTTCCAAGAGCAGCCCCTGGGCTTTGACAAAGACCTCCATCTTCGGGCTCCATTCCTCGAGTAGGTCTGAGATGATAACTCTAAGAACTTCGGTGTCGTTCTCCTTTATAGCCGTTGAAAATTCTATGCCCAAAGGTATCTTACCGCGACGATTCATCATGTTGTTAAGGTAAGCGATAAATGCTATTGTGACGTCGTAGACGCCCGGTATTTCCTTTACTTTTTGCTTTGCCTTGTCAATTTTTTCTTTGAATTCCCTCAGGTCTTCATCTAAGGTTATATTATCCACCACTTCAGAATAGCGCAAAGGAACGACCAGAAAGTCGAAGTCTGGTGCACCGTTGGTTTTGCCAAAGAAGTATCCAACTATCTCTTCAGCTGTTCCTTTGCTTCTCGCCCGCACTTTTATGAAATAAAGGTCCACGTAAATTCCTCCTCTTTGTAGCTAGGACTAGTTATCAGAAGAAGTAACCTCCACTCTCTATCTTCGTGCCCTTTGGAATGAGCCTGTCGTTGCCGATAACGACATTTTTACCGAATTCGCAGTCTTCTTCGATTACTGTGTCCATTCCGACAACGGTTATGTGGGAATTGTAGACCTTTTTGTCGTACTTGCTTTCGGCAAATTCACCAATCCCTATTTTGCAACCATTTTTGATGATCGTGTTTTCGGCGATGATTGCATCCTCTATTATGACATTATCGCCAATCTCGACTTTTGTCATTATCACGCTGTTTCTGATAACACTATTTTCACCGACTGTTACACCTTGAGAAAGGATGCTGTTCTCGACCAGCCCGTATATCTCGCAACCCTCACTGACAATAGAGTTCCTCACTTCTCCAGTTGGGGATATGTACGCTGGTTGCATCTCCTCAGACCTTGTATAGATTCTCCAATTCGGATCATGGATGTTGAACGGCGGGATAGGCCTTACAAGCTCTAAGTTTGTCTCCCAGTAAGACATTATCGTTCCAACATCTTGCCAGTAGCCCTCAAATGGGAAGGCGTAGACACGCCCGGTTGACAGTATCTTCGGAATTACGTTCTTACCAAAATCGTGCTCACTCGATTCATCTTTCGCGTCTTCAATAAGTGCCTGCTTTATGAACTCCCAACTGAACACGTAAATGCCAAGCGAAGCAAGGTTGGATTTCGGTTGCTTTGGCTTTTCCTGGAAATCAACGATTTTGTAATCTATATCAGTTACCATTATACCAAATCTATGTGCTTCTGATATAGGCACTTCCATACACGCTATCGTTGCAAGTGCACCCTTTGAGACGTGGTAGTAAACGAACTCACTGTAATCCATTGAGTATATATGGTCACCTGAAAGAACGACAACGTATTCGGGCGAGAATTCGTCAACAAATTCTATGTTCTGATAAACCGCGTCCGCTGTTCCTTTGTACCAGACGCTCTCTGTCAGTGTTGAATATGGCTGGAGTATAGTCACCCCGCCACCCTTTCTGTCCAAATCCCAAGGTTTTCCTATGCCAATGTGCTTGTTTAAAAGGTGTGGCCTGTACTGAGCAAGGACACCCACCCTGTAAATTCCGGAATTAACGCAGTTACTGAGTGTAAAATCTATTATTCTGTATTTCCCTCCGAATTGAACCGCAGGTTTCGGTATTTTCTCTGTCAGTACTCCCAGTCTTGTGCCTTGTCCACCGGCGAGTATTAATGCTACAACATTTGTCATACGCACACCCCCAAATTAGACAGTTAAAACGCTACGCCACACTAAACAACCATCCACTTTTCAAGCACAACAGGTTCAAAGTCGCCAACAAGCATCTGTTCTGCTCTAATAACACAGTTCTTGTCTATTATCGCGTTTTTAACAACCGCACCCTCTTCAATCACTGTGTCTTGCATCACGATGGAGTTCTCAACCCTTGCGCCAGCCTTTACAACAACTCCTCTGAAGAGTACGGAGTTCTTAACGTTACCCGAAATAATGCAACCATCGGCTATCATTGAGTTACTTACTTTTGCTGTATTGGTGTACTTGGCAGGTGGATAGTCTTTCAGTTTTGTGTAAACTTTTCCATATTTTACGAAAAGTTCCTCGCGCAGTGCTCGGCTGTTCAGAACCTCCATGTTCATCTTGTAGTATTCATTTATGCCTTTTTTTACGTTCCTCCAGTAGCCGTTGAATTCGTACGCGTAGACTCGCAGTTTTGAAAGGTTTGGTATAACAACATCGAGAAGCAAGTCATACTTCCCTGCCGGGACTGCATCATAGAGTAATTCCATCAACAGGTACTTGTTGATAAAGTACACACCCAGGAAGGCTTTTTTAGTCGGTGGATTTTGAACTTTCTCTTTTATTTCCACAATCCTACCGTCAGGTTCTGTTACAACCGTTCCATACTGGGTTATATCGTATGTATCATCCAGTTCTTTTACTAAGAGTGTGATATCCGCACCTTTCGCAAAGTGGTAACTGAACATGTCGTTGTAGAGCATTTTGTATATGTGGTCGCCTGAACCTATCAGAACGTAATCTTCATCGCCTCTTCGGAGCATCGTTGTGTTTTGGAAGATCGCATCCGCCGTACCTCTGTACCAGTATTCTCCCGTCATGCCTATGTACGGTTGGAGTATGTAAAGACCTCCGTGTTTTCTGTCAAGGTCCCACTCTTTTCCAGAACCCAGGTGGTCCATCAAACTCCTCGGGTTGTACTGTGTTAGAACTCCTACTTTGTATATACCTGAATTCACCATATTGCTTAACGTGAAATCTATCGCACGGTATTTTCCAAAAACAGGGACTGCCGCACTTGCCCTCTTGTACACCAGTTTTCCCAAAGCCTCACTCTTTCCGCCAGCTAAGATTAACCCCAATACTTTCATAGGCTCACCCCCAAAATCGGTCACACCAGACCAACATACGAAAAGACCAAAAAACACCTAAACACCTATCTCGGCTATCAATATCCCCCTTGTCCAGTTGCCTTGTTCGTTACTATCGCTACTCCTGAGCTTGTCCCAATTCTTGTTGCACCTGCCGAAAGCATTTTGATAGCATCTTCGTAGGTTCGCACACCGCCAGAAGCTTTGACTTGAATCTCTCCGTCAACTGCCCAACGCATGAGCTGAACGTCTTCGAATTTGGCACCGCCGGTACCAAAACCCGTAGATGTCTTCACGAAAGTCGCCCCTGCAAGTTTGGAGAGTACGCAAGCAGCGACTTTTTCTTCATCCGTTAAAAAGCACGTTTCGATAATGACTTTAACGGGCACCTTTGCTGCCTCAACAACGGATCTTATGTCGTTGTACACGTATTCGTAGTCACCCTCTTTGAGTTTACCTATGTGTATCACCATGTCCACTTCCTGTGCCCCGTTTTCCACAGCCCATTTCGTTTCTTCCACCTTGGAGTATGTACTCGTAGCTCCCAGGGGGAAACCTATAACGGTTACGGTTAGAACCGAACTACCCTTGAGCTTCTGCACAACAAATGGGACAAAGGAGGGATTGACGCAAACGCCTTTAAATTTGTAGTCTATAGCTTCTTTGCAGAGCAATTCTATTTCAGACGTTGTAGCGGTAGGTTTTAGGTTTGTGTGGTCGATGTACTCATTTAGCGATATCTTTTTCAAATCTATCTCAACCGTCTCAGGTTTGTAGTTTTTCTTGAACTCTTCAAGTTTTTCCAAAACAGCTTTTGTTATATCCATATCTCTCACTCCTTTTCGTATTTTTGGTATTACCTTTTCAAGTATTCCTTTATCCTTCTATCGATTTCTTTCTTCTTTATCTCCTCGCGTTTATCGTGGCTCTTTTTACCTTTCGCAACTGCTATCTCAACTTTGACGATCCCACGGTCGTTGAAGTAAATCTTTGTTGGAACGACCGTGTACCCTTCTTGACGGATTTTTCCCCAGATTCTGTCTATCTGTTTTCTATGCAAAAGTAATTTCCTTGGCCTTTCTGGGTCGTGGTTGTAGATGTTACCGTATCGATAAGGCGGTATGTGCAAGTTCAACAGGTAGATCTCCCCATCTTTTATCCTGCAAAACGAGTCTTTGAAGCTTGCACCGTGCTCTCTAAGGGACTTTACTTCCGTCCCTACAAGGACTATGCCCGCTTCGTACGTTTCATCTATGATGTAATCTGTATATGCCTTTTTGTTGGTTGCTATTATCTTCATGCAAAATCCCACCCTACGTTTTTGTAATGCTTTATTTCTATTATTCCGTTATCTATAACTTCAACAACATCTATCTGCGCTCTTGTGTATCGCTTCCCTTTCAGATAGTACTCGGCACTGCGGTATATTTTTTCGTACTTTATTTTGTCAACACGCTCTGAAGGGTTTATGCGAAACCCCGTGCCCGATTTTACTTCAACAAATACGAACGATGAGCCAAGCTTTGCAATTATATCTATTTCCCCGTAAGGGGTGCGGTAGTTTCTTTCGATTATTTTATAACCTTTGCGCTTTAGATACTCAGCCGCGATTTGCTCAGCTATCTTCCAACTTTTCTGGTTGTTCTTTGCATCATCCGTAGATGCTTGGAACTTTGATGAGTCTTCCTTCTTTTTCAGGAAAGTTCTCAATAATGCCTTCAACATTTTCGTTCACTCGCGGTCCTGTTTCCCTGAGTTTGCAAGGCTCTTCGATAGGCGTGTACATCGGTTCGATACTTTCTGTATCAACTTCGGACAAGATCTCGAAATAGTCTATAATCTTCTGTAAGTCCGATTTTAATTTTTCCGATTCGTCAAACGTCAGGCGCGAAAGTTTTGAAAGGTGTTCGATGAGTTTATCATCTATCTTTATCACCGCCGATAACCTCCTTCAGTTTAAGTACGTTGTCTAATTGAAATGCAGCATTGGTAGCCATTTTGTTGCTCTGGGCTATTGTTTTGTAAATTTCTTCGCGGTAGATCCTCACGTTCGCTGGTGCAATTATCCCAATCTTAACCGCACCACCTTCGACTTTCAACACTTTCACTTGTATGTTATCACCTATTATTATGCTTTCCCCAACTTTTCTCGATAATACCAACATCAAGCACCACTCTCTTTTCTTTCATGCACCTTTTCTTCATCTGCAACTTCTTTGACTTCTTGAACGTTCTGTAAAGAAGTCGCGTCATCGTTTGTTTGATTTTCTGTTGTTTTTGACTTGGTTATCGGATGTTTCAGTTCGTATTTTTCGAGTATGACTTGAACCCCTATCCCCTTTTTTACGTTTACCACAACGGGAGCTTTCAAATTCACAGTGGCTTCCTCAGGTTTACCGATGGGGATAGTAACTATGCTCCATACAACCAAGTCCGATGGATCTTCAACTTGGAGCAGATCAAGATCCTGTTTAGATAGGTCCACTTCGTAACTTTCCATAACGAGCCAGGGATCTATCAGTGGGAACGCTACGTTCTCATCCTCCAGACTCACAAGCCACTGGATAGGCTGTGTTTCCGGAGTGTTCAAGATTATGAATCTTCTAAGCTGCTCAAAACCGGGAATTCCGTTCGGAAAGTTTATCACTTCATCGTCTTTTATTTCTAGCTCACCGAATCTTGTTTTGTAAGCTCCCATTTACCTCATCCTTTCGGTTTAAACTGGTTCTTCCTTTTCCAATTTGCTCTCCCAATCTTTTATGTAATATAAGATTTTTTTGTGGAATTGCTCCCCGTACTCAGGGTCCTCAAAGAGTTCGTGGTAGCCCCCTTCGAATTCTTCAATCACTTTTTTTGTATCAAGCTGCTCGTAGAAGTTGCGTGCACCGTGCGGTGGCGTTACTTTATCGTCGGTGCCTACCAGTATGGCCACAGGGCACTTGATCCTCGAAGCACGCTCATGGGCTAATTGAACGTTTTGCAACATACTTTTGCCAAGCCTAATGGATATTCTGTCGTGGACAAGGGGATCCGTAATGTATTTGTGAACAGCATCTTTGTTTCTGGAAAGTAAATTGGGATCAATTCCGTTCTTCACCGTCATCGAAGGTGCCAAGAACGAGAACAACTTTAACATCATCACCTGATTCGGTTTCGGCTCAAGGTAAAGCGCTGGCGATGAAACGATGAGTTTTGAGACTTTCGTAGGTCTTTCCTCTGTGTAACGCACGGCGATAAGTCCACCAAGGCTATGACCAAAGAGTACAAAAGAATTAACAGACTTCGTGACTTCATCGATCAAGTCTATGACCTCTTCGATGGATGTGTGACCGCGTTTGCCTGAACTTTTACCATGGCCTGGCAAGTCAAATCCTATGACTCCATAATCGTTCTCTGCAAGCAATTGAATGAGCCTTTCATATCTTCCAATGTGCTCACCAAGACCGTGTACTATAACGACCCACCCGTTATTACCGGACCCCTTTTTGAAGTGGTATACCATTTCTATTCCCCCCATCGCCAAAAAAGCTCAATAAAGATCATGTCAAGAAATATGACCGAGGTTTATACCTGACGTGTTCCTCTTTACATCGACGATTTCTATTTTATACTTCTTGTCATACAACCTCGTTATTACGGTTCCAATACCAGCGAACACTAAAGCTAGCACGAATGAAAGAATGTCGGAAAGTTTCAATAGATATCCAAGCAGCGCTCCGAATATGAATCCTGTTAGTGGGATTCCGTAAACTATCATGGATAGAATTGCCGTGTTGTATTTGAAATCGACAACAACGATATCGCCAGGCATTACGGGGAGCAGGTTTTCATTTATGTTCTTTTTTGAAATCTTAAAGACGCCCTTTTTTGCACTTTCGCTTTTGATAGAGCAAGCACCACTCAGCGCACATGAAGCACATGTACCGGGATCTACAGACAATGAAACGTATATGTAATTCTCATCAACGCTTGTAACTGTCATCACTTCTCTCACGTTTTCCACCTCTTATCGACCATCGCCTAATCACCAAATTCACTCAACCATCATCAGGAACGGGTAATGCGGTTGACCTCCCTCTATGAACTCTATTTGGACGTTTGGGTATTTTTTCTTGGTGTATTTTTCAACGATATTCTGTTCGATTGGAGTTGCACTCGAACCTACGAAGACGGTTAGAATTTCACGTTCTTCGAGTTTACATTTTTGGTATAGTTTATCAAGTACGTTCACTAAGTTCTTGTGGTGCGATACGAGTTCTTTGTTCAAGAAACCAAGGTACTCGTCTTTCTTGATCTTTTCGCCTGCGTACTTTGAATCCCTCACGGCGACGGTAATCGATATGGCAATTGTATTTTTTATGGTTTCTTCTATACTCTTTAGTATCTCGTCAATTTCCTCGCCCATCCTGTAGATCATTGCTGCAACGCTCTGCTGAACATTTATTGTTTTTACAACATGCACCTTTAATCCTTCCTGCTCTGCTACTTTCGCAGCTTGTTCAGCAGCTAGTATGATATTCGAGTTATTTGGGAAGACGATGACGTTCTCAGCGTTCGCGCGTCTTACAGCATCGAGTATATCGGCCATACTCGGGTTCATCGATTGGCCGCCTGAGACGATTTCATCTACGCCAAGGTCTCTAAGCACTTTAGAGATTCCATCGCCAGGTGAGACTGCAACGTAGGCTATCTTTTTTCTTTCTTTTTTTGCGTACTGCTCACCAACAACATGTTCATGCTGTTCTTTCATGTTGTCGATTTTGACCTTGAGCAGTTCCCCGTGTTTTAAGAATTCCTCGATTACTTGACCTGGGTTGTTCGTGTGTACGTGAAGTTTTATTATGTCGTCTTGAACAAAGAATACAACTGAATCTCCCATAGAGTTGAGGTAATTCTCCAGCTGTTTTTGCGTACCGTTAGTTATCGGTTTCCTCGCTCTGACAATCAATTCGGTACAGTACTGGTACTTCAGCTCTTCGTAAGCTATTGTAATTTCTTCGGAAGGTCTCGTTTCGACACCTTGGAGGTTTATTGTCGTATCACCGAGTACGTACATTTTGAATCCCTGGATGATGTAGTACAAACCCTTCGCTCCGGCATCAACAACGTTCGCTTCTTTCAACTTTGGCAACAAAGAAGGCGTCTTTTTCACTGTATCGAGCGCAATTTCTTCCATTTTCTCAAAGAGTGCTTCAAAGCTTTCAAGATTTGAAAGTTCTTTGGAATGCTCATCAAGGACCCGCACAACCGTAAGGATGGTTCCCTCAACAGGTCTTAACACCGCTTTGTAAGCGGTCTCTTTCGCTCCTTTTATGCCTTTGACAAAGTCAGCAACCGTAAGTTTGCTCTTTTTCATCAAGGTATCGCAAAAACCTCTGAATATTTGAGAAAGGATAACGCCAGAGTTTCCCCTTGCCCCCATTAGCGTGCCCCGTTTTATCGCATCGAGCACGTTGCTCAATTTTTCATCGGTGAGGTTTTCAAGGTATTTGCAGGCTTCAAGCATCGTTGAGCTCATGTTTGAGCCCGTATCACCGTCAGGAACCGGGAAGACGTTTAAAGCGTTTATTTCGTCTCTGTGTGCAAGCAAATTTTCGGCACCCTTCATGAAGATGCCTTTCATATCCGTCCCATTTATTGTTGTCAACAAGTTACCACCCCATTTCAGCGCACACCTATGACGTGCACGTTAACTTCAGGGTTCTCGCAGTTTGCAAAGGCACTGAGTTTGTGAACAACATTTTCTTCGATGTTTTTGGCAACTTCTGTGACTTTTGTACCGAATTCCACCTCGACGAATATGTCGATTTTCAAATGGCCATATTCGTCCTCTTCAACTTTTATCTTGCCTTCTTCAGATGAAAACCACCTTGAAAACCAGTTGTCAGAACCTATACTTATTGGTCCGTAGGTTTCGAGGACCGCAAGGTACACAAGCTTCCTTATGGCATTTACTGTGATTTCAACTTCCCCGTATTCTGTTGGGAATTTCATAATCTCACTCCTTTCGAAACTGTTTTTTTAATTCTTTGCTCTACATTGTCGCTGTCGAGTCCCATGTATCTTATGAGTTCTTCGCGCGTTCCGTGAGGGATGAATTCGTCTTGTATTCCAATGATTTCAACTTGGCACTCGTACTTGTCTGAATACTTCTGCAGGTATTCAAAAGCAATAGTCTCTCCAAATCCTCCAAGTACCGTACCTTCCTCTATGGTAAAAATGTATTTATGACTTTGAAAAGTCCTTTCAAGCATATCTTTGTCCATAGGTTTTACACTTCTTACCCCAATCAACGTCCAACCGTTTGTTTTTGCCATATCTGTATATTTTTTGGCAAGAACGCCAACTGCCAGCAAGGCCACCTCTTTACCTTCCACGAGAACTTCCCATTTGAATGGACTTCTGATTTCTATTTTACCATAAATTTCGTCTAATTTGCCAAATTCCACGTCCCGAGGGTACCTTATAGCGATAGGTCCTTTGTATTTGTCTTTTCCTTTTAAAACAGTCCACAACATACAAGCAAGGTCTTTCCCGTCAAGAGGTGTCAATACCTTGATGTTTGGAATAGGTTTCAAATAGGCTATGTCAAAGACACCGTGATGCGTCGGTCCGTCGGTTCCAACTAATCCAGCCCTGTCAATTGCAAATACCACGTCCAAATCCTGTAGCGCGATGTCATGAATGATCTGGTCGTACGCTCTTTGTAGAAACGTCGAATATATAGCTACAACAGGCTTGAAGCCCATAGCAGCCAAACCACCTGCGTAGGTTACTACAGATTGTTCGGTTATCCCTAAGTCAACGAATCGTTCCGGAAATTGTTTAGCAAATTTGCTTAACCCTGTTCCATCTGGCATGGCGGCTGTTAGTGCAACAACCTTATCATCTTCTAAGGCTATTTTCATCAGCGTCGTGCCAAAAACTTCGCTGTACGAATACGCCCCTTCCGGCTTTTCGAATGTGCCAGAATCGGGATCAAATTTATCCACACCGTGGTATTTCGTTGGATTTTGTTCGGAATAATGGTAACCTTTGCCTTTTATCGTAAATACAGAAAGTACAGTCGGATAGGGATAATCTTTCACCTGTTTTAATGCTTCTTCGAGCGATTTTAAATCGTGTCCATCGATGGGACCAAAGTGCTTTACACCGAGTGATTCGAAAAAGTCGTCGCCTATGAGTGCGACTTTCAGCGCTTCTTTAATCTTTTTCAGTTCGAACTCAACCGCCTCGTTGAGCCCTTTTTTGAGCTTTTCTTTTATACTCACGTATATTTTACTCGTTCTTAAAGCTTCAAGCAGCTGTGACAAGCCACCTACGTTTTTCGATATGCTCATTCCGTTGCTGTTGAGGATGATTTTTATCCTCGAATTCTGGGACTTTATTTGGTTCAGGGCTTCAAGTGCTTGCCCACTTGTAAGTGCCCCGTCACCTATGATAACTACAACGTTGGCGTTTTTATTCTGCAGTTTCAGAGCTTTTTCAATACCAAGTGCCGCTGCTATCGAAGTGCCTACATGTCCTGCACCAAACCTGTCCACTGGCGATTCGAATATGTTCGTGAAACCAGATATCCCACCAAATGTCCGGAGCGTTTTGAACGCATCCCATCTACCTGTGAGTAATTTATGGGTGTAGGTCTGATGACCTGTATCCCAAATTATGTAGTCCTCGTAAGGATCAAAGATCCTGTAGAGTGCAAGAGTTAGCTCCACAGTACCCAAATTCGAAGCTAAGTGACCCCCGTTAACGGAGGTCACATCTATCATGTATTTCCTGATTTCTTCAGCGAAGTTGTACAAATCATCGTAATTCATCTTTCTGATTCTTTCTATAAGTGTTCTGTCCTCACTGAAACGACCGTTGAAAGCTAACATTTTCTTCTCTCCCGTTATCTATCATCCGCTTCGAATTATTTCATCGGTCGTATTACATCGGTCTTCATGTAAGGCCTGAGAACTTCAGGAACGGTGATTGTACCATCTGGATTTTGGTAGTTTTCCATTATTGCAACAAGAGTTCTTCCAATTGCAAGTCCTGAACCGTTGAGTGTATGGACGTAGTTCAATTTTCCATCTTTCGTTCTGTAGCGCATGTTGCCTCTTCTTGCTTGGAAATCTGTATCGTTACTGCAAGAAGATATTTCCTTGTACGCGTTGTAGGATGGCAACCAAACTTCTATGTCGTAAGTCTTAGCTGCAGCAAATCCCAAATCACCCGTGCAGAGTGCAACAACCCTGTAAGGTAAGCCCAATAGCTGCAGGATCTTTTCCGCATCGCGTGTAAGCTGTTCTAAGTCTTCGAAGGACCGTTCTGGAGTGGTATACCATACAAGTTCAACCTTTTCAAATTGATGCTGTCTAATCAATCCGCGTACGTCTTTTCCGTAGCTTCCAGCTTCACGCCTGTAGCACGGTGTAAATGCGGTGTACCTTATCGGGAGTTGATTTTCCTCAAGTATTTCGTCGATGTGGAGTGCCGCAAGAGAAACCTCGGCCGTTGGGATGAGGAACAAATCATCCTTTTCACAGGTGTAAAGTTCTTCGGCAAACTTGGGAAGCTGGCCCGTTGCCGTTATCGTTTCTCTTTTCACCAGATGTGGTACGTTGACTTCGATATAACCGTTTTGTGTATGAGTGTCCAGCATGAACTGTGCAAGTGCGCGCTCGAGTTTCGCTATTTCTCCAAACATCACAGTGAACCTTGAACCACTCAACTTGGCACCCCTATCGAAATCGAGCATGCCCAGTTCCGGTCCGAGATCCCAGTGCGCTTTTGGTTCAAAATCGAATTTCCTCGGTTCGCCCCATCTTCGAACTTCAACGTTTTCGGTCTCATCTCTGCCAACCGGAACGCTTTCGTGGGGAACGTTAGGTATGTACAGTGCAAGGTTGTACATCTGATCTTCAAGCTCTTTCTCTTTCGCTTCGTACTGAGCGATTTCATCACCGAGTTTTTTGCTCTCTGTGATTACCTCATTCGCCTCTTCGCTCTTGCCTTCTGCCTTGAGTTTTGCAACCATTTTGGAGAGTTCGTTTCTCTTTGCCTTCAAGTTATTTACTATGTTGACGTAGTTTCTCCACTCTCTGTCAAGCTCAACGATTTTATCCAAGATTTCTGTAGAGTAATTACGTTTTTTCAGTGCTTCGTAGAATATCTCTGGATTTTTCCTCAATAATTTAAGGTCTATCATATCTTCACACTCCTCAGTTTTATAATAACAAGCAGGACAATCCTCATTTGCTTTCTTCAAAGAGCTTTTTCAAGTTCTCCTCGAATGGGGGATAGACAACGCCTTTTTCCGTTATGATCGCTGTCACGAGTTCGTTGTCGGTAACATCAAATGCCGGGTTGTATATGTTGACGTTGTTCGGTACTATCCTCTTTCCACCGCAGGTAGCAACTTCCTCGTGTGATCTTTCTTCGATTGGTATCTCTGCACCACTTCTTATAGACATATCGATCGTGCTTGTTGGAGCTGCGACGTAGAACGGTATGCCGTGTCTTTTCGCGAGCACCGCTACCATGTAAGTTCCTATCTTATTCGCAACATCACCATTCGCAGCGATCCTGTCGGCACCGACGATAACTGCGTTGATTTTTCCTTGTTTCATAACCCAGCCCGCCATGTTATCACTGATCACCGTAACTTCGAATCCATCCTTCATGAGTTCCCAAGCGGTCAGTCTTGCGCCCTGCAAGTACGGTCTTGTCTCATCAGCGTAAACTTTTATGCGCTTTCCCTGTTCTTTTGCCGCTCTCAAGACGCCAAGTGCTGTACCGTAATCTACCGTTGCAAGTGCACCTGCGTTGCAGTGAGTTAGCACCGTAAAGCCATCCTCAAGAAGTTGAGCACCATGCCTGCCTATGGCTTTGTTCGTTTCTATGTCTTCAATTGCTATCTTAAGAGCCTCTTCTTCCAACGCCTTAACGAGTCCTTCAAATTTCCCATGCTCAACAGCTCTGCGTTCCATCCTGTCGAGTGCCCAGAAGAGATTGACAGCAGTTGGTCTTGTTCTTGCCAGTGTCTCTTTTACGTTTTTAAGTTGCATCATGGCCTGTTCGTAGTTGTAAGTCTTTCTTGTTATTTCCTTTGCTCCCAAAACATACCCGAACGCCGCGGTTGCACCTATTGCGGGAGCTCCTCGAACAACCATTTCTTTTATCGCAAGTGCAACGGCACGGTAGTCTGCACAGGTCACGTAGACTTCTTCAAAGGGAAGTCTTCGCTGGTCAATGAGTATCAAGGCGTCACCTGTCCATTCCAGAGTCATGGTTTTTAAAACTTTTGTTTGAGCTTTTGACTTCATCACGTGCTCCCTCCCACTTTATATTTTCATAGGTCATTTCCCGTTCAAGAAGTCATCTCTGAACTTAGCCAGTCCGCTCTCTTCACCGAAGAGAACAATCTTGCTCTCTTTTGTTAAGACTTCGTCTTTTGAAGGTCCCAATATAAACTCGTCGCCTCTAATTATGGCTACTATATAAACGTTGTACTTTTCTTTAAGTCTGAGCTCTGAAATCTTCTTGCCTGAAAGTTTTGTATTAGTAATATCGAGTATCTCCACCTGGAACGTTCGATCTAAGATGTTGAGTACGTCAACTATGTTCTCTTTTTTCCTCAGAAAACCTATAGCTTCTACCATCTTCAGACCCGCTATTTCCGCCGTGGCTATCGGATGGTCAACACCTGCATAGATAAATTTGGTGAGATTAGATAAGTCACTGATGTTCGAAATGATGTATATATCATGGTTCAAGTTCTTTGCAGTTAACGAAACAAAGACGTTCAGCGCATCGCTGGGCAATGTGGTTATAAGCGCCCGTGCTTGTTTTATGCCGGCACGCAGCAAGGTATCCTCGTTTGTGGCATCACCTCTTACAAACACAACTTCACTCGCGTTCGCAGGTAGCTTCTTTTTTAATTCTTCCTCAGATATGACGCTATCAATTGCCACAACGGGTTCATTGAGTCTGCGAAGTTGGGTTATAACTTCCGTACCAATTTTCCCCACTCCAACAACGATGATATGATCTTTCATCCTTGACACCTTTCTTTCTACTCTCCGCTGCCTCAATAAGCGAAGTAAATCACCTTCCACAAGCAGTGCTGTGACATAGGATACGTTGTACAAGACTATGGACAAGCCAGCAAGTATAAGTGCCAATGTGAAGAACTTTCCAAAAACCGAGAGTTCTTTGTGTATCCCGTATCCAACTGTCGATATGGTGATGCCCACGAAAAAAAGCGCATCAATAAAGGAAAAACCTTCAAAAATCCAGTAATATAAAGTTCCAACAACGAAAACGGCCGTTATACTGAGCAGTGCCTTTTTCAATCGTTGGACGATGTTACGCTCTAGGAACTGAAAAGTCTTGTTCAAGTGTTTCTTGTGCTTCTTCGATTTGTTCGGCATTGCTTTCTTGCCTTTCTATCTGGAGCACTTTCGCCTGTTTTGCTTTACTTTATCAAATTGCTCTTGTACCTGATTTCTACTTTCGAGGTCTTCTTGAACTCATCGAAATCAGCCAGAACCTTCTTTGTGGCTTCCTCTTGTTTTTGTGCAAGCAATTCTTTCTTTATTTCCTCTGCAACGTCATTCAAAGTTTTCGTTCCGCCAAGTTTAATGTCCCTCACCCTTATAACGTAAAACTCGTTTCCTACTTGTTGTACAGGTAGCGTTGTGCCTTTAATGGAGTTTGTAACCAAGAGCCATAAGTTTTTTGGAAGTTTCGTCGTGTCATTCTCGTTAACCCAGCCATTTATCAACGGTGAGATGTTGTATTTTTTTGATATGTCATCTACCGAGGTACCTCTGATAACATCTTGCCTTAAAGAATCTGCAGTAGTTTTGTTGTTTGTCTTAAAGACAAGCAAGTCGTACTGTGAAGGAACGGTGTACTTTTCTTTGTTCTTTTCGTAATAAGCCTTTACTTCCGCATCGCTCACAGACGCAGTTAAGTACTGTGCGTAAACGTTTGCAATGCTCAGAGAATACTTTCTTTGGAAGTAAAGTTTTTCTTTGTAATCATTCAGTGTTCCCATTCCAAGCTCTACTAAATAGTCGTTTAGCTCCGCTTCTGTCATTGATGCCTCTGTAAGCATCTTCTTGATTTCGTTGTCAACATAGTTTTTGATATCTTTATCATCCGGAGCAACACCTTTTTTCTCTGCAAATTGTATGAATAATACCTTTGTTATCAGTTGGTCCAGAACTGCCAATTTGTACCTCTCGAGCAGTGCTAGTCCTTCCTGTGTATTGGTTAATACCGTATAAAACGTTTGATTGGTCTTCTGGATGTCCAAAAGCAGTTTTTGAACGTTTGCTTCTCTGTTCCACTCATCCATGGTAATATTCCTTCCGTTGACAACGGCAACGATGTCTTGCTGAGCGAATGTTAGCAAGCTTAAAACAAGAAACAAGAACACTGCTAGTCGTTTCATCGTCAATCCCCCCGATATTTTATGGTATTGAGATTTTATTTAACAACTATGTTTACCAACTTCCCGGGCACATAGAACGTGTTGACCAACTGCTTACCTTCTATTAGTTTCTTCACACTTTCAACAGCTCTTTCTTTTATCTGCTCTTCTGTGAAGCCGGCTGGGACGGTGACCTTGCCCCTGACTTTACCGTTGACTTGGACTACTATCGTTATTTCATCTTCTTTTAGTGCCTCTTCGTCGTAGTCCGGCCAGCGTTCTTCGACGATGAGCGTCTCTTTCCCAAGGTCGTGCCACATCTCTTCAGCCATATGCGGTGCGAATGGCGAGATGATCAACGATATCTTCTCTGCTATCTCTCTTAACAACTTCTTACTTGGATTCTCAACGCTTTCAAGGTAATCGGAAAGTTGGTTGTTGAATTCCATCAAACCTGCTATAGCGGTGTTGAATTTGAACCCGCCTTCTATGTCTTCTTTTATCTTCTTAATCATCGCGTGTAGTTTTCGCCTCAGCGCCTTTTCTTCTCTGCCAAATTCTGCCTCTTCAACATCGGACGCGTTTATAATATCAAGCATTTTGTAGTAGTTATTCCACAATCGTTTGACAAATCTGTGCACGCCCTCAATACCCGCATCGCTCCATTCAGCATCTTTTTCTGGTGGTGCCATGAAGAGTATGTACATTCTCAAAGTATCGGCCCCGTATTTTTCGATCATATCGTCAGGCGAGACAACGTTCCCTTTGGACTTACTCATCTTCCAACCATCTTTGTAGATCATACCTTGAGTGAATAAGTTCTGGAATGGTTCGTCAAAACCAACATAACCAAGGTCGTGCAGCACTTTGGTGATGAATCTTGAGTAGAGCAAATGTAAAACAGCATGTTCTACTCCACCTATGTATTGGTCCACCGGTAGCCAATAATTTACGTCGTTTGTGTCAAAAGGCCTGTCTTCCAGTTTGGGATTGACGTACCTTAAGAAATACCACGAACTATCAACGAACGTGTCCATCGTTTCCACTTCACGATGCGCAGGACCTCCGCATTTTGGACACGTTGTGTGCTTGAACTCCTCACTCAGCGTGAGTGGTGATTGACCTGTTGGTAAGAACTCCACATTTTCCGGTAGTTTCACCGGTAAATCTTTCTCCGGCACAGGAACAATACCGCATTTATCGCAGTAAATTATTGGAATTGGAGCTCCCCAGTACCGCTGCCTTGAAATGAGCCAGTCTCTAAGTTTGTATTGAACGCTCTTTTTCCCAAGTCCTTTTTCTTCCATGTATTTGGTAACAGCCTCAATACCTGCCTTGCTCTCTAATCCATCAAACGGACCACTGTTAACCATTATACCTTCTTCTTCGTAAGGTGCTTCTTCTATGTTCCACTCACCATCTTTTGGCTTTATAACTTGCTTGATTGGAAGTCCGTACGCTTTTGCAAAGTCGAAATCGCGCTTGTCGTGTGCAGGAACAGCCATTATCGCACCAGTTCCGTATTCGTACAGTATGTAGTTGGCAACGTAGATTGGTATACGCTCGCCTGTTAGAGGATTAATCGCATATCTACCGAGGAAGACACCCTCTTTCTTTGCTTCTAAGCTAGTACGTTTGAACCTGTCCTCAAGTGCAACTTTTGCCAAGAACTCTTCCACTTCTTTTCTTTTTTCGTCCGTTACAAGTTCAAGCACAAGAGGCGACTCAGGTGCGATCGCCATAAAAGTGACACCGTATATGGTGTCTGGCCTTGTTGTGAAGATCCTAATTTTCTTATCCAAACCTTCAACAGGGAAGTCTACCTCTGCACCTGTACTCTTACCTATCCAGTTCCTTTGCATCGTTTTTACGTGTTCAGGCCAGCCCGGGAGCTTGTCAAGACCTTCGAGGAGTTTTTCCGCATACTCAGTTATTTTGAAGTACCACTGCTCGAGGTGTTTTATTGTAACCGTGGTTCCACACCTTTCACACTTACCATCCTTCACTTGCTCGTTTGCCAAAACTGTTTGACAGCTCGGACACCAGTTAACAGCGCCAGGCTTTTTGTATGCTAAACCCGCCTCGTACAGTTTCAAGAATATCCACTGAGTCCACTTATAGTAGTCCTCATTGCAAGTGATTACCTCTCTGTTCCAGTCGTAGCTAATACCCATCTTTTTTATCTGCCCGCGGATCGTGTTTATGTTATCCATCGTCCATTTTTTCGGATGTATTTTGTGAGCAATTGCCGCGTTCTCGGCAGGTAATCCGAACGCGTCGTAACCAAACGGATGCAAGACGTTGTAACCTTGCATTCTCTTGTATCTTGCAACGATATCACCTATCGTGTAGTTCTTGACGTGACCCACGTGCAACGTTCCGGAAGGATATGGGAACATAACAAGTGCGTAATACTTTGGCTTTTGAGAATACTGAGGTGTTTCGAAAACCTTCTTTTCTTCCCATACTTTCTGCCATTTCGGTTCTATCTCCTGCGGACGATACTCCTTCATAGCTTTCCCTCCAAAGCTCAGTTTTTTGTGATTTTCAGTTTTGGTATTTCTCGATATTTTTCCAATTCTCATACATTATACCATAAAATGCGATTTTTTCACTCATCTTATTTCTGAAAGGAAATTCCCAAGAATTCTAATTTTCTTCACAGAAAATTCATATACATATCTGCACGGAACGACCTTTTTCTGGTATAATTAATACACAAATTTCTGGTATAATTAATACACAAAATTTGCAAATCGGTACAACCCTTTGAAAATCGCAACACGTCTCACCTCAGCCTTATAAAACCAAGATGAAAGGAAGGTGATCAATTGTGGAATATCCGAGTTATTCCAGTAACAAGCCACCATAACTTTCTTACAAAGGAGGGGACGTAGATGAAGGTAAAGATCCAGGTTGATATCCGCAAACTTATCGAGCGCGGTGATTTTCGAACACTTAAGATGTTGCTCGAAGATCAAGACGCAAATGTTATCTACGAGATGATAGAAGAACTTGAGACATCCGAGAAAGCTGTTGTATTCCGCCTTTTGAACAAAGAACTCGCTGCGGAAGTCTTTTCCAAACTTGAGCCCGATGAACAATTCGAACTTGTAAAGATGCTGACTGATGATGAGATAAAATCGATTTTCAAAAACATGGACCCCGCGGATAGGGCTGAACTCCTCGATGAATTGCCTGCCGATGTTGTCACCAAACTGCTCTCGTTCCTCCCAAAAAGCGAAAGGGAACAAACAATAGAAGTGTTGAACTACCCCGAGAATTCAGCTGGGCGATTGATGTCGCCTTATTTCATCTACGTCACGAAATCCATGACCGTTCAGCAGGCACTCGAAAAGGTGCGCAAGTTTGGAAAAGACGCTGAGACAATCTACACGATCTTCGTAGTTGAAGAGGACAGAACGCTCATCGGTACTGTGAAACTGGAAGACTTACTCTTCGCAGAGCCAGATACACTGATTGAAGAGGTATATACTCCTGACCCGATTTACGTTAAGACGACAACTGACCAAGAAGAGGTTGCTGAGTTGATGAAAAAATACGATTTGAATGCTATACCTGTCGTGGACAACGATATGAGACTTGTTGGAATTATAACCATCGATGACATAGTTGATGTTATCGATGAGGAAGCCACAGAGGATATCCACAAGATGGCAGGTATGAACGTTACGACGACTTCGTACTTCCACACTTCTCCTTTGGTCTTCATCAAAAATAGGTTGCCTTGGCTTGTTGGTTTGCTATTATTGGAGAGTGTTAACGCTTTTATCGTCCATGGTTACGAAGAGGTGCTCGCGATGATACCAATTATAGCCGCATTTATGACAACAATGGTTGATGCCGGTGGAAATGCTGGGGGACAAAGTAGCACGCTCATTATCAGGAGTATGGCACTGGGAGATATAGAGCTTAAGGATTGGTGGAAGGTATTTTTGAAAGAATTGCTCGTTGGAAGTATACTTGGTGGGGTTCTTGGTGCTGTACTTTTCATTAGAGGTTTCATGATTTCGAATAATATCATGGTAAATGTTTCCGCAGCGTTCTCGCTTTTCATAATAATTATCTTCGCAAATGTCGTAGGTGCGATGCTACCGTTCTTGGGTAAGTTGATGAAGATAGACCCGGCGGTCATGTCTGGTCCACTTATCACAACCATCACAGACCTAACAGGTATCTGGATATACTTCGAGGTTGTCACACACATGCTCGGTATAAAAAGGTAATATAGGCTCTTTCCGCTTGTCTCCATCGAGGAGGGGTACGTGTGGAAAAGGAAGAACTTGAAAGAAAGCTTTTAGAATCTCTCGAAAAATTAGAAGAGCATTTGAAAAGATATGAAGAAGATTTGGAGAATATCAACGCAAGGTTTCAAAGGCTTCAAGAAGAACTGGACGATGCTTGGAGTTCTATCAGGACCATGGCTATTTTCGTTACGATTGTTTTTGTAGTTATGGCAATTACTTGGTTCTTCCCGTTCCAAGCGGCTGCGTATCACTATCTAAGTATCGATGACATCCAGAGAAAAATAGTTGCGCTGAGTGTTGAAACGTTGGTTTTCGGCCTTGTTTTCATGGTCATGCTGTGGTCGGCACTTTCAAGGAGGTTTAGAAGTTAGCCAATGGACAGGATTATCGTCAAAGGTGCGCGTGTGCATAATTTAAAGAACATCGATGTAGAAATGCCCAAGAACAAACTCGTAGTCATTACCGGACTATCTGGTTCTGGAAAGAGCTCCCTTGCAATGGATACGATTTTTATCGAAGGGCAAAGGCGTTATCTGGAAAGCCTTTCGACATATGCAAGGCAGTTCATCGGTGAGTTGAAAAAGCCAGATGTAGACAGTATCGAGGGGCTTTCTCCGACTATCGCAATAGACCAAAAGAGTGTGTCCCACAACCCGAGGTCTACGGTAGGAACAGTGACGGAGATATACGATTATCTGCGCGTTCTGTACGCACAGATAGGCGTACCGCATTGTCCTCACTGTGGTAGAGAACTTCAAAGGATGTCAGTAGATGAAATCGTGACTCACGTGCAAAAGCACTTTTCAAACAAGCGGATTATGATACTTGCACCTATAGCCCGTGAGAAGAAGGGAACATACAAGGACGAGTTCAATACTTTTCTTAACAGAGGTTACACGAGGGTAGAAGTTGACGGGAAGATATACAGATTGGAAGAGGTTCCTGAGTTAAATAAGAACGTTAGGCATACAATAAACTTGGTTATCGATAGGTTGGACCTTTCCGATACCGACTCGCACAGGCTCTTTCAATCTGTGGAACTCGCTCTAAAAGAGGGTAACGGTTTCGTTTTGGTGAGGTCAGACGACGATGAACACCTTTATTCTGAAAAGCTCTCCTGTCTTTCCTGTGGTTTTTCGATGCCCGAAATAAATCCTAAGTTCTTCTCGTTCAACGCACCGTACGGTGCGTGCCCTGATTGTCACGGCCTTGGTTTCAAACTCGAAGTCGACGAGCGCACTCTTTTTGAGGAAGGCGTCCCCGTCGTCCAAGGGTTGAGGATAGGGCACAAGGCAGATGGATGGCTCCCTAGGAGAATTGAGAGGATAGTGCGCGAGTACGGTGGGGACCCGTACAAATCTTTTGAGGAGCAACCAGAGGAAGCTAAAGAAGCTCTACTCTACGGAACGGAATACTTCGAAGGGCTTATCGCACTTGTGAAAGAACGCTACGAAGAATACACTTCTGAAGAGATGAGAGAGTGGATCGTTCAGAATTTCTTCGTGGAGCGCACTTGTCAGACGTGTAAAGGTAAAAGACTCAGGCAAGAAGCGTTGAGCGTTACGATCAAGGGATTGAGTATCATAGATTTTACAGACCTTCCAATCTCAAGGGAATTGGAAATTATAAGAAGTTTACCTAAAGAGCTTTCGGAAAAGCAGATGGAAGCTGTGAGGGAACTGCTACACGAAATCGAGAAACGACTGGATTTCTTGGAACAGGTCGGGCTGGGTTATCTGAGTCTTTCAAGAAATGTGCGGACGCTGTCAGGCGGGGAAGCGCAAAGAATAAGGCTCGCAACCCAGATAGGTTCGAGATTGACTGGCGTAATATACGTGCTTGACGAACCGACCATAGGACTTCACCAAAGGGATAACAATAGGCTCATATCGATGCTCAAAGAATTGCGAGATTTAGGAAATACTGTGCTCGTTGTTGAGCACGATGAAGAGGTCATTAGGAGTGCAGACTACATCGTCGATGTAGGTCCTCGAGCAGGTGTTAACGGAGGGCATATAGTTTATTCTGGAACACTCGACGGACTTATCAGTTGCGAGGAATCTATAACTGGAAAGTACCTTTCGGGCAAATTGAAGATAGAAGTTCCCAAAGTGAGAAGAAAAGGGAACGGGAATTATATTAGAATAGTCGGAGCGAGGCACAACAATCTGAAGAATATAACCGTTGATTTTCCACTTGGAACATTCATATGCGTTACAGGTGTGAGCGGTTCCGGTAAGAGTTCATTGATAATTGATACACTCTATCCAGCCATCGCCAATAAGTTGCACAAAACACGGTACGAAGTCGGAGAACACGACAGGATAGAAGGGCTCGAGCATATCGATAAGATCATCGCTATCGACCAGTCACCGATAGGTAGAACGCCACGCAGTAACCCCGCAACTTATACGAAGGTCTTCGACGCTATAAGGGAATTGTTCGCAATGACCCCGGAAGCGAAGGCGCGCGGATACGATAAAGGACGGTTCAGTTTCAATGTCAAAGGTGGACGGTGTGAAGCTTGCGGTGGACAAGGCGTTGTCAAAATCGAGATGATGTTCCTACCAGAAGTCTACGTCGAATGTGAGGTCTGCAAGGGTAAGAGGTACAATTCAGAGACACTGGAAGTGACGTACAAAGGTAAGAACATCGCAGATGTTTTGGATATGACCGTTGATGAGGCACTTGAGTTTTTCCAAAATATCCCAACGATTCGGGAGACACTGCAAGTGCTTTCCGATGTGGGACTTGGATACATCAAACTCGGACAGCCGGCCACAACGCTCTCCGGTGGCGAGGCACAGCGGGTGAAGTTGGCTTCCGAGCTTAGAAAGAAGGCAACGGGTAGAACGCTATACATACTCGACGAACCAACGGTAGGGCTACATTTCGATGACGTAAAAAGGCTCATAGAGGTGCTCAACAGGCTTGTTGATAAAGGTAACACGGTTATCGTTATCGAACACAACCTCGATGTCATTAAGTCAGCCGACTACGTAATTGACCTTGGACCTGAAGGCGGAGATGATGGAGGATACGTCGTTGCAACTGGTACTCCTGAAGAAGTCGCGAAAGTTGAAAGGTCATGGACCGGGAAGTACCTAAAAATGGTTCTGTCAAATTCAGATAAGCTAGACAAAATTCCATCTTTGATATGTTGCAGTGAGGGGGAAGCATCGTGAGTACTTTGAATAGTGATAAGAAAAATATCGAAAAATTGAGAATCTACGTTGCTTCAAAGAATAATCACAAGATCGAAGAAATTAAACTCGTTATTCCAGAGTTTGTGATGCTCGAAACGGTAGATTGGGAAGTAGATGTTGAAGAGACCGGTGAAACGTTCATTGAAAACTCCATTATCAAAGCTATCGAGTACGGTAAAGAAATAGGGCAGCCTGTCATCGCTGATGATTCTGGTCTTTCTATTGACGTGCTGGGTGGATTTCCAGGTGTTATGAGTGCCAGGTACCTTGAAGATGCCAGTTATGTTGAGAAGATGGAAAGTATCCTTCAATTGATGAGGAATTACGAAGAACGTAGTGCGAGGTTCGTCTGTGCCGCTACGTATTTCAATCCTATTAAGAACTTCTTGATTTCTGTAGAAGGTTACGTCGAAGGCACGATCAGTAGGGAAATACGTGGGGACAAAGGTTTTGGATATGACCCGATATTCATACCAAAAGGTTACGATAAAACGTTCGGTGAACTCGGTGAGGAAGTGAAGAAAGTTATCAGTCACAGAAGCGTCGCTTTTAGAAAGCTTTTCGATGCACTTGTAAAAGTTGGAGAGATAGGCTCATGAATTACGAAAAGGAGTTTATCATCAATGCGGAAAGGATTTTAACCCCCAGCGTTCAAGCCCCTGTAAGAGGGGAAGGGATGAGAAAGATCGAGGAATATTTGGAAAGAGATATCGTCATTAGGGACGGTAGAATTGTTGATTTACGTCCGCACAAGAATGCAGATGTGAAGGCCAAGCTCGTCACTCCAGGGCTGTTCGATGCGCATACACATATTCCTTTCGTCGGCTCTCGTGCAAAGGAATTTTACATGCGCGCTCGAGGAAAGACGTATCTTGAAATCCTCCAAGCCGGTGGTGGTATACACTATACTTCACATCTTGTAAGATTGGCGTCTGAAGACGAGCTTTACAGCGTTTCCGCTTCCTACATCGCAGAGTTTACAAAACACGGTGTGGTTGGAATAGAGTGTAAAAGCGGATATGGGCTGGATAAGGAAAATGAGTTAAAGCAATTAAGAGTCATAAAACAACTTAAGGAAACGCTTCCCAATAAAATCGCTTCCACGTTCCTTGGCTTACACGCAAAGCCAAAAGAGAAATCCGTTGGTGAATACATCTCCGAAATGGAGGAACTACTCGCTGAGATTTCGAAAGAAAGGCTTGCCGATTTTGTCGATGTGTTCTGCGACAAAGGAGCGTATCTACCTGAGGAGATAGAGGATTTTTTGAAATTTTCAAAATCACTTGGTTTCAAGATACGTTTGCACGCTGATGAGATAGAAAATGTGGGCGCAGCAAGGTTTGGAGCGCGCTTGGAAGCAGTTAGTGTTGATCACGTCTTAAAAGTTACGAAGGAAGATATCCAGGAGCTGTCAAATAGCAATACGATGGTTACTTTGATGCCCAACACAAGCTTTTATCTGGGTGAATCGTTCGCACCGGCAAGAGAAATAATAGACTCTGGAATACCTGTAGCCTTAGGCTCCGATTTCAACCCCGGTTCTGCCCCTATTTTCATGCCGAGTTTTGTCATGCACCTTGCGATAAGGTTTTTGAAGATGGAACCAGAGGAGGTACTGACCGCTTACACGGTCAATTCCGCACACCTTCTTGGTTTTGATTCCGGACTTGTAAGGCCAGGCTATCCAGCGGATTTGGTGCTTTGGAAAACTAACGAGTTTTTGAATATTCCCTATATGTGGCAAGAGAACTTTGTAGAGCACGTTTTGATAAACGGAAGGATGGTCGTGTAGTTAATGGCAGAAAGGAAATTGTTGAGAGTTGTTGACGTCGTCTTGGTTATAGTAGTCGTTGCTGTGGGAGTTGGTTGGTATCTGTTTGATTACGTGTTCAGCCACAAAAAGGCAGCGAGTTACCAGTTACAGAGTGGCGCAATTTCTGTAAGGATCCAAGGTGAAGAGGTTCTAAGAGTAAATGAACCAGGTGATTGGATCATTAAAAACAAAGATGGCAAGTACGTCACGACTTTGCATTTCGACGGACAGAAGGTCTGGGTTACCGAGTCGAATTGTCCTGATAAGATCTGCGAAAAGACAGGCAAAGTGGGACCAGGAGGGAGTATAATTTGCGTGCCAAACAGGATGATAATAGAGTTCAAAAAAGAAAAGCACAAGAACGCGGTAGACACAGAAACGTGGTAGTTTTTGGAACGATGATAGCCCTGAGTAGTGTGGTTTACGTGGTTGAAGGGTTAGTACCATTTCCTGTGCCAGGTGGTAAATGGGGATTTTCAAACTTTCTTGTGCTTTATCTGTCAGTTTTTTCTGGTCTTTCCGATGCACTGCTCCTTGCTGTTTCTAAATCTTTACTTGGTTCGATTCTTTCAGGTACGATATTCACACCGGGTTTTTTCATGGGTTTTTTCGGTAGTATCGCCTCTGCAGTTGTTCAAAGCCTGTTTTCGAGAGTTAAACTATTTGGTGTTTTCGGGATAAGTATTCTGGGTATGGTAACGAACAACTTGGTGCAGTTTGTTGTAGGAAGTTTCCTCATCGGCTCAAATGCTATTTTTGTCTTTCTGCCCTTGGTAATGACGCTTGGTACACTGGGTGCACTTGCAAACGCTTACCTGGCTGTGAAGACGCATAAGATTATGTTGGATATGAAAATGCCAAAAGAGGGGGTGGAAAAATGATCAGACGGTCTGATTTTCCAAAAGATTTTATTTTTGGTACGGCAACGGCGGCTTATCAAATTGAAGGAGCTGCAAACGAGGATGGTAGAGGTCCATCAATCTGGGATGTCTTTTCTCATACGCCCGGTAAAACGTTAAATGGTGACAATGGAGACGTTGCATGTGATCACTACCATAGGTACAAAGAAGATATTAAGCTAATGAAGGAAATAGGTTTGGATGCCTATAGGTTTTCGATCTCATGGCCTCGAGTGATGCCGGATGGGAAGAACATCAATCAAAAAGGTGTTGATTTTTACAACAGACTCGTCGATGAGCTTTTGGAAAACGATATTGTACCGTTTATCACACTCTACCACTGGGATTTGCCTTACGCATTGTACGAAAAAGGTGGTTGGTTAAATCCAGATATAGCACTCTATTTCAGAGCTTATGCAACGTTCATGTTCAATGAACTTGGTGACCGCGTAAAACACTGGATTACGCTCAATGAACCGTGGTGTTCGTCTTTCTTGGGCTACTTCACCGGAGAGCATGCACCTGGACATAAGGATCTTCAAGAGGCACTAATCGCAGCACACAATCTTTTGAGAGCCCATGGTCATGCAGTCCAAGCGTTTAGGGAAGAAGTGAAGGATGGAAAAGTAGGTTTGACTAACGTGGTGATGAAAATAGAGCCCGGTGATTCAAAACCGGAAAGTTTCCTTGTTGCAAGTCTTGTTGATAAGTTTGTCAACGCTTGGTACCATGATCCGGTTGTTTTCGGTAAATACCCCGAGGAAGCTGTTGCAATCTATTTAGAAAAGGGGTTGCAGATCCTAGATAGCGATATGAATATCATAGCCACACCGATAGACTTCTTCGGTGTGAATTACTACACGCGAACGCTTGTCATTTTTGATCCAAACAACCCGCTTGGATTTTCGTACGTGCAAGGAGACCTCCCAAAAACGGAGATGGGCTGGGAGATTTATCCACAAGGATTATTCGACATGCTAGTTTATCTGAAAGAAAGGTACAGATTGCCGCTTTACATAACCGAGAACGGTATGGCAGGCCCTGACAAGCTGGAGAATGGTAGAGTTCAAGATACATACAGGATAGAGTATTTGGAGAAACACTTTGAAAAGGCTTTGGAGGCTATCAATGCAGGCGTGGATTTGAAAGGTTACTTCATCTGGTCTTTGATGGATAACTTCGAATGGGCTTATGGTTATTCAAAGCGGTTCGGTATAATTTATGTCGACTATAACACTCAAAAGAGGATATTGAAGGATTCCGCATTGTGGTTAAAAGAATTTCTAAAATCATAAAAAGAAAGCCCCGACAGGGGCTTTCTTTTTTGAGTTTTTTCTATTTCAATGTGTATAATCTTTCTTTTGGATTTACAATCTCCGTTATACGTACGCCAAAGTTTTCGTCGATGACTACAACTTCTCCGCGGGCAATTAGTTTGTTGTTTACGTAGATATCAACAGGCTCACCAGTGAGTTTGTCAAGTTCTATGAGTGAACCTATTCCAAGCTCCATGACTTCCTTCAACGTAAGTTTCGTTCGACCGAGTTCAACTGTGACATTCAGCGGTACGTCGAAGAGTAACTGCAGTCTTTCATCGAGCACCTGTGGCCTTTCCGAAGGTTGCTGAGCCTTTCCAAAGTCTTCAAATTGGACAGGTCTTGCCGCAACCGCTTGTTTTTCTTCTCTTCTCGGAGCCGGCGGAACATATGTAGCTGTTGATTTTGATGCAGAGACTTGAGAACTTTGTGAAGTTGCTGTAGCTGTCTGCTTTTGCTCAACTTCTTGAGAACCAAATATCAATTCGTACAGTTTCTTAACAAATGGAATAGGCATCGCTAAGAAAAACTTCGCAGGTTGCAACTCTTCTATTGTCATTGTAAATGTTGCCTTTGCTACTCTGTCTTCATCATTGCCGATAGGTGGGAATTTTACGCTCGGATCGTCGAAGTTCAAGATCTCAGCTGTCGGTGGAGTGATACTGACCGGTTTTTTTATCATTTCAGAAAGAGAGGTGGCTGCTGAGCCCATCATCTGGTTCATGGCTTCAGCAACAGCGCTCAATTTGAATTCATCAAGTTCATAACTTTCAGGTTTACCAAGTCCACCCATCATTATGTTCGCAATCTCCGATGCCAGCTGCTTTTCGAGAACCATAGCGTTGAGTCCTTCGATCTCTCCTTCAAAATGTATCGTTACACATACCTTTTCGCCGGATACACTATTTCTCAGTTCTTTGAGAGTCATAACCTCAACTTCAGGTGTTGAGATCTCGACCTTTCTCCCCAGAATGTTAGATAGCGCAGTGGCACCCGCTCCAAGGATTATATTTCCAACTTCTCCAACCATTGATTTCTCGATATCTGAGAGGCCTTCACCTTGTACGACTTGTTTGAGCAACGCGTCTAATTCCTCTTGGCTTAAGAAATCATCGGCGATCATTCTTCTTCACCTTCCTCTTTAGGCTCTTCAACCACATCGGTGATTTTCACTGCGTAGTTTCCTTTGTATTGACCCGGCTTTCCCAAGAACTTAGTCCGACCATTGACTTCTACTTTTATTGGTTCATCGTAGTGTTCTTTGAGCCTTATTACATCCCCAATCTCAAGTGTTAAGATTTCACCCAAGGTTAATACCGTCTCTCCAATGATTGCAATAACATCTATCTTAGTTCTTTGTAGATTTTCTCTGAGTTTTTCGATGTGTTCCTCCGTTGCTTCTTTCTGTTTCACTTTGAACCAACTTTGCGTTGTGAGTTTTTCGCCTATTGGCTCTATCACAGAAGATGGCCAGCAAATACTCATGTAGCCCTCGACTTTTCCGAAACTTACGAAGAACGTTATCGCCATGACCATTTCACTACTGGGGACGATTTGTACAAACTGGGGGTTGGTTTCCGTGGACTCGATAACTGGAATGAACGGATGCACGGACATCCAGGCTTGCGAAAGTGCCGTGAGCAAGTTTGCAACTTCTTTTTTTATTACTCCCATTTCGATCTCGGTTGGTATCCTCTTAACATCGCCTGGTTCTCCAGGACCTCCCAGAAGTACATCAAGAATGCCATAGAATATTTCCAAACTCATGTTGAATATAGCACTACCTACTAATTCCCTGGCTGTAAAGATCGTTATGAAAGATGGATTACCGATTGACTTCATGTATTCGTCGTAAGTCAACTGGTCTATACCAACGACGTTTACCGATGTGAACGACCTCAACTTACCTGAAAGATAGGTGGAAGTGCTTCGGGCGAAGTTTTCATGGATCATCTGTACTGTTCTGATTTGCTCTTTTGAAAATTTTTGAGGTCGTAAAAAATCGTACGTGCGAATCTTTTTCTCTTCGCCCTCTTTTTTCACTTCTTCTATGTTAACTTCTCCTTGCGAAAGCGCAGCCAGTAATCGGTCTATTTCCTCTTGGCTCAGTACATCTGGCAAACCCAACGACCTCCCATCAAAGGTGCTCTCAAATCTTTATTGCACTGTGCTTATCGCTTTTATGTATATATAAACATTCAACACGCCCAGTTTTTCTTTTTCACCCGTAAATCCCGTGATCTGATTAACCGCTTCTCTGATCTGCTTCTTTAACAAGTCTAATCCTGCTGGGGTGACAAGGTCAAATCTTTCTTTACTCAAGAATATCGTTGCAAGTGCGTCCATTATCTCGTCGTTTTTTTCAGCAACAGCTGCCCTGCACGGGTCACTCCCGACAAGTAGCGTCAAGGAGTCAATGACCGCAACATCCCTTCCACCTTTAAGCATGAAAGTTTGATATTTTCCAGGAGAAATGACAACAGCTTTTATCTGGACAGGTGCAGTGGTTGTTTTTTCTTCCTGTGCTTGACTTGGTTGTCTGTTCGAACCAAGAACAAAGAGGACCACCAAAGTCACAACTAATGAAACTACCAGCGGTACTATGACCATTTTTATTAAATTTGCCAATCCGCCTTTACTTTTAGGTTGTTCTTGCCGTTGTTCAACTTCTTCAGGCATACTTTGCCCTCCTTAAATCAGAATCAATAACCTTTTGTCTCTCTTTTGATCACTATCTCTATCTTTCTGTATTTAGCACGTGTCTTTTCTACATCGATATTGTAGTTTTTGGTAAGCTCTACTCGTTTCTTTTGGTATTCCTCATATGATATTTTACCACTTTCGTAATCACTTTGCAGTTTGGAAATATCGTAATCGTAATTGGCCTTTATCGATTTCAACTCTTTGTTTACGTCTACATCACCTTTACCTATCGGGACAAATCTGTCAGGTGAATAAAAATAATCGATGTCAAATAAACCGGACCTTATCTCAGAATACCTCAAAGCGTATCGCTTTTGCTTTAATTCTGTAAGCATGAAATTGACCACGGAAGCGGCACGTGCGCAACTTAGATGCCAGTTCGATGGATATATCGAGTCTGGAGTTGTTGGCCTATCATCCGCGTACCCTCTAACTTCTATGATGTTCGACGTGTGTTCCAAAATCATAGCCCCAAGTTTTTCAATTATTTCCTTTGCTTCTGCTGTTAGCCTTGCACTTCCTGTCTCAAAGATTTTAAAGTTCGTTAGTGTAATGAGTGTTCCTTCGTCCCGTTCTTCTATGGTTACCTTCCCTTTGTACTCCTCCGATACTCTCAGTAGTTCCTGATACACGCCCGGTTTAGTTGAAATCAACGCCTCTTCACTCATTGTTTGGCCGCCTGTAAGAACACTCGGCGGGTTACCGCTGAGTGCAAGAGTTAGACCAACAACGACCTGTTGGAATTTTCCAGGGCTTATGCTCGACATTGAAAACAACAACACGAAGAACGTTAGTAATAATGTGACCATATCACCGTACGTGTTAAGCCACTCAGGAACCGCTTTACAGACACACTTTTCTTTTTTAGCCATTAAGCGCCAGCCCCCTGAACTTGGGCTTCGTATTTTGCTTTCTCCGCTGTCGGTAAGTACGATTTGAGCTTTTCTTCAAGTACCCTCGGGTTTTCTCCAGACTGAATAGATAGCACGCCTTCAAGTATCATTCTTCTGGCAATTTCGATATCAGCTGCACGTTTCGCTATCTTTTCTGCTACGGGAATACCGACGATGTTAGCCAATATCGAACCATAAAGCGTGGTTATCAAGGCAACGGCCATCGATGGACCCAGTGTTTCCGGGTTATTCAATGTATTCAACATTTGGATCAATCCAACAAGTGTTCCGATCATACCAAAAGCTGGTCCAAACGTTCCAAGGGAATCGAAAAACGCCTTTTGGTCTAACATCTCAGAAGTTGTCATATCAATTTCTATTTCCATCATCGAGCGCAGAACTTCTGGCTCTGTTCCATCAACAACCAGCTGAACGGCCTTTCTAAAGAACGGATCTTGAATTTCTTCCAAGTTCGCCTCAAGAGAAAGCAGACCTTCCCTTCTTGCTTTTTCTGAGAAAGACACAAGTGTTCTTAAGGTGCCAATATAATCGATTTTTGGCTCTTTGATCGCGTTCGTTATGACTTTAGCGATACCAAAGACCACAACCTTTTTGTTTGCTGTTATAGCAGAAGAAATCGCTCCACCCACCGTGATGATGACGGAAGGGATATTGATGAACGTTGCGAAGTCACCACTACCGCTTAGTATACCGAATACCATCATACCAAAACCGAGAATAACACCAATTAAAACCGTTATATCCATTACTCCTCACCTACCATCGGTGGTAAGAATATCTGCTTTTTGTATTCCATAATGCGCTTGACCACTTCTTGCACTGGTTCGAGCACGATGTACTTTTTCCCATTGTACAAAGTGATCGTTGTGTCCGGATTGGCTTCGATTTTTTCGATGTATTCAGCGTTTAAATAGAACTCTTTACCATTAAGTGCCGTCAGCTTTATCAAATTTTTCACCTCTATAGGTTTCAGATTACTCAGATTGCACTATAGGATTATCTTCTGAGGTTCACCACTTCTTGGAGTATCTGGTCTGCCGTTGTAATTGTTCTTGCGTTCGCTTGGAAACCTCTTTGAGCGATTATCAGTTTGGTGAACTCCTCTGAGAGGTCAACGTTCGACATTTCCAAAGCACCTGCAACAAGTGATCCAAATCCACCCTTACCGGGTTGACCTATGCGAGCTGTTCCACTGTTTGCACTCTCTCCATAAAGTGAGTTACCGAGTTCAAGCAAGCCCGCTGGATTGTTGAATGTGGCAAGTGCAACTTTTCCAAGAACATCAACTAAACCGTTAGTAAATGAACCGATGATGTCTCCATTTTCAGAAATCGAGAACGATTCTAGAACACCTTGGGCATTACCATCCTGCATTTTGACAAACGCATCCGCAAGCGCAGCGAATTGCGTCATGCTGTTCAAATCTAGTTTGATTTTCACTATTCCGTCACCGTTTTCCCCTGCGTTGAACATGATAGCATCTATATTTTCTCCCTCAGCAATTTGCCCCGTGTTTGGATCAAACGAATTGACACCAAGTAGTCTTCCTGTTTTATCGAACCTCAATACACCAAAACTACCACCTGTGATCTCTGTTCCGGTATCGTAATTGGAAAGGTATTTTATGTTCTCACCTGTTGCACTTCTAATCCTGAATGCCCACGCGTTTTCGTTGTTTCCGTAAACTGCTGCAAGTTTTACAAAGTCAATGTAAAGCGTGTACGGATTTCCAAGAGAATCGTAAACCTGTGTCGATGTCGTGTAGAATGGCGATTTGAATGAGACCACAGAGAAGTTCGTTGGGTTATCTGCTTCGTAGAACCGTGGCTCACCAGCTCCAGGAATTGTGAGTTGATCAACTTTTGATGGTTGGTAAACGACATCCTGGTAAGAATTTCCACTTGCTAAGTTCGCATCGTAAATTGTGTTGTCGCCGTTAAGCAAAAGCACGTTGTAAGTTCCAATTGCGTTACCTGTAACAGCGTCCCTGATTACTCTAACAACACCGTATTTACCTTGTGTGTACTCAAAATTAATTCTTCCGTTACCACCATCGTCAACAGCGGTGACAACTTCCGAACCAAGTGTCTTTCCGTTGACAACAACGCGCACTCTGTACTGCCGACCAGCAACGAGATTTGCGTTGGTTAAGCTCTGCGTTCCAGCACTGTTTATATCTTGTGCAGCAATACCGCTAACCGGTGTTCCATCAAGATTTTCAACCACGTACTGTACTGTGTAGTTCCTTGTGAGTTGACCGGACGTTGTTACTCCTACATTAGAGCTGTCAAGCTCTAAATCAAGGGGAGCTACTTCTTGTGTTGAAGCGGCAATTTCCACAAAATAGTTCTGACCATCTATGAGTTTCTCACTTACGATAGCCTCAGTAACACTTCCATTTAGGACGTTTCTGGATACTGTATCAACTATCCTTCCCTGATTATCCCTTATAATGAAAAGGTAATTCCCATCCTGCTGCTGGATAGGTTCTGTAAGAGTTAGAGCACCAGAAGAAGCTGTTCCTGAGAGCTTCTGCTTAACAGCTCCTGCACTAACGACGTTTCCGAACTTGTCAAACTTTATGTAAATTCTGCCATCGATTTTATCGTCCAGATTGGCATCTATCTTACCGAGGTAGATCTGGTAATCACTGAAAGTGTCTTGGAGTCCTCCGAAGTCTCTTTCAAATGTAACCTTCGTGTTAATAGCCCTACCACCGTAACCGTTAATTGCGATAACGAATTTCTCTGGCCCAACTCTTGCATCAAGATTTCCCGCCAAGACCATCCTTGAGGTTTGTTTTGCCGCCATGCTGAGACCAGCCGATATCTGGATGTTACCAATTGGTTTGTTTGTGTCGACAAATCTTCTACCACTTGTGGGATCAACTTCGGCAACCCATCCTTGTAATTTCAAACCTGTAGTTGGCTGAACCACCGTTCCATTCAGGTCTAAATCAAAATTACCAGCCCTCGTGTAGAAGTACCTTTGCCCATTCGAAAGGACGAAGAATCCCTCACCTTGTATAGCCAAATCTGTTTTCTTACCGGTGTTTTGGAAACTTCCTTGGTTCATTATCTTGTCGATCGATGCAACACGTATACCGTACCCGATTTGCTTTGGGTTCGTTCCACCAGTTCTATCCGTTGCCCTTCTGGACATATCGAGAATCTGTGAAAAGTTCGTCGCGTAGGTGACCCTCGCACCCTTAAAACCTATCGTGTTGACGTTTGCAATGTTGTTGCTTACCACATCAATCTCTTGTTGGAATCCTTGAAGTCCAGATACACCACTGTAAAGAGACCTCATCATATATCCTCACCCCTACGCATAGATTTCTGATATTTCTGAAATCTCGTATACCTTGCTATTAACAACTATGTTGATTTTGCTTCCGTCAAATTGAACACCGGAAACAACACCGCTTTCCACACTTGGTATCTCTTCGTAGTCTCCGTTTCCTGTTACTTTAAGTACCTTGAATGTGTATTTCCCATCCCTCACTTTTGTACCGTTCTCATCTTTTCCATCCCAGGCAAATAGCTGCATTCCAGCATCAACGTTGCCAAGCTTTTGCTCTTTCACGAGTTTTCCATTTCCATCAAATATCCTGATGATAATGTTCGCTGGTTCGTCAAGCTTGAAAACTTTCGTCTCTGGAACCCCGTTCGAGACCTGTATCGTGTTGGTCTTAACCACCGCGGTCTTTCCTATCATGGAAACTGCTTGTGTTCGGTAAAGTTGAGCTGCCGTCTCAACAAATTGCTGCACAGACTTGCTCATGTTCATTATCTGCTCGAGGGATGAAAGCTGAGACATCTGCGCAATGAAGTCCCTGTCTTTCATTGGCTCAAGTGGATCTTGATTTTTGAGCTGCGTGATCAATAGTCTCAGGAACGCTTCTTTATCCATATCTTTCTTCGTTGTTCTTTCACTCACCTGGGAGAAGAGATTAGACGTCGCGTTCACGTTCATCATCATCTTCCATCACCTCTTCATTAAACGCTCTTTTTCTATTTCCTTCTTGATTATGTTCTCTTTGTTGTTGATTGTGCTGATGTCTACTTTCTTCATAGTAGTTGTTCTCTTCTTTCATGCGCACTTCCAAGTTCTTCACATCAAAATCCAGAGTTGTCAATCTTTCTCGCAAAACACCGATGTTTTTTTCCAAAAGCTCCTTACTTTTTTCATTCTCCGCCACAAAAACGATAGTAATGGACCTGCCCTCTTTTTTCAACTCAACGTCGATGTTCCCGAGTTGTTCTGGATACAACTTCATCCTTACGTTCTCTTCCAATTTGCCTGAAAATCCAAATTCTCTTATCTTTTGATAAATCTCTTCAAGGTTACGAGCATATTGTAAACGTTCTGCAAGTTCAAATCTGCTACTTGCTTGGTATGTTTGCTCGAATTTTGTTTCCGATGCTTTGTACGTCATTTCAGCAAGCCGTTCTAAGAACTTGTTTGAGATGTTAGGTTTTTCTTGAATTTCTCCTTTCTTAGGTTCATCTTTAACTCTGTACTCAACTTCAAAGGACTTTATCTCTAATTTATTCTTCGACACCTCACCAGCCTCATTCCTAAATGCCTTTGCATCGTATTTTTCTTGCTGAGAGTTCGTATTTTGAAAAATGTCGTTCTGAGCCGGTTTCACAACATCGCTTGAAATTTCAGGTTGTGTTATGTCTGGAATGTTTGATTTTTCAGCTAATTGTACGTTGTTTTTATCTTTAATGCTTTCGTTCACTTGAACATTTGGTTGATTAGACACAACCTTTGGATTTTCCATAGCTGCGCTTTTGACTAACTCAGCTGCTAGTGATATCTGTTGGTTGGAGATTTTTGAAGCTTTAGAATCTATTGCATTATCTTTTCCAATATCTTCGTCCTTACTTTGGAAATTCACAATCTGATTTAATTTTTCCGAAGCAATCAATCTTATTGAACCAAGTATCGGTAAGATGTTTCCATCGCTCTTCCTTTCTGCATCATTTTGCTTAGACTCATTAGCGTTACTGTTCGCAACAAAAGGAACAACCCGCTGACTAGTCTGGATTTTCTCTTGCGAGATAACTTTATCTATCTTTTCCATGTTGGATTTATTCTGTACGTTTGTATGGGATGTCGATAAACCGTTTACTACTGCCACATTTTCCGAAGTTCTTGCATTTCTAACATTGATTTCATGAAGCACGTTCGTTTTTTCGACATTTACATTAGACACAACACCATTGGTCGAATTTTGTCTTTGCAAAGATTTAGAAAACTCATTGACTGAAGATTGAAGTAACTGGGCTCTCTCTTCTAAATAAGCGATGTTTTCAATACTGATAAAACTGCTAACACGACCGATTGATTTGTTCTCCTTAGTTGATGCTTCCAGTTTTTCCCTCTTTTCATTAATCACATTTGTTTTCGTATCGCTCGCTTTCGACTGGGCAATAGCAGAGTTTGATTCAACAATGCGCTTTGCTTCGAAAGCGTTTTGAGCCAGATTTTGGATGCCTTTATCGGAAGGTCTATATACGTTGTTTTGAAGTTCTTCCTTTTGCAGATTTTCCTGAATCACATCGGTCTTCTTATCGGTTGTCTTTGATTTAGCCATCTGTGAGTTTGGTTCCACTACGTATCTTGTTTTAGAAGCTTCGTGACCGATGTCCTGAACAATTTCAACCTCGGCTTTTTGACTGAAAATTCTGGCAATTTGGTTGCTCTGAGGTTCGGCTATTTTGTTTCCTAAGCTTTGCGCTGTCTTGGAATTACTTGTCTTTGTTTCGCTCAGTTGTTGTGAGAATATTTGAACATTCTGCAAATCATCGCGCTTGGTTTTGGTTGGTGCTTCGTAGTTAAAAATACCTGCGTTATCGCTAACGGTTCTATTTTCATTTACGTATTTAGGCTGGACATTTTCGGAAGCGTTCATAACAACTTTTGTTTGCTTATTATCCTTCGAACTATTTGATGAAACTGGTCCTGAATTTTCCTTTCCAGCATCATCCATGTTCAAAGTCACTTCTTTGGCGCTGACTTGTGCTTGCTGTTCAGTGTGAACAGTATTTGCTTTAATAGAAAGTTTCTCTGCTGTTTCGTATTTTGTGTACATGTTCTGACCTTTAACACCAGTATCCGCAACCACAATCCCATGTTTATCATCTTTTGGAGCTTCGGATGTGAACTCGGTCAAAAACTTTTTTTTGAGCTGCGAAACGCTATCTTCTTCTTTGGTTGCTTCGATGATTTTTTCTTCTTTCAAATATGCCGTGCCAGTTTCGCTTTTTCCGTTTTCAGAAGCGGATGTTTGTAAGGAATTCGAGATAATGTTCGAATCCTTTTTCGATAGTTCTTGGAGTTTGCCTATTACTGATATGTGTTTGTCATTATTGATATCTTTGCCTTCACTTAGCTCATTTGAAGCTTGAGAGAACAGTTCTTCACCATTGTCACTCTTTACCTCGTGGGTCTTGCTATCCCCAGCGGTAGTCTCCTTTATTAATCTTTCGCTTTGGCCAGTGACGGTTGTTTGCAAGATTTCTTTCTTGTTCATTTTGTTTTCTTCGCCCAATGAACCTACTTGATTCTCGTTTTTCACTATTTGTTGTGAAAGTGCGATCTTTTTCGCTACAGCGCTATTCTCGTTCTGGGGACTTTCGCTAGTGTCTGTTTTAGATAGTTCATCAACGACTTTTTGGAGAATCTTTTCAAAAGATTCTCCATTTCCAGAACTTTTACTTATTTCGGAAAGCACGCTTTGAACTTTCTCAGGACTACCGAGAATTTTTGTAAGGTTGATTAGATCAATCAAAATCTCGCCCCCAAGTTCAAAACTTCGATGAAGAGCTCTTCGTTCTTGTCTTTTATGTCTTTCAACAACCTGATTCGTGTTTGGTCATCGACGTTTGAAAGGATGTAGAACACCAAGTCTGGCTTTTTGCTTATCTTTTCAACCATGTTCCAGATTTCTTCGTACGGCATTTCTGATAAGTATGCTGAAAGCCCTTTCCTAAAACCATCCACTGTTATTATCTGCGCTTCGTATGAAACTAACTCGTTTATCTTCGCCTCAAGGTCTTGGATTTTGTTCTCTATATCACTAATTATCTGATCCACACCGCCTATCTTCTCAACGACTTGAGCTGCCTTTACTGGATTAACTGCGGTGAGTTCTTGGAGTAATTCCGCCCTTGTATCTGCAGGTAGCTTTGAAAGTATCAGTGCAAGTGTTTCAACCGACATGTTTTCTGCATTCATTAGCCTTCTGAGCTGTGGTGGATCTGAGTTGAGAAATGTATCTACAAGGTCCTGCAAGCGCTTCAGTGTTGTTGTATCTTCAACTTTGTTCAGTTGTTCTTTTAATCTCTGCTCTTTCCAGTTATTCTCCACCGTTTTCAGCGCTTCTAAGAGTTTGTTAACTTCGGATTCTTTCTTGGCTAAGAGTGTTTCTTTTTCCTCCAGTTCTTTTAATTTCGCATCGAGTTGTGAAGCGTATTGCTCATAAGCGCTTTCAAAGTACTCTTTTGCGGTGAAAACGTTTATTGGCTCGTACTGAACGAAGTTTTTCACAATCGGAACTTTGGAAAATAAAAGGCCAAAATAGTTTCTCCACGCTTGGAACGTAGAGGCCTCTTTTCCGTAAATTTGACTTATAAGATATGAAGAATAGCCATAGAAAAAAATCACTGCAACAATTAGCACTCCAATAAGGATGCCCAACAATATGAAAAGCCATTTTCTTGATTTCATTAGTCCACCTCCAATTCAATATTCTTCTGTGCGATATGATTTTCCTAAGTGTGAAAAAAGAAAAGGGTCGGCTGATGCCGACCCTCATTACTGCCAAAGAAATTATCGTTATTCTTCCGCTTGCTGTTCGAGGTACTTCTTGCGTTCTGCTATTATCTTTTCTTGGATGTTTGGTGGAACGATATCGTATTTCGCAAACCTCATCGTGAAATAACCTCTACCACTCGTGATCGATGAGAGTCTGCTCTGGAAGTCAAGCATTTCGGCAAGTGGGACTTCTGCTTTGACAACAGTCATACCTTTTCCTGCAGGCTCCATTCCCATCGGTCTTCCCCTTCTTGAGCTTATATCTCCCATCACATCTCCAGCGTTTTCATCTGGTGTGAAGACTTCTACGTACATTACTGGTTCAAGCAAAACTGGCCTTGCCTGCTGCATACCTTTTTTGAATGCTTGAATTGCTGCGATTTGGAACGAGATATCCGATGAGTCGACTTCGTGGTACGAACCGTCGAATAGTGTTACTCTGACATCGACAACCGGATACGCCGCAAGCACACCTTTCTTCATTGCTTCACGAATTCCTTTTTCAACCGACGGGATGAAGTTTCTTGGAATGACTCCACCCACGATCTTGTCAACAAATTCAAAGCCCGCGCCTCTTTCAAGTGGCTCGATCTCTATCTTAACGTGTCCATACTGACCGTGTCCACCTGTTTGTTTCTTGTGTTTGTGCTCAGAAATCGCCTTTGCCATTACAGTTTCCCTGTAAGCAATCTTCGGTTTTCCAACCTCTACATCTACGCCAAAGATGTTCTTGAGTCTTTCAACCATGACATCAAGGTGCATACCACCAATACCTGAGATAACGGTTTCCGAAGTTTCGGGATCGAATTCCCAAGCGAATGTTGGATCGGAATCCGCCAATCTGCTCAGACCGTTGCTGATCTTGTCGATGTCTGACTTTGATTTTGGGTTGACGCTCTTGGAGATCATCGGTTCCGGGTAAACTGGAGGAATTATCGCAAGTTTCCTATCTTTGTGCGTTAGTGTGTCCCTAACGGCACTCTCTTTGAGTTTTGGAAGGACAACAACATCACCACAGGATGCCTCCTCAACTTCGTAGGTTTCCTTACCTTTTGCAAAGTACAGGTGTCCGACCTTTTCTTGGGAACCTCTTGTTACATTAACAAATGTATCACCTGGTTTAAGAACACCGGAGACAACCTTTATGTAGCTCAATTTTCCAACGAACGGGTCAACAACCGCTTTGAACGTGTAACCAACGAACGGATCTGTCTCGGAAGCTACAACATCCACTTCGTCGCCACTTTCGAGTCTTGCCTTGTACGGTTTAGCTTCAAGTGGAGAAGCACCGATGTTGTTCAGTGTTCTAAGTAATACGTCAACACCTATGTTCTTTTCTGCAGAACCTGCCAAAACTGGGACGATTTGTCTTTCGATGAATCCCTTTCTAAGAGCCGACCAAAGTTCTTCAGGGGTAATTGGTTCTTCTGCAAAGTATTTTTCCATCAAAGTATCATCGAGTGAAACGATATCTTCCATTATCGACATCTTAATTTCTTCAACTTTATCCTTTACTTCTGCTGGAATTTCTGTCTCCTTTGGTTTGCCATTTTCATAGAGGTATGCTTTTCCAGAGATAAGATCGACAACTCCTTTGAAGTTCGCTTCTGCACCAACTGGGTAGACTATGGGTACAATCTTCGCTTCGAACCGTTCCTTGAGTGATGCGAGTGAATTCTCAAAGCTTGCTCTTTCCTTGTCCATCTGGTTGATGAAGACCATTATGGGTTTTTCCATTTCCGTTGCAAGAGCCCATGTTCTTTCCGTCTGGATTTCCACACCTGCCGTTGCATTTATAACGCTGATAACATTCTCGGAAACGAAGATCGCACTGATAACTTCACCAATAAAATCGCTGAAACCTGGCGTGTCAACAAGCGTGATCTGTTTACCTTCGAACTTAAACGTGCCAACATGCGAGTTTATACTTGCACCCCTTTGTGCTTCTATTGGATCAAAATCAACCTCTTTCTTTGTAACGTTCATCCCACCAAGGTTAAGAGCAGCTACCATCAAAGCGGATTTTCCAGAACCGTTGTGACCCACAAGAGCCACTGTGCGTTTATCCTTCGCAACCATGTCCCCACCTCCGTATATGATAAAAAAATGTCACTGTGGTATATTTTACCAGAATATTTCAGATTTTCAAACCCTGTATTTTGTTTCCAAGCTCTCCAATTCGATAATGCACGTAGATAGTTCCCTTAGAATTCAGAATCTGAGCTTTTTCAAAGCGTAATGAGTAGTGTTTGTCAATATTTGAAAAAAGATTCAACCCGTCAGGTAGGATTATCGGTTCTATTGTCAAGTGTAAGTCTGTTACAAGACCAGCGTTTAGAAATTGAGAAAACAAAGTCTGACCACCGATAACGCACACGTCTTCAAAACCTCGGTTCCTAAGTTCCTGAATTATCTGCGAAACGTTCCCGTTTAGTACCAAATCAGGCTCTCCACAAGAAAACACGCCCTTTGTGCTCAGAACAACGTTGTACCTTCCGGGCAATCTTTTACCAATCGCTTCGTAGGTCTTTCTGCCCATAACAACAAGACCTGAGCGGGTGGTTATTTCTTTGAAAAGTCTTTTGTCCTCCGGACTTCCCCAATCCGTTCTATCGTTTTCATTAATTGCGATAGTTCCCCTTACATCTGTCACTGCCAGCAATCTGATTCTCGTATCAACCACCTTCCCTTTCATTTAATATATTTTAGCACAGTGCAATGAATAAAAAAGCGGTACCCGCTTTCCGGGTACCGCTTTTTTTGCTATTTCTTCTAGTATTAATATTCTGGCATTTCAGGCACGGATGCTTTCTTTTCCTCTGGCTTTTCAACGACGAGCACTTCTGTTGTGAGGAGCATTCCAGCGATTGAGGCTGCGTTTTGCAGTGCACTCCTTGTAACCTTTGCTGGGTCAATTATACCGCGTTCGTACATGTTGCAGTATTCTCCTTTGAGTGCATCGAAACCGTATGCTACCTCGTCTTTTGCAAGAACGTTGTGTACTATAATCGCACCGTCGTAACCAGCGTTGAGAGCAATCTGTCTGATTGGCGCCTCGAGTGCGTTGTAAACGATCTGTGCTCCGAGTTTCTCATCACCAGTAAGTTCGTTCAAGAGTGGCTCGATGGCTTTTCTTGCTCTCAAGAGTGTGATTCCACCACCAGGAACGATTCCTTCTTCAACAGCTGCCCTTGTTGCGCTAAGAGCGTCTTCAATTCTGTGTTTCTTTTCTTTGAGTTCCGTTTCTGTAGCAGCACCGACTTTTATAACTGCTACTCCACCAGCGAGTTTTGCCATTCTTTCTTGCAACGTTTCTTTTTCGTATTCGCTTGTGGTCTGTTCGATCTGGGCTTTAATCTGAGCGATTCTCTTTTTGATTTCTTCAGGTTTACCTTTACCACCGACGATTATTGTTTCGTCTTTCTTTACTCTAACAACATCCGCTCTACCGAGGTCTTGGAGTGTGAGGTCTTCGAGATTGATACCAACTTCTTCGCTTGCTACGATACCGCCTGTGAGAATTGCAATATCCTGGAGCATGGCTTTCCTTCTGTCACCGAAGCCAGGAGCCTTAACTGCAACTGTGTTGAGTGTACCCTTGAGCTTGTTGAGCACCAGCGTTGTGAGTACTTCACCTTCGACATCTTCTGCAATGATTACGAGTGGTCTGCCTGTTTGAGCAACTTTTTCAAGTATTGGGATGAGTGGTTTTACGTTGGAAAGTTTTCTATCGGTAATGAGTATGAACGGTTCGTTGTAGACAACTTCCATCTTTTCTGGGTCTGTTACAAAGTACGGTGAGATATAACCTCTGTCAAATTGCATACCTTCGGTGAATTCAACGTATGTGTCGATGGTTTTGCTGTCCTCAACTGTGATGACTCCATCTTCTCCAACCTTTTCCATAGCTTCTGCAATAAGCTTTCCAATCTCTTCACTGTTGGCGCTTATAGCTGCAACGTGTGCTATATCTTCCGTGCTGGAGAGCTTCTTGGAAATCTTTTTAATTTCCTCAACAACCTTTGCTACAGCTTTGTCGATTCCGCGTTTTACAAGTATTGGATTTGCACCAGCTGCGACCATCTTGAGTCCTTCTTTAATCATTGCCTGCGCAAGAACTGTTGCGGTTGTCGTACCGTCACCGGCAACGTCGTTTGTCTTGCTTGCAACTTCCTTAACGAGCTGAGCACCAAGGTTTGCGAACTTGTCTTCGAGTTCTATTTCCTTAGCGATGGAAACACCGTCGTTTGTAATTGTTGGGCTTCCCCAAGATTTTTCGATAACGACGTTTCTACCCTTTGGACCAAGTGTGATCTTCACTGCATTCGCAACCGCATCAACACCTGATTCGAGTGCCCTTCTTGCTTCTTCACTGTATTTCAACAACTTTGCCATATCTCACACCTCCTCCAATTTTCCGTTTTTATTCTTCTATTTTTGCAAGAATGTCGTTCAAATCGATCAAAATGTAGTCTTCATCGTCGATCTTAATTTCTGTTCCGGAGTACTTGTTGTATATTACCTTGTCTCCGACTTTGAGTGTGCAATCTTCTGGCAGTTTACCAACTTCAACTATCTCAGCCTTCATCGGTTTTTCCTTAGCGGCATCTGGAAGTACAATACCACCTGCTGTCTTCTTTTCTTCGATGATGGGCTTTATCAAAAGCCTTTCACCAAGTGGTTTTACCTTCATACTCTTACCCCCTCCTGTCACATGTTGTTGTGTTTTGATTATCACTCTTTAGTTGCGTGTGCTAATTTTAGTATAACAGAAAAATGAAATATGTGAATTGTGAAAGTTTACGTCTATGGCCATTTATGCAGCTTTATAGCGAAATAAATGTATTTTTCTTATTTTTTCTTATGTTTTCACTAACCAAAATTGACTGAACGGCTTTGTTTGCAACATCACGAAAAGTATGGTATTGAAAAACAAAAGCCCTGGGATCAACCAGGGCTGAAGTCTGAACTGTTGGTGGAGCCGATGGGACTTGAACCCACGACCTCTACCGTGCCATGGTAGCGCTCTCCCAAGCTGAGCTACGGCCCCACTATTATGACACATGCATCTTAATACGCATGAAGATTATATCATTTATTGAAAAAAAATCAAGAAGGATTCCTTTACATTTTTTCTTAACAAAATTTCAATAATTTTGACTAATTCGAGGTCTAAATTTATAGTTGATGTAGTAGGAGCAGGCACGCCTAATATAGAATATGTTATTGGGTAAATTTGTGTTCTGGTACTTTTTGGGATGTTTGTCACAAATAAGAAGATAAAAAATAGAACACTTTCGGAGGTGTGCTTGTATGAAACCTGAAGTTAAAAAAAGCAGGTTCTTTTTTGGGTTCATCACCAAGTCAACTGCTTTGTTATTGATTGTGCTGAATATCTTTCTGTTAGCTGTTTTCTCATGTACTTCAAGAGGTACAACAACTTCCAACGAAAAGTCTAAAGTATCCTACCCAGAAGTCACTTTTGTCAATACGGATGTAAAAATCACCGTTGAACCACTCGAGCCGGGCTTGTCGAACATAAAGGTGAAATTCAAACACAGTGACAGCACCGTGTTCAGTGAATCCATTTCGATTAACAAGTACCCTTACGAAATCACGAAGCGCTTCTCAAAGCCGGGCATTTACCAGCTAAGTGTTGAGGGTTATTCGATAGTTGATAATGTTTGGTACACCACTAACGGAACAATGACGGTTTACGATTCGTTACCTCCCTTAATTGAGGAAGTGAGACTCATACCCGAGCGCCCGTATGTGGGCGATGAGGTGATGCTGCTAATCAAAGTCGGTAGTGAGAACCCCATAGTGAACTACACTTTGGACGGTCGAGTAGGTGGTAACACTTGGATAAGGAAAGCACTTACCGAGAAGGCGGGATATGTTTATAGAAAACTTGAACCAGTAAATTATCCTGGAAAAGTGGAGCTATTTCTAAAAACTTCTTCTTACAATATGGAGGATGCCACGAAGGTAGTATTCGAAGTAAATCCAGTGGATAGGGTCAAACCTATCATTAATGTTTTCACTAAGACTTTTTATCCGGTAAACTCAGATGTGATCTTCGAAGTCAAAATGTATGACAACGAAGAGCTCGATTATTACAAAGTGGAGTTCAATGGTGAAGTTGTCGAGCAAGGTAAGATTTCAGGAAAATCGTTTGAAAAAGCCATAAAAATAGGTAAAAAAGAACTTGGAACACATACGCTTAATATAACTGTGAGAGATAAAGAAGGAAATGCCGCCTACTATTCGAAAAGAATCTACGTCGGTTCGACGGCTTTGAGTTTTGAGGTCGAGGTGAGCCCAGCGAATTTAACTGCAGGTGGAACGGCGGTTATCGCACTTGTTCCACAAGAAGAGAGAGTCCGATACACAAAGATTGTGTACTTCGTCGACGGGAAAGCGATAGACTCGAGCATCGCTTCTGAAGGAAAAGAAGCAAAAAGATTTACTTTGTGGGACGTAGAAGAGGGAACACATATAATTACAGTTTACGCGGAATCGGACGATAATAGAGGTGGAATAGCCGAAACTTTTGTGAGTGTACCCGACTACAACGGTCCGAGATTTATCTCACTCACCGTAAACGATGTTGAGATGGGGAAGGACCAGCCAACGTATATTTCTCCTGGACCGGCGGTCTTTAAATTGAAAGTCTACGACGCTGGTGGAATAAACACAGGAGTTAAACCGAGGCTGCTCATCAGAGAAAACGAATTCGCCAGCTTTTACAGGGATTTACTAATGGAACCGGAAGAGATCTCTTCTGATGGGAAGACTGTTGTGTTCTCCGTGTCTACCATAATGGCACTGGGCTATTATTACGTTACTGTTATGAATGTTCAGGATTTGTCAGGTAACTTGATGCGGGATATTGGAAACTTCTTGTTGTATGTACAATAATCCTGATTTTTGTTTAGATAATCCCTGAGCAGCCAAAAAATGAAAAAAGCTTTGGTAAAAAACGGAAAAATAGAAAATTCAAAGGAGTCAACTATGCAAAATTAAATTTTTGTTTTGAGTGTGAGATAGCATAATCAATATTGAACTTCTCTTTCTTTCTCAACATTGCGTACAACGTTCGCAATAACTTGTGTACTACTGACATTATCGCTTTTTTGTACGGTATACCTTGCTGCCTTTTTCGTTCATAGTATGTTCGGAAATATTCGTTGTGAATCACTACACTCACTGCCATTAGCCATAGTATTCGTCTTAGGTGGGCATTGCCCCTTTTCGATATGTGTCCTTCTACTTTGCTTTTGCCTGATTGGGCAATGCTTGGATCGAGTCCACAATACGCAATGAGTTTTTTGTATGTACTAAATCTTGAGATATCTCCAACTTCTGCCAAGAAATGCATCGCGCTGTTTTCACCAATACCTGGTATTGACGTGAGTATCTCGATATCAAGGTTTATCGCACTACATTCGCAATATTCTTTCATCATCTTGTCGTATTCTTCAAGCTGTTGCTGTAAAAATTGTAGTTCTTTGATATTTTGCACAAGAATCTTTTCTTTCATCGGCCAATATTGAGCAATCGAGTTATTAGCGAGTTCTTTAAGTTTTTGAGCATTAAGTTTTGTACTTCTGCCACGGTCTTTGGAAAAGAACACATCCAGATTACGAGCCTTTTGAATAGCCTTGGCAGAAGGGAAATGAGAAAGAAGATTGAGGATAGTGTCACTGTAGATATTGGTAACTCTTTCGAGTTCAGGGAAAAGAACGTTGAGCAGTTTTTCGATATTGTCTTTAACTTTTGCGATGCGGTGGATAATGTTTTCGCGTGCTCTGACAATATCACGAAGCTCAGAGTTGACAAAAGCAGAAGAAGGAATTTGATGTTGTAGGTAAAACAAAGCAGTAGCGATAATGCGAGCATCGATTTTGTCGGTTTTGGTCTTTCGAAGAGAAGCAAAGTTTTTAACAGTTAGAGGATTAAAAACAGCGCAAGCAAAGTCGTTGGAAGAAAGGAAAGCCAGAAGGTTGAGATGATAACAGCCAGTAGATTCCATAGCGATGATGATGGATTGTTTTGGGAAGGCAGAGAGTTTGTTTGCGAAGGAGGAAAAGCCTTGCTGGGACATATCGAAAGAAGATTCGAAGATGATGGAACTGGGATTAGAGATAGCGCAGACGTTGAACTTATCCTTGGAAACATCGATGCCGACGAAAACAGGGAAGTTATCCATGAAAAATCCTCCTTTCGAATGATGAGGGCAGGGAGCCTGCTGAACCAATCCTCCATGCTGACGAGGGCTGAAAGCCCAACCAACTAATCATGGTTAAAGGCAGGCAACAGACTCCTTAAATGGCTTAAAAGCCAAGGTGACATAAGTTGTCCTGCCCTCAATTTTTTTAAGCTAAATTATTTATACCATATTTTTATGTAGGAGGTGACATATGAAAGTCTTGTAAAGCTAGTGTGCAAAAAAACGTTCTCGTGTTTCTTGCTTCAGATACGCGGTAGTTCGGAATGAGCTCCAACTCAGCCCAAAACTTTCAGGTTCTCTGACGTTTGGATGTAACGATTAATAAGCATGTGAGAAAGGAGGGTACGGTGTATGAAGGTGCGATTTAAACTTTTGGTTGTCTTGTTAACGTTCATAATAGTTCTGTTGCCGCAGTTCACGTTTTCTGCACTGAACATCAGCGGATTATGGGCCCCAACATTCTCAAGGTCGATACCAGGCAAATCAGGACCGAGTATAATTGCGCTGGAAGGTGGAACCTTGCTTTATCTGTCAAACGACGGTGCTCTTTTCACACTGACTATGGCAGGTGGCACCATTCAACAAGGACAAATTGATCAAGTGGCGAACATCGTAGCTCCTCCCGTGTTTATTAAACCTGATAGCGGTCCTGACAGGTACTTGATATACGTCACTGCTCAGGGTACGGCTCAAAATAGACTCGTAGTGCATCATTTCACACAAGGTAGTACAGGTGGCACTGCATATTATACAAACATAAACGGTCCATCCTATGGACTTACAGCATACCTTGACTCAGGCCAAATTGTTATTTTCCTTGGCACAGTTAACGGTACTTTGTATAGAATAACTTATGACACCGTGAATAACAGTTTTGTAACACCACCTATTACAGTAAACCTCGGACAGCCCATTAAAACACCCCCGATGCTCAATCCAGGTAGAACACGAGTATACGTGCTAACCCAGAACGGAACATTCTCGATAAGATATGAAAATGACCTAACTGAAGTTTCTTCAATAACTCTTGGTGGTGAATTTACAACACCTATGGCGATGAGTAGTAGCGGACACGTTTATGCACTGAGCAACCAAGGTACACTCTACAAAATTGATCCATCCACATCGCCTTCGGAACAACACGTTACATTCTTGAGTGCTGCCAATTCATCTGGACCGCTAATAGATGGTGATGATATTATTTATGTCTTTGGAGATAACGGGAAAGTAGTAGCACTTAACTCCAGTTTGACAAAAGCAGGAGAATTCAGCATCGGACAACAGATCACCTCAACACCAGGTATCGTAAAAGGTCTTGACGGTATAACATACCTAATTGTGCCATCATCTTCGTATGGAAACGGAAAGGTAAGCATACTTTCGTATAACTTAACAAGCGGACAGTTTAACTTAGTATGGCAGTACAACATTCCAAGCTCAATACCAATCAGTGGTGCTGTGAATATCGCACCGTTGGGTGCTCTTATGTCCGAGAATTACTATTTCACCGTAGCGGCAAATGATGGAACCGTGTACGCATGGCAGTTCGATGCACGTGGCCCCTACGGTATTTGGGCAAAGTACGGTCAAAACTCGTTTAATACAGGTTTCATTGACCGAACTTCTATAGGCTTTAGCTCGAGAATTTATTTGATAGCAAGAGAAGGTTACTACGGCAAAGAACTTTCAAGTTCTCTACTTTCAGGTTCGATATCAAGCCCCGTTTATGGTTTGCTTTACGATGCGACCATCGTGAATGACGATAATAGCCCACCTACAGTATTCAGGAATTTAAGAACGAACGAAACAAATCCTGCTTCTATTCTTCAAGGTATCCCAGGTGTTCAATCAGCCGTTGTCGAGTTCTCAACACCAACAACTGCTAGATTACTACTTGGTAGATACGTTAACGTGCGTGGTGTTAGTACACAACCAACGAAGGACTCCACGTTTACCTTCAGGTTCTGGAGAACAGGCGCTCCAAATAATTACGAAGGTGCACAAGGTGACAACCCGGCAACTTTGACGTTCAGATTCAACGACAGAAGGGTGGAACTCTACACAGATGCAAGTTATACATACTTCATTTACCACAGGTATCCACTCAGCGCAAATTCAGAAGGTACGACAGTTGTAAACACAACATTTAACTACGGTGAATTCATAAACAACCCAAATAATGCCAAGGTCACGATAAACTCAAGTCCAGTACAAGGTGGGCAAGTGTTCTATGCTTATAAATGGAACGTTTATCAATGGAATCCAGACGCGTCCACAGGCTATGACAGACAAACTTACTATTATAAAGACAGTATCCAACTACCGTTAAAGGGACCAGGATATGTTGAAATATTCTACGCTCAACTCAACGCCACCGTAACTCTCTTAGTTCCAGAGTTTGCGTATGGTCCAACTAAAGCCTTCCTATTTTTAGATGCAGCTACTAATTCAGTAGCTGAAGCTATGAGACTGGAGACTAAGCTTGGTGTTACAATAAGTAGGATTGAGTTTGAAAACTACTCTGCTAACGTCACAAAAGTAGATTCACTTAGTAGAGTATCACCCAATAAGCTAGAGATAGTCTTGCAAAACTTCAACCCACCCCTTTCTGGTACAACAAGGGTTGCGACAATTGCGCTCAACCTTATGTTCCCAGACAAAGCCACGTTTACTGGCAGTGCAAGTGACCCATACGAGCAATACTTTGATTTGTATGGATATGCACAACTTCAGGGTGGAATGGTGGATCCAGATTATCTAACCGCAAAGAGGGTTTACAAAGCAGGTAAGTTCTTATATATTCTCGGTGATTTCGACAACGACTTAGATGTGGATATCAACGACTGGAATATGTTTGTTACCAGACTTGGAACAACCGTAACCGGCACGGAAATGGTTTTCAACATTGGTCCACGCCAAGACTACACACCACCGTATCCAAATGTTTACAGCTACAAGGTTGGATACTTAACTGATTCGACCAACAATGTTGACGCATCTGACCTTTATATCTTCACGACGATGTTCGGATTTGCTATCGCTCCGGCCGATGTATTCCAGTGATTCCTTGAATAGGGAAGAGAGGTGAACGTTATGAGAAAACATCTGTTTTTAATCGCCGTTGTTTCAATTTTAATCGTACTATCAAGCTGTAACCTTTTCAGTCCCGCTAATTCCAATGCACCGAAAGAAAGAACTCCAGTTAATATAGTTGATCCGTACGGCAATAACCTATTTGTCGATGGCAAGATAAACGGGTTCCCAATGAAGGCGGATAAGAGCGGAGTCTACATTGAAGCGAAGATCAATGCTGTAAATAATTATTCATTTGACGAACCTGTTACAAGAATATTTGATGTGCAGTCGGTTGATTTCGATGGAAAGAACGTAACTATAAGACTACAAAAGAAGAACGTTAAAGATGTAGCACTCTTCAGAACAGCTGATGGGAATCTTATGTTCTACGCATACGGCTACGGCGATACACCATATTTCCAAGTGTGGCTGAAAGACAGACTCTCAACTTTTGCCGTGCAGGATATCAATCCAAGCCAAATACTCTTGGCAGGTGGATGGCTCGTTGGTGTGGGCAAGGGACGCGGGCAGAAAGGATTAGAACGTTCAAAAGATGAAATTTATGTCAAACTCAACATACCAGCAACAAAAGCTCCAGTGATTGCAAAGCTCGAAATAATAAACGAAAAGTAATTTATGTTTTCAAAAAAAGCCTGGGCTTTGCGCCCAGGCTTTTTTCATCGCACTTTAGCTGTTTTAAAGCTTATGTACCCCATGCCAAGTAGTATAATCAACGGTACAACGAGTGAGAAAGATATGTTCTTTTCTATGATTACCCCCAACAGCATGCTCACTACACTACCTCCAAGTGAGGTGAACGCGTACGTTGCACCGTTGAAGAGCGTAACGTGGTCTTTTTGAATTTTCCCAAGTGCGCATTTTTGCACGTAAGGGAAAAGTGGTCCAAAGAAAAAGCCCGAAAAGACGAAGAAAAGTGGATTTCTAAAAATAAATAACAGCGCTATAGTGAAGACTAAAATCAGCACATTTGTTCGCAATAAATTGGGGATAGCCTTCTGGATAGTATTTGTTATAAACCTACTCACCGTGAATGTCACCCAAAATAGGGCGTACGCCATGTACGTTGACAATATGCGCTCTTTCATTATCGTTCCAGCCCAAGTGATGACACCTATTTCAACGGATGAGTAAAATATAAGAAGCAGCAAGAACGTTGAAAAATTGCCGTCCTTGAACGCATCCACTATGCCCCTCAATGAGAACCCACCTTGCTGGTTGTGTAAAGCCGGGAAGTGTTTCAAAATTGTGTATATTCCAAGGGTTAAGAACAGAATAGTATATATCAAATACACGTTCCTGAAATCACCAAGGTATTTTGTTGCCCACGTTATGCAAAGGGGTGCAATCACTCCTCCAAGTCCGTACGCACCATGAAAAAAGCCAAAGTTCGCATTCTTGGCTTGCGCAAGAAGTGTTGTGGAACTTGTGAAACCAAATCCCGTTGAAAGGCCGAATACGAACAAACCGAGCATGGAAAGTAAATAATTACCTGAGAACGCAACTATCAAAGAACCTGTAATCGTCAATGTGTAGCCGATAAGTAAGGCACGCTTAATTCCCAGCCTTCCAAGGTAGAGCCCAGTGAAGATATTCGAAATGACCGTTCCTGCAAGTGAAAAGAACGGTAGAAGCGAAGAGACAGCTATTGATATATTGAACAATTCTCTAAAAGAACTCAGTAGTGGCGGCATCGAGTTTAGAACAAGCGAATAAGAGAATATCACGAGCATGGGATAAAGGTTCTCCAAAGTTGTCCACTCCTCTCTGACGGTACTTCAGTCTTCTATTCCGTACCGTTCCATTTTGTAGTACAACGTCCTGACACTGATATCAAGCATCTTTGCCGCTTTGACTTTGTCACCGCCGGATTGTTTTAACGCCGCAGTGATGACCTTTTTTTCGTACTCTTCAACCATATCTTTCAGCGGTTTTTCGCCCAAATCGGTAAATTCTGCTTCTTTCTTCTCCGCTTTCGCGCCGCTGTCATCCGGAAGGTGTTTTAAGTCGATGTACCTTTCCTCTGGTCCCATGTTTATCATGACTCTACCAAGGAAGTTCTCAAGTTCTCTTACGTTCCCTGGCCAATCTCTTGAAACTATGTATTTGATAACCCCAGGACTGATACCTTCCACCATCCTGCCGTATTGTTGATTGAGTTTTTTGACTATATGAATTGCCAATTTCGGAATGTCTTCTTTTCTATCTTTTAAGGCTGGTAAATATATCGGAAAGACGTTGAGCCTAAAGTATAGGTCTGGTAAAAACTCGCCGTTTCTCACCATCTTCTCAAGTTCCATGTTCGTTGCCGCTATAATCCTTACATCAACTTTTCTGACGTTTCTCCCGCCGACAGGAACAAACTCTTTTGTTTCGATGAACCTCAACAACTTGGGCTGCAAAGAAAGTGGAAGTTTCCCAACTTCGTCAAGGAACAAAGTGCCACCGTCTGCCTCTTCAACAAGCCCCTTTTTACCACCGTGGAGTGCGCCTGTGAAAGAGCCTTCCTCGTAACCAAACAATTCGGATTCCAAAATTGTTTCCGGTATCGCTGCGCAGTTCACACTGACAAACGGCTTGTTTCTCCTCGGGCTTGCGTTGTGAATTGCATGTGCGAACAATTCCTTACCTGTGCCACTTTCCCCTCTGAGTAAAACGGTCGCCGGAGTTTGCGCAACCTTTTTTGCCTGCTCTTTCGCAATTTGTATGAGCCTGCTTTCCCCAATGATGTCATCAAAGGTGTACTGAGCTCGCATGTGCCTGATCAGCCTTTTTACTTCTTCAAGTTCGTTGGTTAGTTTCAAAATTTCGGAAACGTCGTGAACCACCGCAACGCTACCTTTGAATTTGCCCTTCACAAACAACGGGGTAGCGTTCACGATAACCTCTTTCTTCGCTGGTCCAACCTTTAGTCGAGCGTTGTAGATCGGTTGTCTGAGTTTTGCGATGAGCATGTGTATGCTCTCACCTTCGGCAATGTCAACCGTTGCAGGCTTGCCTATGACATCTTCGGGTGAGTAACCTGTGATCTTTGTATAAGCTTTGTTAACGAGTCTTACTATACCGTTCTCATCAGCAACACTTATCGCATCGTTTGTAGAGTCAATTATTGCTTTGAGCTGAGCTTCGATTTCCTTTAAGTTGGTAATTTCTTCAGCAAGTTTTCTTATACTTGTTATATCCCTAAAGACCGCAACGGCGCCTAAGATTTTTCCATTTTCATCTTTGATTGGTATTCTTGAGGTGATGATTACTGCATTCTCGGTGTGTTGGACTTGGTCGATTTCGGGGATTCCAGTCTGGACAACGATGTGTAAACGGGTGTTTTTAACAACCTCATCGACTCTTTTCCCGACAATGTCCGAGGGTAAATTCAAAAGTTTTTGCGCGTTTTTGTTTACATAAAGCACTTTGGCGTCTTTATCAACGATGATTATTCCCTCGATAATTGAATCAAGAACTATCTTATAAATCCTTTCCATCAGCTCATCTCCATGGTTTTAGTGTGCCTGCAGTTTCAGGCACTATTCTCCAATGACTTTGACCACGACTCTTTTTCTTCTTTGTCCGTCGTACTCTGCATAGAATATCTCTTCCCAAGGCCCCAGGTCAAGTTTTCCGTTTGTAACCGGAAGTACCACTTGGTGATGGGTTAAGATGCGCTTTAAGTGGGCATCCCCGTTTGTTTCTCCAGTCCAGTGGTGTTTGTAATTACCCGCCGGTGCAAGTTTTTCAAGCCATTCCCAGATGTCTTGATGCAGACCGGATTCGTTGTCGTTCACGATTATCCCAGCGGTTATATGCATCGCTGACACAAGGCAGAAACCTTCCTTGATGCCACTTTTTTCTACAATTTCTTGTATCTTATCTGTTATGTAAACGAGTTCCCTCTTCTTGCTTGTGTTGAACCAAAGGTATTCGGTGTAGCTCTTCATATAGAGGTACCTCCTTTTAAGTTTTTATATAATTCAACGATTTTAACAATTTTATGGTCTAATTTATAGAGTGCTCTGATAGAATTATACTAGATAAATCTATTTTTTGGAACGGGCAACTGTTTTTTGGAGATCGAGTCAAAGGAGGATATATGAAAAAGATACATATTCTGAATATAGCGCTGACATTCTTCATGATTTGGGCCATCATGTTCAAATTCGAAATGACGGAAGTTCTGGACCTCAAGATTTCAGATTTGTTTTACAAAATGCGTGGTGCAGCTGGTATTTCACCCCATGTTGTGGTTGTTGGAATCGATGAATATTCACTTAGCACTCTGGAGGTAGAAGGAGATACATGGCCTTGGAACCGCGATGTTTACGGAAAGTTGCTCCAAAAAGTTTTTGAAGATGGTGCAAAAGTTGTAGCATTCGATGTTTCTTTCACAGAACCTATGGATGAAAATACAGATGCTTATTTCGCAAGTACTCTACTCATGTATGGTAATGTGGTGCTCGGTACGTATTTGATAAATGAAAAAGAAACTTACGAACTTTTCAACAAAAAGCTGAGAGAGAATAGAGCAGAACAGAACGTACCTTGATTATGCCTACAAGATGATTAATTTTAGAGAACTTTTGCTCATGAAACCTTTCACAGTTTACAAAATACGCCCCGTGTACGAGCCTTTTGCTATGGCAGCTTACAGCGCCACGTACGAGATCGGAACACTCGATGCTGATGGAATAGTTAGAAGGACGCCACTGTTGATCGTTGAAGAATGGGCAAGGGAGAATGGGATTTCTTCGGGTATTCTACCGCATATGAACGTTATAGCCTGTGCTATATACCTCGGAGCAAAACCTGAAGAAATGTTGCTGGATTTTTCTAAACGCGTTGTAATATTGAATGGGAAAGAGGTGCCTTTTGATAATTCTGGATACATGCACCTTTGGTATTACGGTAAGTCTTCAAATATTTTCAAGGAAATCCCGTTCTATGATGTAATAACTGGAAGATTCGAAAGAGGAACGTTCAAAGACAAAGTCGTGTTGGTAGGTTACACTGCAACCGCTAAAGGACTTTATGATTTGAGGATAACACCGTTTTCCAACGAGGAAGCAGGTGTTTTTGTCCATGCAACGGCTATTGAAAATATACTGAGGAGTGATTTTCTAAAACTACCTACACCTTTTTACAATAGTCTATTGGTAATTGCTTTGATGACTTTGCTCGGAGTTCTATCGAACTTCAAAAGGAAACTTATTAATGTCCTAATCCCGTCGATACCTATTCTTTTTGTCGCTATTTCATATGTTCTATTTTTGAACCGTATTTATGTTACTACGTTCTACCCGGTGCTCGGATACATTGTGGTCGGTTCGGTTAAGTTAGTTGGCGATTTTTTGTCGGAAAGTGCTGAGAAAAGGAAGATGAAAGAGTTCCTTTACAGGTACGTTCCAGATAAAGTTGCAGAAGAATTAATAACTACAGGGGAGCTTAAGCTTGGAGGAGAAACGAGAAATGTTGTTGTTTTGTTTTCAGATATAAAGGGATTTACGAGCAGGTCGGAACGTATGAAACCAGAGGAAGTGGTTGCATTTCTCAACATTTATCTGACAAGAATGAGCGAGATTATCCGATACAAGTACGACGGGACAATCGATAAATTTATAGGGGATGCGATAATGGCTATCTTTGGGGCTCCGATTTCTTACGAAAATGATATTGAACGCGCACTCTCTTGTGCACTTGATATGAGAAATGCTTTGAAAGAGCTGAACAAAGAATACGGATTCAGCCTTGATAGTGGAATCGGCATACATTATGGACCAGCAATTGTTGGGAATATTGGAGCACCTTTTAGGATGGACTACACGTGCATCGGAGATACAGTAAACACAGCTTCAAGAATCGAACACCTCACACGAGAAGTCGATGCTGAGGTTATAGTATCAGAGGAAATTGTACGGCGTACGGATAGATTTTTATTTGAATATCTCGGTGAGTTTGCTGTTAAAGGGAAAAGTGAAAAGCTGAAATTGTACAAGTTGATCGGTAAAAAGGTAGAGGAAAATGTTAAAGATGGGGGGAAACAAGTTGAGGAACTTCGATGATTTAACAGTTGAGCTTAACAATACGAAGTATATCCTGAGAAAAAATGGAACTTTTGAAATTTTCGGTAGTCTTCCTACGCAAGATGATGTATACGAATTGGCGATGAACTATGGACTTCCAATAAATGAAAGATTATTCGATATGACATACGAATTGCTGAAAATAGAGAATCTCGGTGATGTGAAAGAGATAGTGGAAAATTTTTTTAAAGCAAAACTTGGCAAGGACGTTATCGTGACATACTCGGAGAATCCTTCGCAACTAACTATTCAAAATGATCTTTTAGTTATGCCTATCTTGAGTAAGAATTCCGGTAATTTAGGAACGATAATCTTGCAAGGCAAGTTCACGCTCGATGAAGTACTAGGTCTTTTAGCATTCTATGATTCTCTTGTTTCGATTATTGAGGGAATGATAATCAATTACAGATTGGAACAATTATTGAAAAGCGCACTAGATACTCTGTTTGTTGCTTTGAATAAACGTGTACGATTAAGTGAGAAAGACTTAGCTAAGATGGAAAATATCGCCCTCAAGATAGCAAAACTCGAAGGTCTAAGCCAAGACGAAGTTCGTCTTGCACTGAAGATAGCCAACGTTGGATTTGTCGGGTTGAAGGATGAGCTTTTTGAGAAAATTCTATCAGGGAATTTCACTGAACAAGAATACGTAGAATATCTAAAGCATGTAGACTTAGGCTACGAAATTCTCAGAGAGATGGACGTTCCAATGTTCGTACTTGAAGCTTGTTTGTATCACCACGAGTACATCGACGGAACCGGAATAAAGGGACTGAGAGGTGAAGAAATCCCAAAGTTCGCGCTGGCTGTTGGTTTCGCCGAGCACATAGTTATATTGAAATGGGGGCGTTCAAAGTTGCAGGGTAAGTACCCAGAAAACTACATAGCGTTAATATTTAGTGGGAGTGACGCGCCGTGAGTTTACGTGACATCTTTCCCTATCTGTTCTTGGGTCACCTTTTCGGAGATTACGTGCTGCAAACAAGTTACATTGCAGCTCACAAATCGAAGAGTTTAAAAGTGCTGGGCTTTCATATCTTTCTAGTCTTTGCTTCTCAACTTATGTTCATTGTAGGGAAGAACTTCAGCATTCAAGTTCTTGGTCTTATATGTCTCTTAACTGTTCTCCATTTTCTGATAGACTTTCTGAAGTTCTCCTGCAAAAATAAGTTTTGCACTACTTGGTATTATTATTTGATTGATCAATCTTTTCACATGCTGTCTTTAGTCTTCGTCGGTTCACTTATGACACCAGTTGAGCCGTACCTTCCAAGAACGGTAGCAGTTGTTTTATCGGTAATGATATTCAACGGTTATTTTGTAAGCATCCTCGTGCATCTTCTGACATCGAACGGAATGTACAAAAGGGACTACATCGGATATGTGTTACGAATGGCAGCACCCGCAATATACATAATTAATCCTTTTTTGCTTGTTATCTATGCGGTGTTCTGTCTTATTCCAGTGGTGAAAATCAAAAGGAGAGGGTCAATGTTTAATGTTCTGAATTACATTTTAACAATTTTTTCTACGATAATACTTATGGGGGTGATGTTATGACTAAAGAGTACAAAGTTCTTACGGTGGCAATTCTAGGAATTCTGGCAATCCTCACCGTCTCGGCGTTAGCTGACATCAAAGTGACCGTGGAAAACAACATCGTTGTTGTTGGTGGAAAGCTGCCAATCACCGTGGAGGTGACTGGCAACGACGGTAAACCTGCGCAGTTCAATTTAAAAGCAAAATTGAACCTGGGCGGGTTTGACAAACCGGATGTACTAACTAAAGGATTGAGTGGAAGTGGGAAGCTCGTGTTGAACTATTTAGCTCCAAAGAAGTCAGCCGATGTCAAAATCACATTCACAGCGGAAACTTCGGACAAAGGTGTGTTCACTCAAGAAGTTTCCATTAGAGTAGTGGAGAAAGATGAGGCAGAGTTCAATGAACAACTCAAAGCACTCATAGATTCTTTCAGAGGGAGCGTCGCAATTAAGAAGTTCAACAAGAAGGCCTGGGAATCGATAACAAAAGACACCGTAATCCAAGAAGGCGACGAGGTTCTAACACTGGAAAAGTCCTACGTCGTTGTCAAATTTCCCGATGGTTCGATGACAAAGATCACCGAGAACACGCAAGTGCTTTTTGAAAAGCTCAGGAAGTCGAAAGAAGGAAAGATTCTCGTGTCAATAGTTATTCAAAAGGGCGGAACGTACAACATTGTTCAGAAGATGATGGCAGGTTCTTCATTTGAAGTTAAGACAGGCAGTGTTACAGCAGGTGTTAGGGGAACTGAATTTGGTGTTGAAAATATCGATGATAAGCCGGTTATAAAGGTATGGAGCGGAGAGGTCTTCGCATTCTTTGGAGATGATTTCGTCGTTCCAGTCTTTGCAGGGCAAACGCTTGTTTATCAACTTGGAACCGAACTTGTACAAGACATTTCTCAGCTATTTGATACTACTACACTCGAACCTCTAAAAGAAGCAATGCCGGAGATTGAAAAGATATTTGAACAACCTATCGAAGAACAAGTGGAACCATCAACAACCGAAAAAACTCAGCAACCTCAACCTCAACCACAGCCACAACCTCAACCAAAAGCATACATACCACCGCTCAGCGTTGAGACAGCTGTTAAAAACAACCAAAAATACATCGTCTACAGCATTTCTCCAGAATTTTCGATAGGCCCTGTTACATTAGGAATAGGTTTGACCGCTTACGCAACGGAAGTTGGAGGAACACTGTACTTTGGTATTCCATCGGAGAATCCAAGTACGAACATTATTAATATGATAACAATAAACCACGTGGCACTGAACCTTGGGAATTTCTACTTGAGGTACGGAAATATGCCTCCGATTTCCTTAGGTATGGGCTTTTCGGTGAGAGATTACTTCAAACCGTACGCTAAGTCTTTTGATACAAAGGTAATCTTTGGTAGCTTCGGTTTGTATCTGCACATCCCTTACGAACTCTCAAAGTTGTGGTTGCCGGAAATCGTCCAGTCTGATTCTGTCTTTGCAGGGGAAATAGAAATAAAAGGGGCAATTGCCGGTATGGATTTGGGGGCTGCGGTGCTCTATGACACCGATGTAAGCACAAAAAATACGCTAGAAACAACAGATGACACTCCAATCAATTTGTCGCTGTCAGCGTTCTTGAGGTATCCTATACTAAGCAATTTGTACTTTGGATTTGAGGTTGGTTCACAGTGGTTATCGGATATGTCCCAGTTTGGAATCGGAGCATTTGCAGGGTTGAGCGGTAAGATAGGGTTCGTGGATGTCATCGGTGGAGGATACGCTACTATGAACGGTTTTAGACCGTTCCACTTCGGAAGGGTTTATACCGTCCAAAAATCGAAGAATGAACTGCAGACTCTGGGTAATAATGAAACATCCTTTGGATTTTTGGCAGGTTTAAGTTTCTACCACGACATCGCTATCGGCAGATTTTACATATACGGTGACTTTAGTGGTGATATGGATGCACTCGGCGAGTTTAGGATAACAATACCACAGATAGGTGCTGTAGCAGGATTGTTTATTTACGGCTATTACTTTGACCAAACACCATTCGTTAGCGGTGAATTTTTCGATAGCGATACGATAGCATTCTTGAGAATCACTTATCCTATAATGGAACGCAATCTGGTCGCAGGTATCGTGTATAACTGGGACGGTACAAAGTGGGTGCAGAGTGTTTACATAGGCAGCGAGATAAGTTGGTAAAGGTTCGATAATTTGATGAATAGCTACACATTCGTCAAAAGAGGAGGAAAGACATGAGGGTAGTTGAAGCCCCTACTTGGTTGTGTGGGTATAGATACAACGGGGTATTGGTTGGAAGGATGTCTAAGAACAAGGTCAACTACAAAAACATCGAATTTTATGTCCTCGGTGATTATTCTTACAGCTTCTTAAAAAAACTTGCAGATATGGTGCAGCAAGGAGTTCGAATTAACCCCGCAGATTTCAGAGACCAAGTTGTTTACATTGCTGCCAAACTCAATAGCAACCTGAGGTTAAACGAACTCTTAAAAGATATCCAACAGGAGATATGTACGATAGTAAATGCACAAGCCGCATCTATCCTTATGTACGAATCGGATCATTTGCGTTTCCTCGTGACTGTAGGAAAAGCAAGCGGTAAGATCGAAAGTATCCCCGTACCAATGGAATCGATCGCTGGTAAGATTTTTCTTGAAGGTAGAGCACTTGTTTTTAACGATTTAGAGACAAACCCCGTTCATTTCAAGGGTGTTGATAAAGCGGCGAAGTTTAAAACGGAGAATATAGTTGGTTCACCGATATGGGTGGAGGATCAAAAAATCGGGGTTATTGAGGTGTTGAATAAAGATGGAGGTTTTACTCAGGAAGATGCTGAAATCGTAGAACTTTTTGCAAAACTAATTGGCCGTAAGCTTTTGAGTACTTGGAGGTACGAGAAGTTTTCAGAATCATTTAAAAAGATACTTTTGGCAATTGCAACGGCTATTGATAAGCGAGATAATTACACGCACCAACATTCAAAAAACGTGGCAAGGATATCTGTGGAGATTGGCAGAAGGATGGGACTGAATCAACAAGAGTTGGAAAAGCTTGAATTCTCAGCGATATTACACGATGTCGGGAAGATAGGTATTCCCGACAGTATCTTACTGAAACCTGGAAAGCTCACTGATGAAGAGTACAGGATAATTAAGAACCACACTGTTTACGGTGCAGAGATTTTGTCCCAAGTGAAGTACGTCGACCAAGCAATACTCAGCGGTGCGCTTGAGCATCATGAACGCCTTGATGGAAGTGGTTATCCCAATGGGAAGAAGGGAGAAGAGATTTCTCTGTTCGGCAGGATCATAGGCATAGCCGATGTCTACGATGCACTCTCTTCAAAAAGAACGTACAAAGAAGCCTGGGACTACAGTGAAGTTCTCAAGATTATCGAATCCGATGTGGAAAAAGGAAAATTCTCAATGGATATATTTGAAAAACTAATAGAAACAGTTAAAGAACTCAGCGAAAACTAAATCGTGGCAAAAAAAATAAAAGTCGGGGCTTGGCCCCGACTTTTGATTGCGTATGTGCAATTATTTGTTGACTCTTGTCTTGAGAACCTTTCCAGGTCTGAATTTCGGAACTTTTCTTGCAGGAATCTTAATCTTCGCTTTCGTCCTTGGGTTCACACCTGTTCTGCCTTCCATCTTCTTAACTTCGAATGTACCAAAGTCAACAAGCTGAACTTTTTCGCCCTTCTCGAGTGTTGCTGCAATCGTTTCAAAGAGTGTGTCGATAACAAGTTTCACATCTTTTTTCTTGAGCTGTGTCTTTTCTGCTACCGCGTTGACAAGTTCTTTCTTGTTCATAAATCCCCCTCCTTCTCATGATGGTGTGGAAATCAAGTATATAATAGCACTTTCGATGGATAAAAATCAAGATGCCGATGAATAGTAATTCTAGCTAAATTATACCACAAAAGACGTGAAAAAATCAAGTATTTTGCCACTAAAGTTATTTTTTCAGAAATAACAGGATTTAGAACTTAATTACTGAACTCATCTAATACCTATAATTCAAGCAATTCAAAAACCCATTCAACCTGTTTATATTTTATCACAACTTCATGCAAGTATGTCAACAGTTTTTTGTTTCCGCACTTTCTTGTTTGACTAAAATATTTGGAGCATCAGTGCTTGATAGTTACGATTTTATCCTTCAATAACCTTTACAATCACTTCACGTGTTCTCGGGCCGTCAAACTCGCACAAAAATACCCCTTGCCATGTTCCAAGTAAAAGATTTCCATTATTAACAATTATTGTCACACTACTTCCTACAATCGAAGCTTTGATATGCGCATCTGAATTGCCTTCAAGATGACGGTAACCTGCGTTTGCCGGGACTATTTTTGCAAGCTGGTTGATGATGTCTTCTACAACCGAAGGATCCGCATGTTCGTTTATTGTCACTCCGCAAGTTGTGTGTGGCACGTATACAACAACGATTCCGTCTTTAACACCGCTTTCTTTCACAATTTTCCTGACCTCGTTAGTTATGTCAACAAGCTCAACCCTTCGTGTAGTACGAACTGAGAACTCTTGAAGCACGCTATCACCACCAAGGTTTCGTCAGTTCTACTCACTTTTTTCGTACGGTACACCATCTGCTGCAGGTGGTCTGGATTTACCAACAAAACCAGCAACAACAATTATGGTCAGAACAAACGGTATAGTATCAAACAATGATTTAACATTAGATGCAACTGTAATTTCCTGCAAGCTTTGGAGCTGGTTGGAGAATGCACCAAACAACCCGAAGAACAAACTGGCAAGCATTGCACCAACTGGGTTCCACTTTCCAATAATCATCGCCGCAAGTCCTATGAACCCTCTACCACCGGACATGAGTTCCTTGAATTGACCGATTTCGCCAACACTCAGATAAGCACCTGCAAGAGAAGCGAACACACCACTCATTATGACTCCGAAGTATCTTATCGCATAAACGTTGACTCCAAGAGTATCGGCAGCTTCAGGATTTTCACCAACTGAGCGCATCCTCAGACCCAGTTTTGTCTTGTATATCAGCCACCAACCAAATGCAACACAACCAAATGCGATGTACACAAATGGGCTGATTTCGCCTATGACCTGCCCTATGAACGGAATTTTAACAAGACCGGGTATCGTTATTTCATCGACCTTCCCAACAAAATCCGTCTGCCCTGGCTGTCCAAAGATGGGTTCCATCAAAAATCCAGTTAAACCTTGAGAAAGTAGTATTATTGCCGTTCCTAAAACGACCTGGTTTCCTGCCCATTTTATGCTACCCCATGCGTGCAAGAGTGCAAGTAGCATACCACTAACGATAGCCATTAACACCCCGAACCATACGTTCCCAGTGAGATAGGTAAACACAACCGATGTGAACGCTCCCATCAGGATAATACCTTCGAGTGCGATGTTAACAACTCCCGTGATTTCACTAAAAACTCCGCCAAGTGATGCAAAGATCAAAGGTGTTGCAGCAGTAAGAGCTATTTTGTAGAACTGCGGGTTTATAAAGATAGAAAGTATCGCTGCCAGAACTCTCATGCTTTCACCTCCACCAACTTAGATGCACGCGACTTCAGTCGTGTGAGATATAGAATAGTTTGTTTTTGTCTTGCTATATTGCCAACCATCGGCTGTTTGAATCAGCTTGCAGTACTTATATCTTATTCCCTGACATACCCTTTTGCCATTTTTATCCTTAATGTCGAAAAATCCGCTTCCTCTCACTGCTACCATACCCATCCAGATACCAGCGTACTTTCCTCGTGGTACAATAGCTTTAACTATATCTCCAGTTTGAAAACCAAAGTGTTTCTTACATCTTTGCCTATGCCCACGTGGGAAACCAAACTTATCTGTATTACACATCTGCCTTGTTCCACGACCAACTGCACACCAGATTTGCACATAGCTTTGTGTTATACGTATCTCACTTGACGTGCTCTCACCAACACAGCAAGCATCAAAGTAGTGCTCTTTTGGAAACCCCAGACGAATGCGATTTGCCTTTGTTAGCGCTCCTGTTCCGTATTCAACTGGTATTCCAAAACTGCTTAATGATTTGCTCAGATATGAGCGTATCGAGTTCATGAATGCTGCTTGCTTGTATGTTTGTCTTGCCCGCTCTTCAATATGTGGGCATCCAAACTCAGCAGCTGTTTTGTTGCTCTTCTTTTGGTTACACTCGTGGCAAGCAAGTGTTAGGTTTGATACTCTATCTGTGCCACCTCTTGACCTTGGTACGATGTGGTCGATTTCCAGTGGTACATCGCTTCTACCACAGTATGCACATCTTCGTCCCCACTTTTCCAAAAGATATTCCCTTACCTCGTAACCAAAAAGTGTGCCTCGTTGGTATTCAATACCAGAAATCTCTGGATTTTGCAACTTTTGAGTATCAAACTTTGCATCTTCGATGGATATCGCACTTATTGGCAACAGCTTTGTCAGTTTCCTTACCGCATTTATAAGCTGGTCAGCTCTTGCATTGAACGATGGTGGTAGCCACCCTTCAGGCCGTCTTCGATTTAGAAACCTCGGCTTTCGATATCTAGTCTTTCTGTTTCTTCTGCTTCGACGAACAGCACGTCTGGCATCAAGCTTTTGCTTTATGTCTGTCTTGTGGTGTATCTCGCAAAGAAAAACTGTTTCTGCTACATCGCCGTCTTCTCGCAAAACTGAAAGACCAGTAACCTTCGCTCCTTGGTCGAGTTTTAATCTTAAAGGTTGTAACTCGCTTTGCTGTACTGTTCTGTCTTTTAGACGTATAGTGAACGGATGCATTTTGTGAACCACTGCCCTGCCACGACTTAGTAACAATCTTGCGCGCTTTTCTGAACAGGGCATCAGAGGCTTTTTGTTTTTGTCTAACACAAACACCATGCGTCTCACTCCATGAAAATGCCCTTACGGGCCTTGTGACGTGCTAAAGCGGACTCACTTTAGCACTCTCCTCGCCAATGTTGGTAGCCGGCGCGTGTGCTGGTCCGTTTCGCCCACACCCCAAAGGTTGTCTGCAACCAGCACTTCCAGGGTCCGGGACTGGAGAAGCATCCCGGAGTGGGTCTTGAGCCTACTACCAACGTAGCACCTTCGTCCCCTTGTCCTTCGGGTCCAGTGCTCAGGCTGGTCAACTAAGGCTTTTACTAGCCCTCGACTTCAGTCGGAGGTAGTTGACCTTCTTTCTTGCATAAATGGCCTTAACTATTCTATCTGCTGCAACCAAGAATATCACGATGCCTTGCACGATGATAACGATGTATTTCGAAACACCCATAAATTGCATCTCGTTGCTTCCCGTTCTAAGCGCACCGATTAGAAGCGCTGCAAAGATAATACCTATTGGATTGTTTTGTCCTATCAACGCGATACTGATACCATCAAAACCTTTACCACCGGAAAGCTCGCCCAAGAATCTGTGGTGAACTCCCATTAATTCAGTAACACCGGCAAGTCCAGCGAGTGCACCGCTTATCGCCATAGCAAGTACAACGTTTTTCGCAACACTAATTCCGCCGTACTCGGCAGCGTAGGGATTAAAACCAACCGCTTTGATTTCATAACCCGTTGTTGTTTTGTTTAGAAACACGTACATGAACACAGCAGCAGCTATGGAAATAAGTATTCCAGCACTAAGTTCCATTGCACCAACTCTCATAAGAACTGGCAATTGAGCAGACTGAGCAATTTCAGGGCTTTTCGGTGTGCCTGAACCAGTTGCAAGTGGCCCAGTTACCATGAACGAAGCCAAGTATGTTGAAATCCAGTTCAACATAATTGTTGTGACAACCTCGTGAGCACCTGTTTTTGCTTTCAAATACCCTGCTATAGCAGCCCAACCGGCACCGGCACCCATACCTATTAAAATTGTGAGAGGAATTGCAACAGCAGGAGGTAGACCTCCGAAATTGCTTGCAAATGTCGCAGCCATCAAAGCACCCATCGCCATCTGACCTTCAGCACCTATATTGAACACACCCGCCCTAAAGCCAAAACCAACAGCCAAACCTGTCAAAATCAAAGGTGTGGTCTTTATTAATGTATCAATTATCGCCTGTTTGTTTCCAAAAGCGCCGTGCAAAAGTACGCCATAAGCCTTTATCGGATTCTTGCCTATAGCAAGAATAATGAACCCAGAAATTAACAAAGCGATTAAGACAGCGATAACGGGAACGGCAATGCTCTCCAGTGCTTTTTTCATTTCAAGCTTCTTCATTTCTTACCACCTCGAACTTCTTCAAATCTCTTACCGGCCATCATTAGGCCTACTTCTTCAACAGTTGTTTCTTCTGGTTTTACTTCACCCATGATTTGCCCTTCGTACATCACCAATATCCTATCGCTCAGTGAGAATATCTCCTCTAATTCCATTGATATCAAAAGAATCCCTACGTCATGTTCTCTCATTTTCAAAATTTGCCTGTGGATGAATTCGATCGCTCCAACGTCGAGTCCCCTTGTAGGTTGTGCTACAACCATAAACTTCGGTCCCGCTTTTATTTCCCTTCCAACAACCAATTTTTGCTGATTACCACCGGAGAAGTTACCACCAAGGTGCTCTATTATCCTTGGTCTTACATCGAACTCTTCCATCAGTTCGGCTGTGTATCTTTTTATCTCTTGATGGTTCAAGAAGGCGCCAGCTGCAAATGGATGTTTGTAATGTCTGCCGAGGATCACATTGTAATAGGCTGGGAATTGCTTAATTAGAGCATGTTTCAGCCTATCTTCCGCTATGTGAGTCATTCCCATCTCCCTAAGGGTTCTGGGATGCTTGTTCGTCACGTCTACTCCTTCGAATATCACTTGTCCTTTTTCAGCCCTTCTTAGTCCAGTTATAGCTTCAACCAGTTCCGTCTGTCCATTACCTGCAACACCAGCAATACCTACAATTTCACCTTTTCTTACCTTAAACGAAACTCCTCTGACCGCATCAAGGTGCCTATTATCCTTTACCCAAAGGTCTTTGACTTCAAATACCACTTCCTTAGGTGTATGCGGTGCCTTGTCGAGCTTCAAAACGACATCCCTACCAACCATCGCACGTGCTATCTCACGTTCGTTCGTTTCCTTTGTAATAAGTTCAGCCGTTACCCTTCCACCACGCATCACTGTTATTCTGTCGCTGATTTCCATAACTTCGTTGAGTTTGTGCGAAATGAATAGTATCGTTTTTCCACTCTTTTGCAAGTTCCTCATGATCTCAAAGAGTTCCTCAACTTCTTGGGGAGTTAAAACGGCTGTAGGTTCGTCGAGGATGATTATATTCGCACCTCTGTAAAGTGTTTTTATTATCTCGACACGCTGTTGCATACCAACTGGAATGTCTTCAATCTTTGCATCAACATCGACGTACAGACCGTACTTTTCAGACAGCTCCTTAACTTCTTGTCTTGCCCTTTTCAAGTCAAAATTAACACCCTTCACAGGTTCGTTTCCAAGTACGACGTTTTCGGCCACAGTCAAGGTATTAACGAGCATGAAATGCTGGTGCACCATTCCGATTCCTGATCTTATCGCATCCCTTGGTCCTGTGAAAACTCTTCGCTCACCGAAGATACGTATCTCACCACTGTCCGGATGATAGAGTCCATAAAGTTGGTTCATCAACGTACTTTTCCCAGCACCGTTCTCTCCAACAATAGCGTGGATTTCGCCTTTCTTAATCCTGACCGTTACCCTGTCGTTTGCGAGCACGCCGGGAAATCTTTTGGTGATCTCTATCATCTCAACAGCGTACTCAGAATGGCTATCTCGACTCTCATGTTTTGGGTCTTTGCTATCCTTCAAATCTTTTCTCAAATCGTCCACTACAAGTCCACCTCCAACACTGGTAAAGTCATATAAACTAAGAACGCCATCTTGATAGACTACACAAGCATGCAACTGCAGATTGTGTCTGTGCTTGTATAGTCTATCAAAACGGGGGCATACCGCCCCCTGAGAAAGATCGTAGAGTTTCACAGTTTCTTCTGTATTATTTTGGAAGTTTCAAACCTTTAACAGTGAATGCCTTGAGTGCATCTTCTGAATCTGGAATAACGATCTTGCCTTCGATGATGAGTTGTTTAAGATATTCGAGTTCTTTGAGAGCATTCGGTGCAAGTTTTTCGACGATTTCTTTTGTATACTTCATTTCAGACATTCTAACACCGTTTTCTTTCAAGCCAAGGTTTTTGACTCCGCCTTTGAACTGTCCTGTGAAGGCCCATTTGACACCGTAGTATCCTGCCATGTCGACACCTTTCATCGCACTTGTAAGCACAACACCAGGTGCCATGTAGTCTTGATCTACGTCAACTCCTATGGCATAGTACATTGGTAGACCGGAAAGTGCACGTTTTTTGATGTTCTCGTATCCTTTACCTGCAAGCTTCTCTGATCTTTCTTTTGCTGCTTCAATGACTCCGTTACCACATGCGCCAGCTGCTGCGAAGATGATATCTACACCCTGTGAGAACTGGGAATTGGCAAGATCTTTACCTTTCTTTGGATCGCTGAATTCGTTGGTGTAACCTCTAATGATTGTTACTTTTTTACCCTTAAGGTCTTCGTATGCTTTTATACCCGCTTCGTAACCGTATCTGAATCTTTCAACTGGAGGAATTGCGATACCACCGACAAATCCAACTTTACCAGTTCTTGTCATGGCTGCTGCGATGTAACCAACAAGAAATGCTGATTCTTGCTCCTTAAACAGGAAGTTGATAACGTTTGGTAATTCTTTATCGAACGCAATGTCGATACCTGCAAAATAGACTGTTGGGAATTGTTGTGCAACTTTCATGAGGGCATCTGTCATCATGAAACCAACTGCAAAGACGATACCACCGTCTTTTTCCTTCATAACTTCCTGAGCAGCTTTTGTCAAGTTTGGAATGTAGTCTGACTGTTCTTGTGACATGATTACCTTTGCTTCAACTTTGAGTTCGTTAGCCGCTCTTTGGATACCTGCCCATGTTCCATCGTTGAACGACTTGTCACCAAGTCCACCTGTGTCGGTCACCATGATGGCTTTGAATGAGAACCCGAGCGTTAAAACTACCGCAAGAAGCACGAAAACAAAGAACCTCTTCATACTCTCTCCCTCCTTCTAAGGATGATGTGGTTTTCTTTCAACCAATAAAATCCAAGCGCAAATGATAACACCAGAGTATAAGGAATTAACCAGCTGATGTAAACGCTAAGTGAAGGAACACCAACCTGTACGAAAACGTTTTGTGTTCTAAACAACGTCAAAACGGACACGGCAAGCGCACCAACAAGTGGAATGAAAGCTTCATACCTTTTAAGAGCTATCAAGAATAGGGAAAGCGATATCAGGATAACAGCTGAGAGCGAATAATAAGCTTTGTACGTTGGTAGTGTTACGTAAGCCTTTTTTGGAGTGGATGAAATCGCTTTCAACAATCTGTCTTTGTGCATTCCTTGGAACTTTGATTCTGCAAATTCAGCAAGTTTATTCCGGAAAGTATCAGAGCCAATGGCAGCAAATTTTCTGAAATCCCTTTCAAACTCAGAGATGATTTTTTCTACTTTCTTTGCCCTTTTCGTTTCGAAATATATAAAGTCGTTCAATTGTTTTGTTAGGTTCTTATCGTTCGTCTTCTTAACCAACTCTTTCACGTACTCTACCCTTTTTTCAAAGGCTTCTGGTGCAACATATTCATCTGACAAGGTGTAGACATCGATTCCTGCATCCGTTAGTACTGCGTTGAACTTCTCAATAGACTCGTTTACTGTCGTGTTGTAATCCTTTAAGCGTCTTTGTACAACACTAAGCGGTTCTTCAAGTACCTCGTTAACCAACGTGCTGTAGAAAGGCGATGAACTGAAAGATTCCGGCATCAGAAGGTCTTTCGTGGCAAATGAAGGCAGGAACAAAGTAACCGCTGTTAAAACGCTGATCAAGAAAAGAACGGGTTGCTTTTTGAATAGGAAGTAGAATATGGAAAATAGCAATGCTATCGCCATAACGATGCCGTAGATCATGCCGTCCGATGTGGATTGCATGTTCATGAACACACCGATGTACACCGTTTCAGAAGCTATTATAAGTGCAAGCGGGATGTTGATGTTCTTGTACACATAGAGCCAAATCAAGACTATACCTGCGTAGATTATCCATCTGATCCAGGCATAATTCCTCTCTTTTGGGGTTATCTCCACAAATTCGGAAGCAATTTCGTCTTTCAACCCGGCAATCAAATTGTACGAGCTTCTAAAGATAGTTCCACGTGTTCTCAAAATGAGCATCTCCGGATCGTAATCTTGTGCGGACTTTTCTGATTCTAATATAATATCACTAAGAGTTTTAACAACTTCCGGTTCTTTCATTATTAAAGTTATCGCAGCTAATTCTTCGCCATTGTACACAGGAACGTACTCGTAATCGCCAAGAATATCCGTCCTTAATTTTCTTAACTCTTCCGGAACGTAAGGAAGGTTGACATCCGCACCAAAAAGGTAGGCTGCCAGGTCTTGCGCATAATTACCGAATGCATCAACCAAGCGCATTTGATACTCATTGAAGAAGGAATTGAATATCGGCGAACCCTTCACAAGTTCTCTACCAAATGAACGATTATTCAATTTCGCTTCCCAATACGAAAGGTACACTGCTCTAGCAAGTCTTTCCTCATCAGAGTTTGCAGTTTCCAGCGGTTTAATCGCTTCCAAATAGTCGCCCGTCTTTTTTGTGGTCTCGGTCTTTTCTGTTGAACCTACCATGTAGATTTTCAAAAACCTGTAGATAGGGAGGTCGTTATTAATGTAGGATAACACAGTCCTGTGAAATTCCGATGTAGGTGAAAGATAACTTCGATAAATCTCTTTGGCTTTCTCCATGTCTAAACCAAAAAGCATGGAAACAAAAAACGAAAGGAAAAAAGCTATGAGTACAAACAAATACGAAGAATTTTGAAGATGTTTAATCTGCCTTGTCACTCGCACTCTCCTTACACCTTCCTTTTCATCAACTTTTTTGTATATTTTGGCTTTGTATTTTCGATGATTGAATTTCAAATGCCGCTCGTTGATTATATTATAACACATCAATGCTTGGCAAATGCAATAGCATAGCAAAAATAAGGGAAATCTTTTGTTTCTGCTCTAAGGCTTTTTTCTTTCTCGGTTTTATACAACTTTTTAGTGAACATAAAAACAAAGTTTTATACAACTTTTTAGTGAACATAAAAACAAACAAGGGGGCTAAGCCCCCTTGTGAAAAACTGTAAGCGTGATTTTTGTTACCCCTACTTGTTACTCTTCAATGCTGATCGCAGCTGTTGGACAGCTGTCAGCAGCATCTTTTGCACATTCAAGGTCAGTCTCTGGTTGCAAAACTTTTGCCTTCATATCGTCTCCAAGTTTGAATACATCTGGACAGAGGTTCTCGCAAACACCGCACCCGATGCATGTTGCTTCGTCTACTCTAACCTTCATGCCTTAGCACCTCCTTTTCAACGTCATTGTTGATTATAACACAAAAGTTTTAATTTTTCAACAACCTCCAAATTCACAGTGCTCTGTTGCTATCGTTATCAAGAATAAGCTTTTCCAACACTTTTTTGAAGTTCTTTTTCAATGCTTCTTAATAACAACGCGAAATCCTTCTCATTTTCCAGTTTTTTCTCTATTGATTTAACAGAATTTATTACCGACGGATGTGTTTTGTTGAAGATTTCGCCAACCTTCCTTGTAGATAGACCATATTTTTTTACCATAAAATACATGCATACTTGCCTCGCTAAGGATGTATTCCGATCTCTTGAACCTGATAAAATGTCATCTTTCGTTGTTTTAAAGGTCTTAGCGATTACATCCACAATATCTCCTTCAGAGCTGGTGGAGGTATCTTCAGTGAGTACATCCCGTAAGATAGACTTCACAATTGAAATATTCAGTTCTCCGTACATGCTCTTGTAAGCTATGAGTTTTATCACTGCCCCCTTTAGAATTCTTATACTTCCTCTAATATGCGCAGCGACATATCGCAATATACCATCATCAATATCGGCTTTTTCGTCGTCGACAACCTTTTTAGCTATTTTGTACATCGCTTCTTGTGATGGCGTTTTTATCTGGGCAACGACTCCCATCTGGAATCTTGAGATAACTCTGTCCTGGAAATCTTTAAGTTCTTTCGGTGAGCGATCGGAACAAACGATGATCTGTTTTCCTGCTTCGTAAAGTGTGTTGAACGTGTGGAAGAGTTCTATCTGAACACCCTTCTTCCCAGCCAAAAACTGAATGTCATCGATCACAAGCACGTCGATCTTCTTTCTGTAGCGTTCCCGAAATTCTTCCATATTACCAGATTTGAGTTTCGTGATGAGTTCATTCATAAAACTTTCACTTGTCAAGTAGGCAAATCTCAGATCTGGGTTTTGGGATAGCAAATAGTTACCGTATGCTTGAACCAAGTGCGTCTTACCCATTCCCGCTTCACTGTAAATAAATATGGGATTGTAGGTACCTGGCTTTTTCGCCGCTTCAAGGAGCAGATTGTAAGCGAACTGGTTGAATTCATCGACAACAAAGTTGTCAAACCTGTACTTGGGGTTCAGAGGGGTTATGAGAACAGGCTTTTTCCTGACCAGGGCAACGTTCTCTGGAACTTCATCTTCGAAGTTTTCGGGGTTGACAATCTGAGCATAAACTATCTCGTAAGTTGCGCCTTGACTTACTGCCTCGGCTATGGCCTTTTTGATAACCTTATCGAATTTTTTCTCGATGTATCCTTTGAGAAAAAGATTACCCACCTCAAATACAACGTGGGTTCCTTCCACACGTTTAACATAGAAGTCTATGAACCAATGTTCCCATTGCTGGCGGCTAACCTTTTCCTTAAGTGCGGACATAATCTTTTCCTTGATATCTACGTTATCCATAAACACACCTCCAT